>DAJH01000077.1 GCA_002498925.1 Euryarchaeota archaeon UBA173 | reverse complement strand
GTCGAGATTGATTGGTAAAATACATTTGCTTATTCCCAGCGTCCTTGTACGATAGCATGCCATTCGTATCAGAGCGCAGAGTCGACTTCCCAATGGTCGACCTAGCGAGGATCGTATACTATCCGAGATTCTGGGATATGGCACACAGGTTCTACGAGGAGTCGTGGGAGTACTCATGTGGGATGCACTACAATCACATCCTAAGCGAGCGCCGAATAGGATTCCCCCTAGTTCACAGTGAGGCAGAATTCCTTCATCCACTTTCATACGGGGATACAGTGCATTGCACGATCACAGTCCCAAGGGTTGGAAACACTTCGATAGAGTGGCATTACGAGTTCAGGAACCAAGAAGGGACTCTTTGTTGGAAAGCAAAGCAAATCACCGTCTGCACCAGTATGGATGATCTGAAGTCTAAAATTCCCGTGCCGGACTGGATGCGCGAGGGTCTCTCAAAGCTCAGTGACCAATAATCATTCATCATCCCGCGGCCACTTCTTTGTCAGTGCCTTCCGCAGGTCGTCATTCATTCGAGCATCCCACCAATTTGCATTCCTCCAGATGGCATATCTGCCTCTTATGCCCCTCAAATCAGCCCTGTCTAGTTTGGATCCTTGAAAATTAGACAAATTCATCTTTGCTTTGAGGAACACTGCGTCACGCATATCCGCTTCATCGAATGCGGCCTTCATCAGATTGGCCCCCTTGAATGAGGCCTTTCTCATATCTGCTCCAGATAGGTCTGCTCCTTCCAAGTCAGCCCAATCAAAAATCGCTCTCCTGAGATCAGCTCCTGATAGGTCCACACCACGAAGGTCTTCACCAATGTGGGAAGTATATGACCAGTCCTTGGGCTCCGTCAAATAATCACCTCAGATCGACAGATCTTCCAAATGATCAAGCCCAGAATCCGTCAAGACGACGAACCGATTCTTCTTCGGACTCCCATCTGGGTAAGTTAGCAAATCGCCCTCTATCATCCTGTTGATGTACAGGGAAAGATTCCATTTCTCGACCTCCTCCTCAGTCCACTCCCCCGTTTGTGAAATGAGTCTCCTAATCTCCCTGGGCGGCGTATCCCTCTCCCTCTCGACATTTCTGAGATAATGAATAGAAGAAAGAATCACATCCGAAGTCTTGTCGACACCGCAAGATGACAATAGCTGCTTGAAAGACGAACCCCTCTCAGGGATGCCAGCCATCTTTGCACGCTCAGTCGCCTCCTCTATTGCAGCATCCCTCGCCCTACGAATCTTCGAGAGCGCCGACTGCCATGTATCGGTCTTCAATATCTTACTGAAGCTTTCAGAGACTTCCCCCTCCTCGCCAGTGAGATCAATCTCTTCGGATCCAACTTTGATGTATATCCTACCCATCACACCAGCCTCTTCTTCGCTCATGTTCCACCGCAGAGGGCGTCTTATTATCAAGTTATTATTTCGCTCATTTCCTTAACAAAGTTAGAAAATGCAATATCTAAGCGCGGGCTACCATTAAATTGCTCAAAGCAGAGGCACCGGCAATGAGGGAAGACTCCAGTGCCGGTTATCCATTGGTCCTTCATGCCAATGCTGACCCTTCCAAGCTAGGAGGAACAGCAATCTGTGGTTTTTCCACGGTCGGCTCAGTTGGGGTGATAGCAGCCACACATCTGATCAAATCCCTCGAACTATCGCCCATGGGGACCGTGATGCACCCCAAGTTTCCCGCCATCGCACTAATCCATGATTCAGTCCCAAAGCACCCCGTAAGAGTCTACCAGGGCGATGGGATTGGTGTTTTCACAGCCGAGATACAATTCCCCCCGGAGAATGACGCATACTTCGGAGAAACCGTATTGGAGTGGTTCACAAAGGGAGGTTTTGAGAGATTGATAGTCATTGATGGGGTTGTCAGCAATGATCTGGGCATCAAGGAGGACAGCGATCTGTGGGGAGTCTCCTCTACCTCCTCCGGGAGGGATGGCTTGAGTGACGCGGGCGTTCAACAGATCCAACAGGGGATAGTATCGGGAATTTCGGGCTATCTTATTGCAGAGGGCGAGAGAAGGGGCCTAGAAGTAACAGCCCTGCTGGCCGAGTGTAATCCAATGTACCCAGATGCCCGTGCCGCGTTGATGGCTATCGACGGCCTCAGTGAGATATTGGATATGGAAATTCCAGTTCAGGAGCTATTGGAAGACGCCCGTAGCATAGAGGAGAGAGTAAGGGAGGCCTTCGAAAGAGCCCAGTCAACAGCATTACCAGCTCCCGGGCCAGATGACGAGGACGACGTCCCGATGATTCTCTAATCAGTAGAACGGGTTAGTTCCAGCAGCGTGATCCGTTGCATCAATAACCTCGGCGATCGAAGGAACGTGGTCTTTGATCATACTCTCCACGCCCTGCTTCAGAGTAACATCAGCCATTCCACAACCCTGGCATCCTCCTCCGAACACTATTACCGCCTTGCCATCTTCTACACCCATCAATTCAACATGTCCTCCATGTGAGGCCACGGCCGGATTGACTTCGGTTTCAATTATCTCTGCAACTGCCTTGGAAATTTCATCCATCCACAATGGGTTGGGGTTTTCGAAACTAAATCCGCCTCCCATCAGCGTCTCTTGATAGTCTAAAGTGGTGCCTTCAAGGTATTTCGCACTCTTTGGATCGACGAACACCGCCATCCCGTCCACCTCTATCTCTATGTCTGCCTCCTTCGCATCCTTGCTCTCGATAAACTGCAAATCATATTGGAAACCGTCCTTGCCCCTTCCAGTAATTTCGACTCTGAGGCAGACTTCGCTAATCTCCTCCGTCGCTTCGGCGAAATGATCTAGCATTTCCTTGGCCTTGGGGCTGAAGCTCAACATCTCTCTCGGCTCTCGTAACATCCGGTCATTATTCAAGGCTTGCTCGGGTATCACTATCATCTTCCTCCCCCTCCTGGGTATGTGGCGGGACCCGAAGTAACAGACAGACTCGGAAGGGCTCTTCGCGATTTGAGAATTTCCGTTACCGACAGGTGCAACTTCCGTTGCCGATATTGTATGCCAAGGGAGGTGTTCGGAAACGACTTCCCATTCATGGAACGTTCTCACATAATGACATTCGAGGAGATAGACAGATTAGTTGGAATTTTTGTGTCACTTGGCGTAGAGAAAGTACGGCTCACCGGCGGAGAACCGCTACTTCGCAGGAATCTGCATGAGCTAGTCTCGATGATTGCCCTGAGGAAAGTCGAAATTGCCATGACGACCAATGGCGTTCTCCTGCCCAGATATGCACCAGCCCTTTCAGCTGCGGGATTAGACCGAGTTACCGTGAGCCTTGACGCGATAGATGAGGCGACATTTGCGGCGATTACTGACTCCGGTCACACTGTCGCCTCAGTTCTAGCAGGGATAGAGGCCGCAGAATCAGTCGGATTGGGCCCCATCAAGATCAACACAGTAGTAAGGAAGAACTCTAACGAGGACGAGATAGTCGAACTCATCGAACGATTTTCGAATAGGGATATTGCTATCCGATTCATCGAGTTCATGGATGTAGGTAATACGAATGGATGGAGCCTTGACGAGGTAGTCACAGCGGATGAGATTAGGAAAAAGATTGGGAGTCTTGAATCCATTGAACCCACGAAGGATAGTGATGTTGCCAAGCGATACCTCCTTCCGGGGGGAAACGAGGTCGGAATTATCACCAGCGTCACGGAACCATTCTGCAGGCACTGTACAAGGGCCAGGATTTCTGCTGATGGAAGGCTATTCACATGCCTGTTCTCAAACCGGGGCCTCGATCTCCTGACCCCCTTGAGGAATGGGCACTCTGATATTGAAATGGAGACTCTAGTCAGGCAGTACTGGCAGGACCGCGAAGATAGATACTCCGAGACCAGATCAGAAGAAACAATCGACAGGGAGAGAGTGGAGATGTCCTACATCGGGGGCTGAAGAGACATCGTAGCCTCCAAGATTTCAATCCAAGGAGCATCAGTTCTGATGGATGGTTTGCCATAGTGTGTGAGTCCTGCCCTGAAGCCTCTCTCTTTCAAGCACTCAGCCAAAGACCTCGGGCTCGGGGGCCCTGGAATCTCCAGCCAACTCGAGAGATCGTCCACTACGATGTGATGGGGGGAGTCAACAACTCCCGACTCTTCATGGATGTTCCTGACGCTTCTTGACACTCTTCGAGACTCCCTTTCGAAATCAGCCTCTGACCAGCCAGCTACGTCTCCCTCCTCATACGCAGTGGTACACATGGACAGCGCCCTTTCTTCCGTCATCGACGCCATAGCGCCTTCATCGCCCATGCTGCCAATCCACAGTGGTCCGGAAACCCTACCGTCATCTCTCATGACTGGGTACGACAGTGGTAGCATGCAGTCCATTGGCAATTTTTCGAGAGGTGTTTCTGGTTGTAAGCCGGATTGGATGGATGAGGCGACCTCATCGACGCTAGGGGAATGAACTCTCCAGCCAAGATTACTCTCCACCTCACTGGCCGCCCCCTTTCTCTTGATCGTACGAGCCGAAACACGCAGGTGATGCGAATCCCAGATGGACATTAGGGGGACTATGGCCCTATCATGCCTTGCAGCAGTTCTAGCAAGAGTTGCAAGCAGGACCCTCAAGGCCGAGTCGTGAGCCAGACCATCCGTTCTTACTCTGGCCCCGTATCTCCTAAGCAGTGGATCCTTAGAGGAACCAGTCAAAGCTGCTGTATCCGTTGCACTGACTTCGATCACACCTCCTCTGGCCAATGACTGAACTGCCGTGTCTAAGAAGGGGACAGGCGAACCGTATGGATCGATGTCGACCCAGTGCCTGCCGTGGTTGAGAACCATTGCCCGCAGATCGCCCTTCGTGGCTTGCAACTTACCCTTGCCATGAGGGGGTGGGAAATCGAGATGGTTCCTCACCGCCCAAGAAAGCGAATCTTCATCAAGATCGCCCATCACAATGTCAAGCCTCTCCGCGCTTTCCCGAGGTAGCTCGTTTATCCATCTTCTAGCACGAACTCCCGTTGCCGCTAGACCATCTAGTGCGTATATCGCCCCATCCCCTAGAATCCCGCTTTCGATTGCATATTGCAATAGGAGAACACTTCGGGTCCTACTGCCGGCCATAGCTGGATTGAGAAACGCCCCTGCTCCCTTGGCTGCGGGCCCCCTACGTCCCTCCATGGGCTTCTCAGCCACCCTCATGACGGTACGGCCTTCCCTATGGATGACCCCGGGCCACCCCATTGGCTCGTCTGACACCACGTCACCCCGACACCCTCATGACTCAAGGCATTGACGTCAGTGAAAATCAGTAGTGGTCGAATGAAACTCTACTATCCACATGGGTTACTTTGTGCCCCTGGTCCCTTATTTCACCCACTATTCGCGTCCCTGGGAGCCTCTCGGCGACCCAAGAACTTACGACTTCTCCAACTGGCCCCGAAACAGCAAGTGCCATCCCCATCCCCATGTTGAATGTCCTGTGCATCTCCTTGATCTGCACCTCCCCAACCTCGGCAATCCAATCAAACTCCGGAGAAACAGGCAGTGGGTCTGAGATATGCCACCCAAGGGACTCGTGTAGGCGGAGTAGATTAGACAGCCCACCCCCAGTAATGTGTGCTATGGCTTTGATATCACCGATGTCACAGGGCCCCTCTCCAGATCTGCAAAGATTAATCAGATCAACAATCGGATCGACGTAAATCCTAGTCGGATTCAGAAGTACCTCGCCAATGCTCACTTCTCCATCACATCCAGGGAATCTCCTGATCTCACGACCCGGGTGATTCGCTTCGAAAGGCGCAGGAGAATCAAGTGAAAGGCCCGACCTATCCAATACAGCCCTTACCAAAGTGTAACCATTGGAGTGGATTCCACTGCTCGGCAGACCAACAATCACATCCCCCGGAGCCAATCTAGAACCAGTTATCTCACCACCCTCTGGAAACCACCCCAAAGCAGTCCCTGACATATCCAACTCCTTCACTATTCCTGGAAGGGTAGCTGTCTCCCCTCCCGCCAACGTGACACGAGCGATGGAACAAGCCTCAGATAGGGATGAGCCGAGTGCTGCATGAACAGAGGGAATGGTTTCAGGAACCGCGATGTAGTCAACAAAGGCAATCGGCTCTGCACCCACGCATATGAGATCATTGACGTTCATTGCTACACAGTCAATCCCCACTCCCTCCAGCCTTCCAAGGTGATTAGCAATCTGCAGCTTGGAGCCAACCCCATCAGTCGCCAGAGCAAGCCTGGAGTCACCGAATTCGATAATGCCGCCAAACCCACCTGGTAGCGGCACGGGAGCACCTATGACGCCACTTTCCCTGCTCGAGGTAGACAGGGCGCCAATCAGGCTCGATATCGCCTTTGACTCTGAATCTATGTCCACACCACTCGACGCATAGTCCATTGGCCCATCGTCCATGCCGCTCCGGATACGACAATGCTCATGATACTCTCGCTTGCCATGCCCTGAGATATTTCAATAAAAAAAATAAGATTAAGAGCCGTTTCTCCAAAAAACGCGTTTTTTTGACTTTTTTTCGAGAATCTCTATAACATATATACG
>DAJH01000035.1 GCA_002498925.1 Euryarchaeota archaeon UBA173 | reverse complement strand
TACACCGACAGTACCCTCGAGATGGGGACCGCGTCCCCTCATGTGATCGGATATATCGGAAACGGGAGTAACCCCGATGAGATTTCGTCTCTAAGGAAGAAAGTGGGCGAGGGGAGGATGATTTGGACGCCTGGCGTGAATCTCTCGGCTGAAGAGGGGGCCTTGGGCCAGCGATACGGTCATCCATCTGATGCCATCTTGGCAGGCTCGGACGCTGTGATCGTGGGATCTGGGATCCACAAGTCAGAGGACCCTGCGGTCGCCGCCAAGGCCTACGGCGACGCTACATGGGCCGCATTGATGAGTCGTTGAGCTTAAACGTGCTTATCTGAACCGGTTTTAGGCCTAAATGCAACCAATGCGATACTGACTAAGAGAGCCAGTCCGAGCGGTCCAGTGACGAATATCTCCTCTGTTGCAGTGAACTCCCAAGTTGCCGTTGACCAACCTAGGGCTACTGTCTCCAGCACGGAGGCCAGCATAACGACATCATAGAGTGCCCTCTCCTGTTGTGGGTCCCTGGCTGCCAGTAGTGCCCCAACACCGTTTACAGCTACTAGTGCGGCTCCGAGGTTCCTTAGCCACGCCATGTTGTCTGTAGTGGCGCCTTCTAGCTCGATGTACCACTCGGGATATACTAGGAAGACCATTCCCATCCATATGCTGGACCAGCCGCAGATTCTCAGTGTTAGCTTTGTGTAATCCATGGTCAAACATCCGTAAGCGCTGAATTCACTCTTGACTTGCCGGAGATATCGTGTATAGTCCATGAATGGTCATTAGCATTACACCAGACACAGGGAGAAGATACAGTTCCTCTAGGTTGATACCTCCATGGGTTACCATAGTGAAAAGGAAGGACTCTACCCACCAGACACCGACTAGTACAACTCCGGCCATTGTCGGTGTCAAGCCTCCGATGTTCAATCGGCCTGTGGCGGTTCCGACTAGAGCTATCACGGATGAGAGTAACATCAAGAGACCTAGGTAAGCGATATTCTTCTCCATCGAGCTGATCTCCCACGCTGTTTCAACATCGGACTCGGATCCTTCCTCAGGAAGTCCATCGGGGAAGGAGCAGTCCGACTCTGCCTCGCAATCGGCAATTATCTGATCGAGCGCGTCATTATCAGATTCGAATTCCTCTACGAGCTGGCCCTCAGTCGCCATATCAGGGAGTCCAGTGTCTACCATATTCATGAGTACGAAAAGAGACAGTAGAACGGTCCCCCAGCCCCTCTTTGTCCATTTTCCGAATAATGGGCGCTGATCGAACTCGTCGAATGCCAGAGCTGGCATGTATATCATGGGCGCGAACCAGAGAAGGCCGAAGACGAGGAAGAATGGGTCCTCTACTATTGCTAGTATTGGCACTATGAGGATTGCTATCGTTCGACTGTTCTTGACTTGAAACAGTAGAGCTAGTCCGATAACACCAGTGACTACAGTGAACACATAGTCAGGGTCTGAAGATAGTTCCATCATATCGAGATCGAAGACGGACGACACGCACATGTAGAAGAAGAACGATGCCTGCGCCCAGAGCGCTACATTTGCTGGGTTGGTCTCTAGATTGGGCATCGTGTAACTAGCGTTATCGCTCATGTGCTCTAGGTTACTTTTCAGTAAATTAAGGTTGGTGAGGCTTTTTGCTAGGGAGCCATGTCTTCTAGGTGTTGTAGGTATTCCGAGAGATCCAATACTCCAGTGTAATGAGCGACACCAGCTCCAATTAAACCGAGTATGATCAGGAGGAATATCCTCCTCAGCCAGCGCCTCTTCCTCTTGGGAGGACTCTGGACTACGTTCTCAACGGTTGTTTCTGGCAAGATAGGCATCGGTGGCATCACGGGAAGCGGTGGCATCACGGGAAGCGGCGGTGCAACCTCGTCCATCTCCGGATACAGCTCGTCGAGATCTGCCAGACCCGGGGCCCCTGGTATTTCCCCCATCATAGCCCCCCAGACCTCGTCCATGTCTGACGACGTGATTGGAGTAGTGAGTATCGCGGTCGCCCCTGCTGAGAATGCCGCGTCCTCGGCCAGTGCCTTCCCAGATCTGGTGGAAACGAATGCTATTCTCGCGTTAAAGTGTGTTTCTCGGATCTCGAGTGCGGCTATATGTCCATCTAGGCCGGATATGTCCAGCGAAAGCAGAACTAGGTCAGGCTTACCGGCTACGTACTCGTCGACGGCCTTGTCGCCATCATCACACACGGTGGCTTGCCATCCCCTCCTCTCGAAATGAGACCTGAGGCTCGCCTCGGTCATGGGGTTCCCGACGACTATCAGAACCGTCTGCTTGTCATCGCCCATGTGTGCTTCACCCTGAGGGGGATTCATGAACGGACCGGTCAAATGACTGGGGTGTGGCAGTTTTGGGTCGTACCAAGGGTATTCTTCGGGGCCCTGCATTTCCTCGAAGTGCTACTGATATTTGTCATCATCTAGGTCCTATCGGAGTATTTCATAAAGTGAGTGCTTTGACACAGCATCATGAAGCCGATAGGCGAAATCGAAGAAGAGCTGGCGAACAAGGCCCTGCCTATCCTGGGGTACAAGCCATCGTCCAAAATCAAAAGAGGTCCTATTGGGATACTAATCAGCATAATTTGCATAGTAATCGTATACAGAGAATTGAATAGTGCTGGCATAATATAGGTACAGAAACCTGTGCGGTTCCAGTTGATGTTTGGAGGTCAGAAATATGGATTTTGAATCGGATGGCTTTCGAGCATTCGCATCATCGAGGCGCTCGACAAGGGACTTTCTGTCTACGCCGGTCCCTGATGAAATAATTGAGGAAATCATTGCTGATGGGCTGACTTCACCGAGCTGGAGCAATACCAGACCCATTCGGGTGGCGGTTGCCAAGGGCGACGTACGTGATCGGCTTTCGGAGGAGTTCCTAATCAGATGGGAGGCAATAAAGGGCGCCCGAACAGGCTGGCTTGGCAAGATCAAGGCTGTCCTGAAGAGAAAGGGCCTGCCCACCAGTAATTGGATAATCACAAGGCCCTATCACAAGGATTTCCTGGAGAGGACCCAGAACCAAGGAAGGGACTTCTACTCTCACATCGGGGTCGACAGAGACGACGATAAGGCCCGTAATGAGTCTTGGGCCCGGAATTATGACTTCTTCGGGGCGCCGGTTGAACTGTTCGTCTTTACTCACAAATCACTGGGCAAGTATTCCGCCTCGGACGCTGGCCTGTTCATGCAGAACCTGATCCTCTCAGCACACTCCAAGGGATTGGGGACGTGCCCACAAGGGGCTGTGGCAGTTTGGGAGGATGCGGTTCGCAAGGAGTTCGACATCAGCAAGAATTACTCACTGCTCTGCGGAATCTGTTTGGGCTACCCCAGTGGTGAAAAAATAAATTCCTTCGAGGCGAACCGTCCAGAACCATCGGAGATCATCTTGCCAGAAAGGCGGTGATTCCGATGAGGAATATTCATGAGATTTAGACACAGCCGAAGCTCAGAGATGAATTAACGATGGTAAGCATGGCGGATGTTGAAGGCTCGCAGAGGAGATGGGGGGACGGAATCGTCGCGATCTCTGAGGCACACAAGAACGGCGGGGACTATGTCGGGATAGCCGCAAACCACATCCACACCCTCTATGGATACCAAACGGGCCCAGTCCTGTTCAAACCCACCCTGGCCGCTGACGAGCAGTTCCGCCCGACGTTCGATTCCGCCTTGTCGTACTTCGTGGCGTCCAACAACGTCTGCCCCGAGGACGAGGGGTTCGCGATAAAGGGATGGACCAAGGTTAGATTTGAGAATGATGATGTGATTCTAGATGACAACAGGGCGTTGGCCATGGGCAACTACTTCTTCACTGGGCCGGATGGATCCGAGACCAAGGTCGAGTACACCTTTGGCTACGTAGAAGATGGAGATGGTGTTCTCAGAATCCAAGTCCATCACTCGTCCATGCCCGCCAGTTCCGAATGAAATCACCAGACACCGATAAATCGGTCTCAAGACGGAAGCTCCAGCGAAGCCATGAAGTCGGATATTTCCTCGGTCACATTGTCATCGCTCAGGATCCTGAAGTGCCCGAGCCCCTTGGTAATCACTATCCTGCTGTTGCCTATAGCGTCATGCAACTCATGGGAAGCACGTGTGTCGACAAGCTTGTCGTCTTCGCAGTGTATGATCAGCGCACGGACTTCCAGGTCGCCTACGAATCTCGACGGGTCGAAGTCAGACACCGGATGTCCTAGGGTTTCCTTGTAGTAATCCAAAAGCCTGTCAGTGTACTTCTCAGGAGGGAGACCGAACATTCGAATGTAGCCAGTGAAGAATGGCCTCATGCTCATCGAGGGATGGCAAAACGTGATTATCGCGGGGATATCACTTTGGGTGTTGGCTGCATTAAGGGCGTAGATATTCCCCATGGAGTGTGAAATCAGGCAATCGAAGGGGCCCAGGGACTCCATCAGTGCTTCGACCGAGAAGGATATGTCTGGTATATTTGTCCAGTTAGAGGATGATTTTCCATGCCCGGGCAAGTCGAAAGTCGTTATATCGTATCCTTTATTGTGTAGCTCTAGAGCGAGGTGATAGAACTGGCTCCCCCTGCCATTCCATCCATGCATGAACAGAATCTTTCGCCCATTGTTAGGAAGTCTGTAGACTTGCAGGACCTTGCCAGTCTTGGGTACCTCCAGTTTTGATTGTTCGCAGATCTCCACTAACTGCATCTCCCTGGCGGGGGCCTTGTATCTGATTGGGCGAGTGAATATGAATGCCAGGATTCGAAGTGTCAGTCTTGTGGATATCATGCTAAGGACACGCATGAATGACTTGAGTGGAGCGGGAATAGGATTGTATCCTCCGATATGTCTCTGTTCCATGCTATTCCTCTGCCAAGTGATACTCAGGCTTACGCCTTAGTATTCAAGATAGTGTCTATGAAGAGGCGTCATCTGGCCTGGAGAAATCTGACAGAAATTCCCACATCAGTTGATACGTGGGGGTTCCATCAATCTCACTTGGCCATGTATGGTCGTTGAGCTCCAGCCCGTAGTGTTCTATTCTGGCCTCGTCGACGCAGTCATTGTGGACAATGTGCTCGACGAATAGGTCTGAGTTCTCGTTCATGGCCTGACAGTCGGCCTTGTCCGCCCAGTAGTCAATGAGTGCTGGGACCTCGCTCATGGTCCCGACCCCCTCGTGTTCCCCCTCCTTCCACTCCCAATCAGTATGGTAGTAGATGATGTAATCCAGTTTTCCATGAATGTGCATGATTCCGATGCCACTGTCTAGATCGCATGATTCTGGGCTGACGGGCATTGTTCCAGCGAAGGAAGCCACCGCGGAGAACCTGTGATTGAGTTGGCATGCAATCTCGTAGGTGAACATGGCTCCCAGAGAGTATCCGATAGCATATAGCCTGGATTGATCGACACAGTATACGGCGGATAGCTCGTCCACTATAGCCTCTGAGAAATTGTTGTCGTCCATCGAGGTGGCTGCGGTGTTCAGGTACCATTCTCCCTCGGCTGCTGTCCTCTCCTGGTCAGCGATGGCGTAGGCCATGATGAACTTCTCCTGCTCCCCCAGCTGATCGAACTGCTCCTGTTGAGCGAAGTCCTCCTGTGAGTCCGTACCCCCATGGAAGGCTATGACCAGCGCCAGCCCGGTACCAGCGTCCGAGCTTGGTACAGAGAGCCTGAAGGTTCTCTCCACCCCCTCGACAAGTATGGTTGTCTGCTCTTGTGATACTTGCAGGGATGGAGAAAGGCAGGGGTCCTCCAGTGACGGGTAAAGAGCCGATGCGCTTCCATCGTCTGAAGAGGAGCCCCCTAGGCAACCACTTGTCGGGCCTAGGATCAGTAACAGCCCGAGAAGAAGGGCATTGGCCGGGTTCCGCATGAACATTGCTTCGGTGGATCGGATAACAACTTATCTTCAGTCTGTCCAGTTAAGGGGGAGGTGTATCTCGTTCCTCCTCATGAAGGGGAGGGTGGTTCCTGGATTGTCATACACGGCCAGTACAGGTGCCCCCTCTGCTGTTAGCCCTGAGGCTTGTACCAGTGTCTCGAGCTTTGCCATGAGGCGCCTTGCCTTGGAGTTGCGTGAGAGCCCTGAGAAGAGCAGAACTGCGACTACGTACTCGTCTACCTCTACTATCTCCACTCCCTTATCAATAGGGCTAGGCAGATCCTTTATCGAATACTTCGAGGGCATTGTGAACGACATCATAGACCCCGAATCGGTGTCCCACATCTGAACCGGGGCCGTCATCGCTATCCTCTGGTTTGTCTCGTTCCCGCCGAAGATATAGCCCGCGATGCGCCTGAATCCACTAGAATTACCGCTCCATCCGCTACTAGGAGTTAGTAGTCTCGCTTGGACCGATTCGGAGTACCTCCTTATCTCGAATCCTTCGTATTCGCTGAGTAGTTCATACTCTGGCTCTTCTATGCCTGATGCCATTCTAATTCCCCAATAGGCCTGAGAGGAATTCGTAGTTGAACCAAACCAGGCTTACACAAATTATCAGCCACGTCCAGAAAATGCTATCGGACCAAGTCTTGATCTTCCTGCCGTCAAGAGGCCCGAAGGGAAGCATGTTGAAGGTAGCCAGCACGGCATTACCCCACATCCAAGGCGTAAGTATCATTCCCAGTATCGATATCTCTCCCAGACCGATTAGAACTGCCAAAAGGCCCGCCAACCATAGTGCGACGTTCGTGACTGGACCGGCCAAGGCTATCTTGCCAAACTGGGACTTTGTGGTGTTGCCTACCACCATTACGGCTCCTGGGGCCATGAAAACTATTCCAGTCAGAGCGGCGAGGAAGACCCCGAACCTAAGCCCGCTCGGTGACGCTCTGAACTCGGCCCAGCACCCGTACTTCCTAGCAGAGAACTTGTGCGCGAGCTCATGGAGGACGAACGCTGGTGAGAGTGCGATGAAGTATATCGCCCCACCAATGATGAAAGCCCCAATATTGTTTATTGCACCGAAAACGCCTCCCGTGGTCATGAATGCCAAGGCTATGGTGAAGGCCATCGTAGCCTGTATCAGGTGCTCTACCTCTATCTGTGAGAAGTGCCATATCGAGCCTTTGTGAACCGGTATGGATTGTGCCATTGGCTCTTCACCGAACACTCTGAAGAAGGGCCTCCCTCCTTGGCCACCACCTGTTGACATAACGACTCTAACGTGGGATTGCCTTCTCGCGCTATCGTCCCTGGCTGAGGAGTGACTGGGGGGCGGTCTTCTACTCTCGAGCTTGTCGAAGGGGTCCTCGTCAATCCACCAGGACCTAGGGTCCCTCTTCTCTGACACGTCAGTTCGTGTGGATGGTGTCGTAATAATGCTCGTAAGCACTCAGTCCTCGTCCAGCAGCTCGCCGACCTCTTCCAGCAGGTCATCCCATGTCGGGACCTCCTTCCTCTTGCCGCCATCTATCAGGGAGAGTAGCTCCTCCATCTCGTCCGGCTCGAGCTTGCTCCCCCACCAGGAGGACTTTCTCCTCCTCCTGTCCAGCAGAGAGGTCTTTTTGTGTCTCCGTTGCCTCTCAAACATCTGCTCTATTTCCTCCTGCGTCTTGGCGGAGACGGTCCCCTGGTGCTCGGCGATCAGCGTGACGTAGTGTAGCATCAGCTCACCGTGCTCTGTGTCATCGATGTAGCTGGCGGGGGAGGCCAACATGGTCACGAGCTCCCTAGAGAGCCTGTCAGCCTTGGTCGTGGCCTGGCCTGACATTCGGTCTCTCGCTCTAGTATGGGAAGCAATGCATCCCCTGCATCTCTTGCTACCGGCTACATCGGGTGCGTCGCAGGTGAGGCAGCAGATGGAGAACCCCATCTGCTCCATGGCCCTACGTGGCATCGACATAGGTTGCCCTCGGCGCCTTCAGACATGAATCTACTGAGGCTGCGGTACTGTGAGGGTCGCTTCTGGGGGCCTTTCGACCACCGGGGCCTCGAAGATTGACAGGGACGGGAGTATGTGTACTGTGCAAGTGCTTCCGCAGGCTGGGGCGAGGTAGTCCTCTCCCTGGTCGCTGAATATGAAGCGCAGGCCATGGCCCGCAGGAAGTAAGGCATCGATGCCTTGGAACTCCATCATCATGGTGATCTGCTGCCCTGGGACGACGGTCTGCGGTTCGTAGCCTCCCTCGTAGTACCTGACATCCATGGTCGCGTGGCCTAGGCGCAAGCCGGTCTCTGCATCCTGCATCTCGATGAACACTTGCCCCCCATCGAACGTCGGTACGGCCGACAGATGCAATGTAGGTAGGCCTGAGATGTGGATATCCATGTCCTCGTTGACGTCTCGGCACTCTACTGTGACGGTTTGGCCCCCGCCGACAACCGAAGGGCCCCCTCCGACGAAGACCCCATCATTACTACATTCACCAAGATCCAGAGTGAAAGGCACTGCGTCGGCGGGGGGCCAAGACTCCTCTATCCTCCATTGGCCGTCATTTCTCTGTATCTGGGCGTCCAAGCTGGGCTTGGGCCCTCTCTCCTGGAGGTAGTACTCGAACCACTCGAAGAGGTCCTGGCCCCAGTCCCATCGGGTCATGTTATCCAATGCTTCGAATCCGTATCCGGGATCAACTCCCTCGTGGCTGTTGACCTGATCCGGGTAGTGGTGACCCCATTGTCCTAGGATGCCCCGAACCTCGAACCCGGCGTCCACGTACGTCTGGTACCAATTGGTACCCGGTGGCCCGCCGAACACCTGGTGGGGGTCGACGTTCCAGTCCTGCATGCCCTGGACCCAGTAAATGCTACCGTTCCAGTTGTTGAACGCCTTGTCTATGTGGCTCCTCTCGTCGTAGTAGTTCTGCATGTATGGGTCCATCTCGCCTCCGACATACGTTACCGGCCCTGCGAATATCCCCTCAACAATATCCGGGCAGATGTTATCCAGATCGTCCTCGTTGTAGTCAACCGTGCTCGAGAAGTAGTTCATATGCATGATTTGGGACCTCGCCTCCGCGCTCCCGTTCTTGTAGAGCAGGGGATGCAGGGCGGTGGTCCCGGACATCGGGACTATTGTCTTCAGATACTCGCTTCCCATCGCGGCTGCCTCCCACTGGGTTGCGCCTTCGTAGGACTTGCCGTACAAGCCCACGTTCCCATTGCTCCAGTTCTGCGTGCCCAGCCACTCGACCGCAGCGTGTATTCCGAGGCCCTCCCCCGCACCCCTGTAGTCGAAGCACCCACTACTCTCCTCGGTGCCGAATACCGCTACCTGAGCGAAGGCGTAACCATGAGGTACGAAGTTCTCGAAAATGAACTCCCCCCTCGCCGCGCCAACGACATTGGTCGGCGAGGACTCAGATCCCTGTGTCCCGTATGAGAAGTAAGGGGATATGACAGCAATGACTGGGACCTGCTCACCGTCGACGGTGTTGTTAGGGAGCCAGTATGACAGGTGGACTGTTGATTGGGCCGGGCCGGTCTCCCATACCTCACTCGTGTCAACATCGATGAACGCTTCTTGAACTTCAAGCGCGCTGTGTGGCCCGGGTTCGAGGAGGAGGCTGTAGGAGCCGGTAGTATCCCATTCCAAAGTGTGCCTGTCCCATATTGGGGGATACTGGGTCTCGTCTGTTGCAGAAGACTCCTCTGGTTTGTCTGAGAAGATGCAACCGGAGAGCAGGGCCGAGAGAAATAGCATGACTATCCCGATAGGCCGGACTAGCTTACCCATGCACGTTCGTGTCGGACCTAGCTTCAAAACCTGTGTGTGTCAGGTACTTGTCTGATGTCGGGTGTCGAGTGCCTTGGAAACATCAATTTAGATGGTAGTGGCGTTGGAAAATTGGTGATAGCCCAATGACCGATGCAAGGATGCCGATCTGGTATCACCCGCTCTATACTGATGGTATCGACGAAGAGGCTCGGTTTCCCCGTGAGAGATACAGGATACTGCGCGAACGGTTGAGGGCGCTCGAGGCAGAGGGCATAGTCAGTATCGAGTTACCTGATCCGGTCGACCCACAGGTTCTGAAAATTGCTCATGAAGATGACTATGTCGACCGCTTCTTGGGCGGTGGCTTAACACGGGCAGAGATTCGTAGAATTGGGCTCCAGCCGTGGACCGATAGTTTCGTGGAGAGGACCCTGAGGATAATGGGTGGTTCGGTATCCGCATTAGAGCATGTCCTTACGCATGGTGGGCTGTCTGGAAACCTTGCAGGGGGAACGCACCACTCCCACCGTGGGTTCGGGTCCGGTTACTGCGTCTTCAACGACTTGTCAGTGTGTGCCCTCTTGGCCCGGGATAGGCACGGTTGCTCGCGCGTAGTGGTGCTGGACCTGGATGTGCACCAGGGGGACGGCACTGCCACTATACTTGCGGGTGAGGAGGGGGTCGTTACGATATCAGTCCATTGCGCGCAGAACTTCCCATTCAGGAAGACATTCAGTGATCACGATATAGCTGTTGAGTCAGGTGTGGGAGATGATGAGTACCTTTCATTTGTCGATGACGCAATGGCATTGGTCGAGCAGTACGAACCTGAGCTTCTCCTCTTCCAAGCCGGCGTTGACGGTCTTGCCCAGGACGCTCTGGGGAGGCTGGAGCTTAGCAGGGAAGGGATGAGGTACAGGAACAAGAGGGTGTTTGACTACGTCCTGGACAACGAGGTGCCCTGCGTAGTCTTCATGGGCGGGGGCTACTCGAAACCAATAGACCACACCGTGGATTCCCTGTTTGACTTGTTTCGTGGGGCGGCAAATGCTAATTCCCTGCTTCCATGATGGCTGAAAATCAGCGACTCAGCTCCGCCCTGAGTGCTTTTGGGAGCTCGCTCTCCACCTTCACTCTCTCCCCATTGGGGTGGTCAAACCCGAGTGAGGAGGCATGGAGGCACAACCTGTTCACGCTAGCCTTGCCCCATCCGTGCCGGGTATCGCCAGCTACGGGGCATCCCAGGTCTGCCATGTGTAGCCTTATCTGCGCTCTGCGACCGGTGTCTATCTTGATTCTGATCAGTGAGTGCGTGGTTCCCCTTTCCTCGAGCTCCCAGTGCGTTATCGCTTCCCTGCCCGCGCGCTTCCCACCCTTCACGAGTCTGGTCCTCATGTCCTTGGTTTCCTGGATGCGTGCCTTCACGGTACCTGACTGCGCGTCCGGCTTTCCGTGGACGACCGCATGGTAAATCCTCTCCACTGTCCTATCCTTGAATTGAGCCTGGAGAATGTCCCTCGCCTCGGGGTTGCGCGCTAGTAGGAGGCATCCAGACGTCTCACGGTCAAGCCTATGGACAAGTAACGCTCTCGTCCTACCATTCTCCCACGCCCACTTGGCGACCCTGTCGAACATGGTGTCCGACTCCCCCCTATCCGTGGCCACCGATAGTAGCCCGTGTGGCTTCTCCACAACGATGACCTGCGAGTCCGAATAGAGCACGCGTGGCTCTGGTAAACCCTGCTTGGGCTTGGTGACGGTGTCGCCGTCGTCCCTGGATAGGATGGTCACAACGGATCCCGACGGTACGTTCTGGCGTGGGTGTTCTGCCCTCTCCTCGCCTATCCTAACCCTTCCGTGGGCTATCATCCTCCTCAGGGAATTCTTCTTCGCCGTTGGGTGTATCATAGCGAGAGCTTCAATGAGGAGGCATTGCTCCTCGACCCTGATCGATGGATCGGGCATTACTCCTCCCACCATTTCTTGCTCGCCGGGGTTATGTCGAAGTCCTCACGGCTGTGTAAGGTGTGGCCCCCATCAGAGAATACTCGTATGCTCACAGACCCCTTCCGCCTAGCGGGGAACGAGGCGTCGCTGACATCGATGTCCTTCAACCACTTCCATCTCTCCCCCTCCTCTCCGTGGTCCTCGTCTTCGGCACCGAACGGGTAAATCCCAACCCAGGCAGAACTGCTACTGGGAGGGGCATTGATTCTGAATCGAACCGCTCTCCCCTCTATCGCCTCTATCACCTCGATAGAGGGAGCCTTTTGCTCCTTCGGAGAAGTAGTGGGCCTGGCCTTGAACGCCTTTCGGATGATACCCAGACCAACGAGGGATAGCGAGCCGATGCCAGACATGATTGACCCGGCTATTGTCAAGCCTATGGATTCCACAACTTTCTCTCCATCCTGTATCCACATTGGAATAGGGTAGGAAGCATCGTTTCTAGAGGCTGAAATATCGGTGTAACCTGCCATACAGCCGTAACAGGCCCGACCCAGTTTCACCAGATTTTCCCCTTTCTGCTCAGGCCATACCTCTGCATCGCACCCGCTTCCTTCATGGGCGATTTCAACTTCGAATACCTGCCTCGTTTGGTCTGCATCA
>DAJH01000009.1:11644-12688 GCA_002498925.1 Euryarchaeota archaeon UBA173 | reverse complement strand
GATGGGGACACTGCTAGCATAGGGATCGGGCAGTTCATCCATGCAATCAGGAGGAACATCGACATGGTTTACATTATCGAGAACAATGGCGTATATGGGCTTACAAAGGGCCAATACAGCGCTACTGTCGAGAAGGGCTCCAAGAAGAAGAAGGGGTCAGTAAACGAGCAGGCCCCCATAGACCTATGTGCCATGGCGGTCAATCTTGGGTGCACCTTCGTGGCTAGGTCGTTCTCCGGAAGCAAGAAGCAATTAACGGCCCTTGTCAAAGCTGCAATGAGTCATAGGGGAATGGCTGTAATCGATGTAATCTCACCCTGTGTAACCTTCGCTAACAACGACGAGTCTTACAGATCCTACAACTACGTAAAGGGGAATGACGAGGTCCTTCACATACTGGACTACATACCTCACTTCTCGCCACTCGAGGAAGTTGATGTACCCGAGGGAGAGTATAGTGAAATATCCCTATTCGACGGATCCACTCTGAGGTTGGAGACCGTTGGAGATGAACATGACCCTACCGATGCAGTAGCTGCTTTGAGGGCCATTCACGAAGGAACAGCGGAGGGGAGTCACGTCACGGGCCTCCTCTACTACAATCCGAACCAGCCCACGGCCACAGACGAGTTGGGATTGACAGAAACACCCCTTATGGCACTCTCGGAAGAGCAGAACCGACCAAGCAAAGAAAGCCTTGAGGTGGTTAATGCAGGATTCCGCGCGAAGTAAGCGAAGGGGTTTGCGGATTCGTTGAAATATCGGACCTATGTCCCAAAGACGCCAGTCCCTTGGTGTAGTGGTCCATCATATGGCACTCTGGATGCCATGACCCTGGTTCGAATCCGGGAGGGACTACCAACTATATCGATCTGTAGAGAAGCTGGGAAACCCAACTGACCATGATGATAATCATGAACCAACCAAGGCCCAGTCTAATCAACCCAGAAGATTCCTTCTTCGGGGGAAATGGATCAATACCTGCATTCAGCGCCTCGGCGATTATCGCCAGTTCTTCCTCAATCGTCTCCGGCTCCTTCATCC
>DAJH01000009.1:8351-11266 GCA_002498925.1 Euryarchaeota archaeon UBA173 | reverse complement strand
GGTCCCATGAGGCTCGTGGGAGTGGGGGGCATAATCAAACATTCCCGCAGCGTTTGAAGCACTGGTTCCCTCCCGCCATACATGAGCGAGCTGCCCGAGGGCATTTCTTTGCCTTCAGTGGGGTCACCTGTGATCCGTCCTTCCGCCTCAGTAATGCTGAGCAGGGAGGCTAAGGGCGGACATGAAATTCTGCTAGGGCACAGAGTATCCGAGTTACCCAGTTTCCCTGACTTCTGGTCTTTCCCGGGCGGAGGTGTGAGCGGTGTAGACAGAGAAGTCTCTAAGGATCATCCAGATTGGCTAATGGTGGATGAGAAGTACAGAACTGCCACTTTCGCACTTCTAAGGGAGATGGCGGAAGAAGTCGGACTTTCACCTGATGGCAAAGGGGGGATTGTCAGTATTGACGAAGATACCCGGGAAAGGGTGTGTGCGGACAAGCGGGAATGGAGAAAGAGTGTAGAGTCGGGAAATATTTCCATCGAGAATTTCCATTGTGAGATGATCACTGACAGAACAACCCCCCCATTCGCACCCATGGGGTTCCAGAATTTCTTCTTCCACGTTCCGACTGGATTACCCGGGGTAATTCCCACATTTCCACCAGGAAGAAGCGAATTTGACGAGTTCAAGTGGTGGAAACCGCAGGAGCTCCTATCTGCATGGGAGGGAAATCTACTCAGGATCCCTCCTCCAATCGTAACGCTTCTCAGGGACATAGTTGAGAGGATAGGTGATGAAGGGGATTTGCAAGCAGCCTGTGACAGTCTGTCTGCAGATCCTCCCAATGGGGATCACAGAATAGAATTCGCTCCCGGAGTTGAGGTGATTCCCCTCAAGACCGACACATTGCCACCATCCACGCATACGAACTGCTACATGATCGGAGAGCCAGGGGGCGAGGTGATCATAGTGGACCCTGCTGCAAAGTCGGAAGAATCACTGAACTACCTCAAAGCCAAGATTTCGGAGTCAATTTCGCCGGGCTCCAGAATCGTAGCTAGTGTTTTCACCCACAGGCACCCAGATCACATCGGCGACCTAACGAAAATATCGGAGATCTACCAAGCGCCAATTTGGGCTAGCGAAGAGACACTTGGGGCTATTTCGGCGGATGTTGATGTTTCGAAACTTGAAGAAGGTGCCACAATTGAACTGAATGGGCCCTCTGGAGTCAGCACTTGGGAGGTAATCGAGACATCTGGCCACTGCCCGGGGCACATTTGCCTGGTTGGCGAAGCGGGGGTTGTCAGTGGAGACAACTGCGTCGTGGTGGGCACGATCCTAGTTCCATCCTCCGATGGCGACATGGATGCATACATATCCGGCCTTAAGAGGATCCGAGATCTCGCCCCACCGATGCTTTTTCCCGGGCACGGTCCCGCCTCGCCCAACCCCCGCAGGCTACTGGACAGGTACATCAGACACAGATCATCCAGGCACGAGAGGGTGCTGAATGCGGTTTCCTCGGGAATTAGCTCGCTTGAAGACATAGCCAGATCGGCATACGAGGACACTCCTGACGCTCACCCCCTACTATCTCGTGACCAGACGCTCTCGCACCTACGCTCACTCGTATCCTCTGGGAAGGTGGAAGCCCGTGACAACGGATACTACCCGGTATAGACCGTGTGAACGTTGAAGGTGCCTCACAGACTGGTAGGAGCATGGCAGAGAGGTGGTGGGACAAGAAAGAGGAGGACCCCACTCCCGAGGAAGACGTCGAATCCGCGCCCGGCACTTTCAAAGATTCAGAATCCGGTGATGGCACACTGGTGGAATTCACCGGGCAGAGGCTCGTGCTGAAGCCGGACAGAAATGGGTGCTTCTACGTCAATGGGAGTATTGGGAATCTCGGGAACATAAATTTCCTAGTGGATACCGGAGCGAGCTACTGCGGGGTCGATGAAAGGACTGCCCAGATGCTCAACCTGGATCGGGGAGAAGTGGTGAGGACTACGACAGCAGCTGGCCCGGGATTCGGATACAAGACTGCTTTGCCCGACATAACAATCGGACAGATGTCGATAAGGAATGTTGAGGCTCTAATCAACCCCCTGAGGGAGGATGAGTCAGACTTCTGCATTCTCGGCATGACGTTTCTTGAGCACATTGAGTGGAAGCACGAAAACGGTATGCTAATTCTTAACCCGGACGGGGAGTCAGATGGCACCAAGGTATACGGCGGGGGCTCCGATCACTGGCTTCTGGAGGACCCTGGCTACGCCGTAGCGGCAATTGTCCTCGCCCTCACCCTCATTGGAACCGCATTCATGGCAGTGGCCACTGGGACGACGAAGGATCAATGGGTGGAAACACAAGGCGAGGTCCTTGAGAAATATCCGGGATACGACTGGGTGGAGTATCAAGACTGCTACACGGATGACTGGGGAGATGAATACTGCGACTACTGGTACGAGTTAGATTGCTGGGCCGACTTAGACGTCTCATACTCCGTTGACAATACCTCCTACTCGTCCGAGGTTGATCATTTCCCAATTACGACCTACCAAGACTACGAAGGTGCGGAAGGCGACTGCTTGGAATACGCAGAGAATGGCACTATGCCAATAGGGAGCTTCGTTACACTGTACTACAATACCGAGGATCCTAACGAAGTGCGAGTTGATCCCCCTTGGGATGATATCTTCGGACTCTTTTTCTGTGGATTGATACAGCTAATCCTTCTGCTTGTGGTCCTTTTACTGGCCTATCTAGATGTAGGTGGGAGTAGTGCGAATTTCTCTTCGGGTGGAGGCCATTACTACGACGAGCCTGGTTACTACGACCGGCCATGGCATAGGAGGCCATGGTTCCACCGCAGACGCCGTTACTTTCGCCATAGACGCAGTGGCCATCACCACAGAAGCAGCAGAGTCACTAGGAGCTCTGGTGGACGCGGTTCCGGCGGCGGC
>DAJH01000009.1:0-7996 GCA_002498925.1 Euryarchaeota archaeon UBA173 | reverse complement strand
GCAGGTCCGGCGGCGGCGGCAGGTAGTCCATCGTCAGAATGAAAATACCCCGCCCTCTTGGAATAACGTGAGCGAGCAATGGACTGGAGCCCCGGTAATCGATGGGGCCAGAACACAAGAGACGTGGGTAGAAGCTTCAGAGGGCTTCTCCCTCAGAGTTTTGGAGTGGGTACCGGACTATCCAACTGAAGAAGGCACAGTGGTATTCGTTCCAGGATGGGGATCGGTTTTCGAGGGTTGGAGACCGCTTATCGAGGAATGGGCAAGGCACAGGAGGATTGTGTACATAGAGACCCGTGAGAAGGGGAGTTCGAAGATAGAGAGGAGGGTCTCCAAATCTGATTTCACAATAGAATGCCTCAGTTCCGACATCATTGCAGTTCTTGCCTCAATGGGGATTGAGTCTGGCGAAGTGGACTGGTTTTCATCTTCACTTGGTTCGACCGTACTAATCGACTCATTCCAAATGGGGAGGCTATCAGGAAGGTCATCCATACTTCTGGCACCCAACCTCGACTTCAAATTCCCAATTTGGGCCAGGTTGTTGATGTGGGCCCCACTTCCAAAGTGGACCTATTCTCGAATGATGAGGGTAGCAATGTGGGCTGTCGACAAGAAGGTCAAGGAGGAGGGACAGAAGGTACGGTACAGGAGGGCGATGCTATCTCAAAATCTCGAGAGGATGCTGCTCTCTGCTAGGTTTCTGATGGGGTACTCCATCCCAGAGGACCTATCTTCAATCAGAGTGCCATGTGCAGTAATGACGGCTTCATCGGACAAGCTTCATCGCATGGAAAAAATTCTGGATATCGTTCAAAGGATTCCGGGGGCTGAGATGATTGAGGTTCCGTCGAACCAATATGCACATGAAGCGGACGTTCTGACGGAGATACGTGAATTTCAGTCATCTGTTTGAGACTCTCGACCCCCAATGAGCGATTCCCTGATGAAGGACACTGTCGACGGAAAGGCGAGAACATGCGTGAACAGTCGTCGTCATTCGAGGTTGCGCGGGTTGTGCGTGAGCTTTCCGAAATGATTGGAGCGAGGGTCAGAAAGGCATACCAGCCTCACTACGAGCAGGTGGTTCTCAGACTGAACAAGAAGGGCGATTCCAACAAGGACCTAGTCGTGGTGAGAGGAAAGAGGGTCTACACATCTATGAGGGACAGGCCGATGCCACCGAACCCCTCGCAATTCGCAATGATACTGCGGAAACATCTAGGAAACGCTAGGCTAGTTGGCGTAGAACAGCATGGCTTTGATCGTGTGATGAATCTGGACTTCGAGCATGGAGGAGGGAGCGTTAGGCTGGTAATAGAGCTCTTCAGAGAGGGAAATATTGTACTATTGGATGGAGGCGGCGTGATAATACAGCCTCTGACACATGCAAAATACGCCAGTAGGTCACTGAAGAAGGGTGTCGAATACGTTCCCCCCCCGGAGGCTGTTGATCCCCGTAAAATGGAGATTAGCGATCTCTCCAAGATTCTGGATGACAGCGATAGCGACCTGATTAGGACTATTGCCTCTAGGGCTAACCTAGGCAGGGTGTTCGGTTCAGCCGCCTGCTCACTAGCAGAGCTCCAGGGGGATGCCCCCGCTAGTTCGTTGGACGACGACCAGAGGGAGTCACTGATGCGTGCGATAGCAAGTATGCTATCTGAATTGGAGACTGGGAGTAGTTCCACACTCTGGCTAACTGATGATGAAGCTGTTTCGAAGTGGGGAACAGAGTCCGGACTCGATGGAATCTCTAGTGCAGAGATACTTTCTCCAATTTCCCTTTCCCACCTGGATAACTCCCTATCTGTGCAGGTTGATTCAATCTCTACCGCCCTAGATGGGGTGTTCGGTACACATGACGCTGCGGCGTTCATCAGGAGAGAGGAGGAGCGGCTGGTGGAATCCGGCTCCGATGAAAAACAAGTCATTGGGAAGCTTGAGAGGAGGGCCGAGCAGCAAAGACAGGCCATAGAAAAATTTCACCAGAAAGCCGCGGTTTCACAAGAACTGGGTAAGGCCATCCAAGACAGTTGGGAGCATGTGAATTCGATATTGGAACAATTCAATTCGGCGATCGAGAGTTCGAACTGGCAGTCAGTGGCAGAAATTTCACTAGGGATACCCTGGATAGGCGGAGTAGACCCTAGAAAGAGGACCATAGTGGCATATCTGCCAGATGAGGATGGAGAACCGGGAACTAGCATTACGCTAGAAGTAGACAAGACTGTTCATCAAAACGCTCAGAGGTATTTCGAAAACGGCAGGTCTCAGAAGGAGAAGGCCAAGGGGGCTCGCCTCGCTCTGGACAAGACTGAGGCTTCCAAGGAGAGGGAGGGGCGTAAGGCTGCGAAGGAAGCTTCGGCAGGAAGACTGAGGGCCGTCAGAAGGAGTCGTAGGTTCTGGTTCGAGAAGCACAGATGGGCGATTCTCTCCGGTGGCCACTTCCTAGTTGGTGGCAGGGATGCAAAGGGCAATGACTCGGTTGTGAAGAAGCATCTGAGTGCCAAAGACCTCTATTTCCATGCCGATCTCCATGGGGCACCCTCATGCTCCCTCAAGCTCAAGGACGGATTGATGAAAAATCAGATTGAGACGGGGAGTGTGCCAGAAGGCGTTGCATCCCTGCAAATCTCACAGGGTCTTGCAGAGGGTATCGATGATGCGAGGGAGTTATCTGCGAAGGTTCACGAAGAAGCGGCCCAGATTTCCGTATGCTGGTCAAGGGCTTGGGGGAGTGGGGGGGCGGCTGCAACTGCCTTCCATGTCAGGCCTAGCCAGGTTTCCAAGACTACTGAAAGCGGCGAGTCCCTTGGAAGGGGGTCATTCGTCGTAAGGGGGCAGAGGAACTGGCACAGGGATGTGAATCTTGAGATAGCTATCGGAATGGGGGTTGTAAATGGCATACCACTGCCGGTTGTTGGCACTACCGAAACAATATCCAGTATGTTCGGAAGATGGGCAAGGATTACTCCTGGAAGGCAGAAAAAGGAGTCTGTAGCTAACTCTATCTCAAAGGCTACTGGTCTTGCACAAGAGGATGTTCTTTCCTGCCTCCCCCCAGGAGGTTGCTCTATTGATGACCATGGCCTGATTGGTTCCTGATGACATTCCAATTCGGCGCGGTGACCCCGTAGATTGCCGCATCTACAAAGTGGTCGTATAGCCACTCTCTATCTTTCTCAATTCCCTCCAGACTCATGCCGAGCCTCTCTGGGACTGCTCTACTGATGGAGTTCTCAACGGCGACGAGTATTGTTGCTCTATGGAGGTCGAGGTCGTTAAAGCAGTGATCGATGATTCTCGCGCAGCACTTGGTCACTATGCCGTTCCCAGTGGAGTCCTCCGAAAGCCAATATCCGATAGTGAATCTCCTGTTGACCCAGTCTATGGAGTTGAGTCCTACGGTCCCCACTATTGATCCCCCAAGCAGAATTAGGTACATACAGCCATTCTCAGAGTAAGCTCCCTGTCTAATTGCTGCAGCCTCTTCTTCGACACTCTTGACGTCATCTAACCAGGGTAGCCACTCCCTCAGGTACTGCCTATTTTCATCGATCTTGAGGAATAGCTCCTCTGAGTCCCCCTCCTCGGGGACCCTTAGTTCCAGACCATCCTCGACCAGTAGCGATTGAGCTGGACGGTAATGGTTGGTCATGTCATTCTGAACTTGTAGTGTCTATTGAGTGATTCGCAGATTGCGACAATGCTTCAAGCGAGGACTCGTGTGAGGCCTCATGGGCGGCGGCGGTTACGGGGACTGGACCTACTCCGAGTATCTCAACCTACACGAGTTGCTTGGCTTACAAGGAGAGGATAGGGAAGTAAGTGCAGATGAGATGCACTTCATTATTGTACACCAAACCTTCGAGCTTTGGTTCAAGCAAGTAATCAAGGAGCTCTCGGAGGTAAGGGACATACTAGGGCAGGTCCCCGTCCCGGAGGATGAAATTCCAAGAGCAGTGGAGCATCTTGGAAGGACCACAGAAATTTTCAGGCTAATGGCGAGCCAGTGGACTGTACTCGAAACCCTGACTCCCCAGGGATTCCTGGCATTCAGAGATGGCCTTGGAAGCGCTTCCGGATTCGAATCTTTCCAGATGAGGCAATTTGAGATTCTTCTGGGCTTAGAGAACAATGACAGGATTGGCGGCATGGACCCGCTTGACTCTTTCAGGAGAATGGCAGAGCGGGGGGAAGAGCACAAGGAGGTTCTATCCATGCTTGAGGATGCCGTTTCGAGGCCGAGCCTTGTCGAGTCGCTGATGCTCTGGGTAGAAAGAACCCCGATCATGGGCTCGAGTTTTGAGTCCGAGAGTGACCAAGAAAACGTACTGCGGTATGTAGAAGCGCATCTCGAAGCACACAAGAATGTGTGTGACTTAGCATCGGGCTCCTCGGAAATGATGGCGGCGAGAATGAAGTCCTCGCATGAGTCGGCAATTTCATTCCTGAAGCCCGATGGAGCCGCTAGTCGCAGAAGGGCCGGGCTTCTTTTCATCGAGTCGTACAGAGAATTGCCACTTCTTGCTTGGCCGAGGAAGCTGATTGATGCTGTTGTGGAACTGGAGGAATCCATGGTGAAATGGCGTCATTCTCATGCGAGGATGGTCGAGAGGATAATGGGTCGTAGAATAGGTACTGGCGGAACCAGTGGAGTGGACTACCTAGATGCTACGGCCGAGTACCGAATTTTCAAAGACCTGTGGGCAGTTAGGACCTTACTTGTCAAACCTCAGATGAGACCCGAGCTGGTAAACTCGGAATTCTACGGCTACAACTCATCAAATGAGTAAATTTTCTGCCCCGTACATCGGACCCTTGAAGTCATCAGGACCTTTCGAACGTCGTATGCCGGAAGCGGTGATTTGCGGATATGCTCGTACTCCCTTCGGGAAGTTTAGGGGGAGCCTCTCAGAATACTCTGCTACCGAATTGGGAACCATGGCTGTTTCAGAGCTCTTGGAGAGGTCAGGAATAGACCCCAGTAGTGGAGAAATTGACCAGGTGTACATGGGGCAGGTCCTCCAAGCCGGTGCCGGACAGGCGCCTGCCAGACAGGTTGCTTTACGAGTTGGTATGCCACATTCTACCCCCTGCACCACGATCAACAAAGTATGCGGATCTAGCCTCAAGGCAGTAATGATCGCAGCATCAGAAATCAGAGCTGGGATGGCTTCCCTAGCAGTAGCAGGAGGTATGGAGTCGATGACCAATGCCCCTCGATTTGTAAGAGATGCCAGGAGGGGCGATGAGGTGCCCTACAAATCATTGATTTCCATATTGTCACACGACGGCCTCGAAGACGCTTACACAGGGGAAAAGATGGGGAATACAGGAGAGACTTGCGCTCGAGAGTTTGGAATTTCCAGGAGTCGTTCTGACTCATACTCGGTAAGGTCGCACGGCCTCAGTAACTCTGGCTGGGAAGAGGGGTGGCTAGCCTCTGAGTGCTTCCCAGTTGGAGAACTGAGTAGGGACGAAGGAATCAGGGCTGATACCGACATGGACACTCTTTCCTCACTTACCCCAGTATTCGATGATTCGGGTCAGGTTACTGCGGGAAATGCGAGTCAAGTCTCCGATGGCGCCTCTGCAATTCTAGTAGCATCGGAGGACAAGGCCATTGAGATTGGATTACCAATATTGGCTAGGATTGTCGACTACACGACTTCTGGAGTCTCTCCCGAGAGAGTCATGGCAGCCCCAATACCCGCAGTAGAGGACCTTCTGGCCAGAAATGACCTAACCCCCTCAAACATTGACATATTCGAGCACAATGAGGCCTTCGCATCGGCTTCTTGCGCGATAATGGATCATTTTGAGGTTGAAGATGAACGCTTCAACGTCCATGGCGGAGCGATATCGATCGGGCACCCGCTTGGAGCGACTGGGGCGAGATGTCTGATGACTCTAATCAATGCCCTAACACGCACCGAAGGCAAACTTGGAGTTGTGACGATTTGTCTAGGCGGCGGAAATGCTGTTGCAATGCTACTTGAGCGTCAGTGAGTAATTTCCACGCCCCTAAAGGGGCGAGTGGCAGTAAGAGCCCTTATGTGGGAGTCTCCGGTCGGCCGCCCGATGGTTAAGCCTGCAAGACACCACACACGCTTCGAAAAGGCGCGAATTATTGGCGCTAGGGCGCTTCAGATAAGCATGGGAGCCCCCCTATACGTCACCGAAGATGAATTGAGGGAGAAGTTCAGTGATGAGTTGATACAGCTCTATGGAGTTGAAGAGGCTAAAGAAAGGGTGGTTCTAGATCCGATGAAAATAGCCACTCTTGAGTACGAGGAAGACAAGATACCTATCGACGTCGACCCGCATGAAGAGGAAGAGTGAGCTCCGGAAGGGGTGATTATCTTGCTCAGCCAAATCCGGCAGAGTTTCGGGAAAGTCTCAGATGCGGTGAATCCGAGAAAGACGACTGTTGCCCTGATTGTCCTCACTGTTGTCGTTATAGCGATGGGCGGCACGATTAGGATCTACGATGCTGGAGAGTCCTGTCCAGACTGGCCCACATGCTTCGGGACCTTTGGGTTCGATATCTCTGAGGAGGAACAGGGTGATTGGTGGGAAGAGAATCCGGAAGAAGCGGACTCAAGAGGCTCGGGGCACAGATATACCTCTTTCCAAATTTTTACCGAATGGATACATCGACTACTTGCTGGCGCGGTCCTAGGCCCTCTGGTCATACTGAATTGGATTGTTATCAGATCGGACAAGGAGGCTTCTTCCAGATCTAAAAAGGCGGCCCTCGTTTCACTGATATTGATTGTTTGGCAAGGGGCTGTGGGTTGGCTAACTGTTGAGCTTGATAATGAGCACTGGAGTGTTGCACTACATCTAGGCTCAGCCCTGGCCTTCACGCTCTGTCTTGTTTGGCTTTGGATGGAGCTGTGTAAGGACGATGATGCGATGCCGAGTTGGATGGAGTTCGACCCGCTTCTATCAAAGAAATGGGGCCCGATTCTCGGATGGTTGTCAATCGGTACACTAATCACGCTATTCTCTGGAGCCTTCGTCTCCACAACCCCTGGGGCGAACTACGGATGCGGAATTGGTGGACTGGGGGAATCTTGGCCTCTCTGCAACGGGGAGTTGTTTCCATCAATCGAGGACTGGGAGATGCAGTCCCAAGTTGTTCATAGGTGGCTAGTAGGGGCAATAGGATTGATGATGGCCTACACTTCTTACATGATTTGGAAGGATTGTGAACACGGGCAAAGCGGCATGATGCTCAAGAATTGGATATTTGCTGCTACTTTGATCTATTTGGCAAATATTGCCGTAGGGGCGTTCTACATCCTATCTTGGGATTCAGATGGATTCTTTGAGTTACTTTCCCTTGCACACCTGATGATGGCGGCAGCAACTTTCACAACTCTCGCTACTGCTTGGCTGGGACTCTCAGTAATTGCAATGAGGGATGGCAGTCACTGAGTATCAACAACAAGGGGGGCGAGAGGGGTGGATGGAGTGATTGGTTCATACTTCTCGCTAACTAAACCGCGTGTTGTCGTTCTTCTACAAATCACTGCACTATGCGCCACATTATCTCATGATCTGCTAAGTGAATCTGGACTAGGGGTCGGTACCCTGGAGACTATGGCAGTAGTTCTGGTAGGCGGATACCTAACTGCTGGTGGGGCTAATGCGATCAACATGTGGTATGATCGAGATATTGACCCACTGATGAAAAGAACTGCGAAAAGGCCCATTCCGTCTGGAGATGTATCTCCGAATTCAGCACTTTTGTTCGGTGTTATTATATCCCTACTTGGAACTTTTTGGCTAGTTATTATGGCGAACGAGGTCGCTGCATTCTGGGCCGCATTCAGTGTGGCATTCTACGTCCTAGTCTACAGTATTTGGTTGAAGAGAACCACTCCACAAAATATCGTCATTGGTGGAATTGCTGGTTCTACACCGCCCCTTGTGGGATGGGCCGCGGCTGAGAGTGATCTTCAGATTTCTGTGGATTCGGCAG
>DAJH01000019.1:3614-15428 GCA_002498925.1 Euryarchaeota archaeon UBA173 | reverse complement strand
AGTGATTTACTGGAGATGATAAGAATATCACTTGGATTGGACGAGCAGAATTTCAATGTGCTTCTTGGCGGTACGGCACTTACTGTAATTTTCCTGAGTGTGATCGTCCTACTTACAATGACAGTTAGAGCTGCAAGGTGGATTGGCGGTAGGAGGCGTACTTCGGCACCCGGAGTAGTAATGCTTGAGGAGGATGTTGTAGACGTTATTCTTGAGACTGACATTTCTGTCAGTTCCAGTGAAGTAGAGTTGGTCGAGGAGGAAGAGGAGGAGCTCGCCCTTGGAGAGGGCGCGTCCGAGAGGAAGCAGCGAAGAGAGGTCAGGGCGAGGTCGGCCAGTGCAGATCCACTTCCACCCCTGCCCCTCCCTGCCATGACCCCTCCTCCTGTCGGTGTGAAAGGTCCAGAAGGCTCTCCGAAAATCGAATTCCCGCCCCCCGCACAAATGAACAGGAGCGTCCTTTGCAATTCTTGCGGAGGGAGATTCGAGGTCTCTAGTGGGCTAAAGATGACCAAGTGCCCAGTCTGCGATGAAAGAATCGACCTGTGGTGAATGGAGGATGAGGATTCTTCTCGCCTCCGCATCCGAGAGGCGTAGAGAATGGCTATTGTCCCTTCTTGAAGATGAAAAAATTAGCTTCCATTCAAGGGGGCTATCGGCAGATGAGGCGGTTGCCCCTAGCTTTCTAGATGTTGGCGAGAAGGCGGAGTTCACATGCATGGCCAAGGCAACAAGTGCGTCGGAGGAACAGTCGCTATTGCATCAAGAAGCGTCGGAGGCCGGAGGGTTTTTCGACATGGTCATTGTTTCTGATACGCTGGTGGAGGACCCTGAAGATCATTTGTTGGCGATGGGGAAGCCAGCGGACGGGGCGGAAGCGGTTGCAATGCTCCTGAGGCTATCTGGGAGAAGGCACAGGGTGTGGTCTTCTTCTGCGATACTTAGTAGACCCGGTGGGCCAATTTTCAGCATTCCATTACATGGTGGGTGGACTGCTGAAATTTGGACTGAGAGCTCTATTGTTGAATTCGAGGATCTTTCGGATGAGAGTATAATCCAATTGATAGAATCTGAATCATGGAAAGGCAAGGCTGGAGCGTATGACCTAGCTGGTGGGGCTTCCATGCACTGTAATCTGGTTGAGGGAGAGGAAGTAACCGTTCTGGGATTGGCCTCTGAATCTATGGATTTCCTGGGTAAGGAAATAGCTAGACGAAGGTAACCCCGCCATGCAGGAGAACGAATTCCCTCTGTAGCTCATCGAACCACTCAAGCATAGAGGAGTCGAATCTGACCCTGTATACCTCGGAATCCATTAACAAGTCATCCTGAATACCCTTCAAAGTCCCTGGAGCAGCTCCACAGGAGACGCATGCACCATCAAGATCGATGATCAGAGATAGTCCTCTCTTCTCTGTCTCGGATTTCTCAAAACTCCACCCGGAAAGGACCAATGCCCCCCCATGGCCATCCAATGCAGCTCTGACTGGACCCAACCTCGACATCAGTGCGGGAACTATGTCTGGACTATCGGACTCAACTAGAGAGCATAATGAGAGGTTAAGGAGTCGCTCATTCTCGATTGGGTCGACGCTCTCAGAAATCCTCCTTTCGGCTTCCCTTCTCATCAATTCCTCGATCTGTGATCCATAGGCCTCTGCAAGCCTATCCTCGGCCCCCGAATCCCCCTTGTCACTATCGTTCACAGGCACAGCAAGGGGTGGTGTTTCTTTATTGTGTCCTTGCACCATTGTGCAGGGACAAAAGCCAGTATTGAAAAGGGTGTTACTCTGGCATATTGACGAGGGAAGCGTATGAGCGGAGAAAAACCCATTCTGGCAATTTCGAATCTCCATGTCGGAATAGAGGGGACTGAAATATTGAAGGGGATCGACATAACGATTCCGTCAGGTGAAATCCATGCCATAATGGGGCGAAATGGAAGTGGTAAAACTACAGCTGCAAATGTGATCATGGGCCATCCATCATACGATATCGAAGATGGAGACGTACAACTGAGCGGAGAAAGTATCCTTGATTTGGAGCCATGGGAGAGGTCGAGGTCAGGAGTCTTCCTATCCTTCCAGTACCCACAAGCAGTCCCGGGACTTCAAGTCGGGAATTTCCTGAGGAAGTCGGTCAGTAGCGTCCGAGGGGACGATGCAGCGAAGGGGGCAGCTTTCAGGGAAGATCTGAAAAATGCGATGAGCAAACTGAATATCCCTTCCTCATTCCTATCCAGATATGTCAACGATGGCTTCAGCGGAGGAGAAAAAAAGCGGTTCGAGATCCTACAAATGATGCTCTTAAAGCCCCGTCTCGCAGTACTGGATGAGACTGACAGCGGGCTAGACATAGACGGCATCAGGACCGTAGCAGAGGGAATTAATGAGGTAGTCAGAGGAACAGAAAATGGGGCCCTGATAATCACTCATTACTCGAGGATATTGGAACACGTTCAGCCAGATAGGATTCATGTGATGATTGGCGGCAAGATAGTCGCCAGTGGTGGTCCGGGACTAGCAAGCCTCTTGGAGGAAAACGGATACGACTGGCTCGAGGAGCGAGTGGCCGAGGGAGATGTGTTCGAATGAGTCAGCCAAGTGAAGCGAGAGAGGCAGTAGGCGACTACAAGGCCGGCTGGCATGATCCTGAAAATTCCACAATCAGATTTGATTTTGGCCTCTCGGAGCAGGTCGTCAGAGATATATCAGAGTTGAAGAGTGAGCCTGAGTGGATGACTGAAATGAGGCTGAAGGCTTACCGGCACTTCGTCGATAGGCCGATGCCCAACTGGGGGAACACTGAGATCTTAGAGGACATTGACTTCGACAATGTATGCTACTTCCTCAGGTCTTCAGATCAGACTGGAGAGTCATGGGAGGACGTCCCCGAAGACATCAGGAATACATTTGAGCGCCTAGGGATACCCGAGGCGGAACAGAAGTGGCTCTCTGGGGTTACCGCTCAATACGAGTCTGAGACGGTCTACCACAGCATCAGGGAGGACCTGGAGAAGCAAGGAGTTATTTTCCTAGATATGGATTCAGGCCTTAGGGAGTACGAAGACATCGTAAAGCGCTACTTTGGGACCGTTATTCCATTCAGTGACAACAAGTTTTCTGCTTTGAATACGGCAGTATGGTCGGGAGGCTCGTTCATCTACGTCCCGAAGGGAGTCAGTGTTGAGATGCCTGTACAGGCATACTTCAGGATCAATGCGAAGAATATGGGTCAGTTCGAGAGGACCCTGATTATTGCTGATGAGGGCAGTAGCATTCACTACGTCGAGGGATGTACCGCTCCAACCTACTCTACTGACTCACTTCACTCAGCGGTAGTCGAGTTGATCGCGCTTCCCGGAGCACACATCAGATATACCACCGTCCAGAACTGGAGTAATAACGTGTACAATCTAGTCACAAAGAGAGGGGTTGCTCATGAGGACTCCAAGATTGAATGGGTAGATGGGAATATTGGCAGTAAGCTAACTATGAAGTATCCAGCGGTGATTCTGAAGGGAGAGGGGTCGCACGCTGAAGTTATCTCTGTGGCATATGCCGGTGCTGGGCAGCACCAGGATGCCGGTGCCAAGGTCCACCATTTGGCATCTAACACGACCAGTAATATCCTCTCAAAGAGCATCAGCAAGGATGGAGGCAGGGGGTCATACAGGGGAATGGCGAAAATCATGCCAAAGGCTGAGAACTGCAGAATGAACATCGTATGCGATGCCCTAATCCTCGACGAGGGGAGCAGGTCCGACACATACCCGACTATGGAGGTCGGTAATGCAAGTGCCCATTGCGAACACGAAGCCAGTGTTTCCAAGGTGGGGGATGAACAGCTGTTCTATCTGATGAGCAGGGGGCATACTGAGGCAGAGGCCTTGGGCATGATAGTGAACGGTTTCTTCGAGCCCTTCACCAAGGAGTTGCCCATGGAGTACGCAGTTGAGTTGAACAAACTAATGGCCCTAGAAATGGAAGGAAGCATAGGCTGAGTGAATCCATGGATTCTAGTTCCGAGTATTTGTCACTGGAAGAGCCGCACAGGGCTGTCCACCTCTGGAGGTACACGCCTTGGAAGAGGGTTCACCCCACGGGGGACACATCTGACATACCTGAAGGAGTTGGAAGTCCTCGATTGAGCCTGAAGTGCATAGAAGGCGATGTTCCAGAAGGAGTCAGGATCATTCATGGGACAACCCCAATAGAAGGGCTTCCAGAGTCAGATGCCACGACATCTAGCTTCATGCGAGCCATTACCCAGGAGTCTTCTTGGACAGTGGAGGTAGACCCGGGGTTCAGTCCTGGAAAGACTGTGATTCTGGAAATAGAGGTGGACTCTCCAATTTCAGCGGCTCATGTCTGCTTGAAGATTGGGAGGCATGCGAATTTCGAATTGGTGACGCTAGTCAAGGGGGACTGTGAATGGTTGGGACTGCTAAGAACCGGATCAACGGGAGAGGGGTCGAATACTAGCGATATTGTTGTGAATGTGCTGGATGGGGGGACTCTGCTAAGGGTGGATGCGATCCACATTGAGAGGGATTCCCAAGTCAAGGCTGGAACAATTTCCTCTGGATCTGAGACGACCAAGTCGGACCTTAGGTACAGGATGGGTGAGCCTGGAGGTAATCTGAATGTCCTAGGTTCGATACTTTCGTCCGAAGATATGTCTCTGGACCACCATATAGAGATACATCATGATGCTCCTGAAACATTCAGTCGACTCGATTGGCACTCAGCTTGTGGTGGCAACAGCAAGACCGTTGGAACCGGGATGCTGCGAGTTGCCAAAGGGTCAAGGGGGGCGGATGCTGCTCAGTTGTTCCAAAATCTACTCATCTCTGAAACTGCGCAAGCAGATTCGATTCCCGAACTAGAAGTTTCTGAGAATGAGGTAGTTGGTTGTGGCCACGGCACTGCTAGCGGACCCGTAGATGAGGACCAGCTATTCTACCTGGGAACTAGGGGACTTTCGACTGAGCAGGCAAAAAGTATGCTAATTGCTGCATTCCTGAACTCAACGCTGACAGAGATGGGCAGCCATGAGATGCATGATTGGCTAGTAGGGATACTTTCAGATGACTTAGATGCCCTTGGCATCTAGGCGGATCTATCCCTGTATGAAGAGACAAGTGAAGTCACCAAGATTCCAGAGGCGGCCCCGAAGGCCATTCCCTGTGATTCGAGTCCATTACCTGCCAGGTCTCTGAATGCCAGGGTCATGACAGTGGTCATAGGGATAACGAAAATTGCAAATCTTGTAGCCCAAATCTTCGGAGTAGGTGCGACCCCCATTGGCCTCAGAGTCACAGAACTAGATTTCTGGATGACTTGCCAATTGACTCTCTCAGCATCAATCCTTAGCCTCTGCAGTACGGCAGGCCTTACTCCTAGATCGGAGCCATCACCGACATCCTGATCGGACTTGCCAGTGTAAATCTTGACCCTGTTCAGATCATGTCTCCTTTCGATCATTCTCTCGACTACTGCGGCTGCGGAAGGGGCGTCTAATCCTTGTAAGTCCACTACAAGGACGCCCCTGTCCCTTCGAACTTTGTCGGTGACAATCCATCCTCCCATGCCTGAGGGGGCTCTTCCCTCAATCGGGGAAAGGATTACTCTGAGTCTATGCAATTCCTCGAGCCTCTCTGCATCTCTATCCTTGGCCGAGCTTGCCATCTCATTGACCCTGTAAAATCCAAAAATCGCGATCAGGGTGGCGGCCATTGCGCCTATGACAATGCCCACTCTCAAGGAAGGGATGATTTCTGGGTCATCCAGTCCGCTAGCGAAAATTGCGATGAATGTAATCATTGTTGTAACCATTAGGCCAGCGACGATTGAGATGGACAGGACATCACGAAATCTGACCTCTGCCATGTTATGTCCAAAGGGCCTTCACTCAAGAGGGCGCGGGTCATAGGGCAAGATTGAATTCCGAATTGTCGTCCCTAGTCCTGTGAGTGTAGAGAAGAATGGCAGAGGGGATCGCCTCAGGGAGGTCAAGGTCTCCAAAATTCTTGCCGGAATTGGGGGCGGTTACCTATTGCTATGCTTCCTAGTCCCCATGGCCATGCCCGAGGGATCCGTCCCCCAACTTTCAGGAAGAGCAAATGCGATCGACTATGCCACATTAGATAGTTGGGGCAATACGAACGGCGGTGGGCACGCCGAAATGGGGCATGATCAAGCTGAGCATGGTGGCTCCTTTGCATGGTCTGAGCTAAATCCGATATTCGCATTTACCTACGCTTTCGGGGATCTAAATTGCCATCAGAAACATGAAAGATCGTGGGAAATAAATGGAAATCAGATGCCAGTATGTGCGAGAGACATAGGGATATTCTTGGGATTCGCTTTGGGTGCCGCATTATTTGGTTGGAGGGGGCTTAATCGCTGGACTGTGAGGGACACGTTTCTATCTGTTTTACCGGATGATTTCTTGGAAACTACCTACGCTAATGATAACAGAATGAGGGACATGGCCATATTGCTCACCTTGGGAATTGTTCCAATGGCAATAGATGGGTTCACTCAACTTCTGACAGATTACGAGTCTGTGAACCCATTGAGATTAGTGACGGGCATGGCAGCAGGATTCGTGATCGGGTGGTTTGTTTGTGCATCACTTTGTGCGAGGGCGAGTGGTTTTGATGGGGCCTCTTCAGTCATTCTACCTGGACAGGCCAAGCTTGTTCAGAAGTAGTATCTAAGATGCTGTCCACCATTTTACTAGGGCTTCCGGATCCTCAGGAATTTCGCTTGAGTCGTTTCCACATCCCAGTATCTTTAGCCTCTCGATGACCGAGTCGACGGAAGCAGGGTAGTGTCCCGATTTAACTATCTGACCCATTGAAAACCTTAGATGCGTGCCCGGATTATCTCTTTTCCACTTAACAATCGCATCCTTAAGTGGCCAGATTGCTACCGATAGTAGCCCCATTGCCCTGTATTCATCCCTTAACTGTGAGCGTGGTGCCTCTCTGCCGATTAATGAGCGGTGTTGATGAATCCATCCCAATCTCTCATGCAGGTACTTCACTATGGTCTGAGTGTGCCTTTCAGATACTGTCCTAACTGGGCCAAGAGAACTGCGAAGCTCTCTGATATCGGCAGATCCCATCAGGGATAACGTGCCAATTACAGATGAGATGGAATGAGAAAGGACATGGTGGGGGACGTCTACCCTCTCTCCTTCTTCTACGGACTCCATAATCGATTCATGTTCCTTCTGAGATTCATTGATCACCCTCCAAGGAGCCTTACCCGCGAGCCAGTGTTCCTTCGAGCTAGTCGGCTCAAGGCCCAATCCCTCCAAGGTGGCCTGACCATCAGAGTTTCTGATTAGCGTCCTCAATAGATTTCTATCGACTATTTCGATATCGACATTGACAGGACTTGGGCGAGAGTGCAAGAATCTCCTAATTACGCCCTTTAGCTCCCTCCTAAATTCGTCCTCAGTTCCTTCATTGAGGATGGGGCCAATTATTGCACCCATGTCAAATGGCACCGGCATTTCCTTCTCTCCCGATAGCAAATTCCTGTATCCATCCCTAATTTTCCTCTGTAACTCCGTGGTCTCAAAGTATTCTTCTTTATTCGAATGTGCCCTGAGGGTACCACTCTTGATTCGGTTCAGTGCCACTTCTGGATCGCAGTCCACCCATATACACAGATCGGGGACCAATGCAGCTGAGTTCATATGAGCAACACGTTCTATGCCGGCACCGCCAACAATGCCCTGGTAGACGAGCGATGAGTGAATATTTCTCTCGCTGACTATTGCCATTCCCTGTTCAAGCCTAGGGAGAATCCACCCATGAGAATGGTCGACCCTGTCGGCAGCAAACAATCCCGCCTCCTGCTCGGGGGTGATTTTCCTCGTCCTGACTGCGTCGATTGCTAGTCTGCCCAGTGGATGTTCCCTTCTTGGCTCACCTGTAACCTCGACCGAGATAAATGGAAACTCTCTTCGCATGACATCCGCGACTACCCTGGTGGCTAGGCCCTTCCCACTGCCATCTCCGCCCTCTACAGTAATCAGGTACATTCCCTCACTCTTCCTTGGAATATACGTCGTAGAATTGAGTCCTGGAGAGGCTCGTGAGCCCCATTCCAGTTAGTATCAAGAGCGGTCCGATGAACATCAGACCTCTACTCCAGAGTCCGACAAAGGAAAGCCACCAAGTTCTCCTATAACTCAGCCCCTTTCTGGCCTCTGCTGCACCTGCCAAACCGGCTACTCCAGAAAATAAAGTCAGTATTGCTACTGCTGTTCCAATGAATACCGATTCGCCTAGATGGCTATCTCCCCTGATGTCGGAAGAGTGGGTACCTTCTCCCTGAACAAGAGTGATTGAGATTTGCGAATAGTCACCAGGAATCATCAACATCCTCACAGTTACATTTCCAGGATGGGCCACTTCTAGAGTGGATGATCTACGTGGCAGATCAGAAATTGAGAACCTGCCACCAGAATCAGTGACGTCACTCCCAATTTCGATGCCTAGGTCGTCGTATACCTTCACAGTGACCCCTTCTACGTGATCTCCCCCCGTGGTGTTATCCACTAACTCAGAGATAACTAGTCCATTCACGTCTGCTTGCCCGCCCGAGTCATCAAGCTCCCCGGAAAGGATATCGCTAACATTTCCCGAAATTAGCATGATTCCGACTATGACCCCTAGGATGCTCCCCAATGCGATTAGGAAGGCGCCCATGTTCCGCGTAGCTGAATCTGTCGAAAGATCCGAGAGCCACAATTCTAGGCCAGTCCTGTGATCGATTTCATCCTCAAACTCGTCATTCAACCATCTTCACCTCCGCTCCGCTGCATATCCGACGTGGCACTAGGCTGTTCATCATGCCGATTACCCGACACCTGGTCATCGAAATGGCCCTTGGCACCACTCTTGTTGAATACCGCAATACCCGCAAGCAGCAGGGCCAGTAAAAATATCCATTTGGATAATGTTGTATCGGAATCTGAGTCGATCGGACAATCGGGACTACATGCCTTGTCGTCTTCTTCATCGGAAGTAAGTAGCTCTACCAAGTACATGGAGGTCCAATTCTTACCAGTAACCCAATATTCGGATGAACCGTTGTGTGCAATCCCATTCAAGACTTCATTATTTGTAACTCCGTTCTGGGAGGAAAGGAATGATGCGTCAAACTCCGCTACAATATTGCCATTTGATGGATCTATCTTCAAGATTCTATCTTCCTGCCAAACATTCGCAAGAATCATGTCTCCCGAATCAGCACTTACGCACTCCAGTTCATTGATCATTTGCACTCCGTTTCCACCTGAGTCAGTCACCTCTACTGAATGAATAATCTCGAAGTTTGCCGGATTTCTGAAGGAGAGGAACGAGGAGCCATTGGACATCACTAGGTTTGAGCCATCAAAACAGAGTCCCCAGCCCTCTCCCTCATAACTCATAGTAGATGTCAAATTAAAGGTCTCTTTATCGAATACAAGGGCTGTCTCATTTAGCCATGTGAGCATGAAAATACTGTCACCCACTACCGCTATTCCTTCCCCGAAAAGTGACGGTTCTAGACTTGTTTGCCTGATAATCTCGCCTGTCGTAATATTGACTTCCCTCAGAGTTGACTCCCCGAATAACCCTGTACTTTCGAACATCCTGCCATTGTCCATCACAAGCCCCTGTGTGAAGGCTTCTGAATCATGTGGAACGGACCTAATCAATATCACATCTCCATCAGTTTCCTGTCCCTCCGATACAGCTCCGGAAGAGGCACAAAATAGTGAGATTACGAGGATAAATGCGAGTGAGCGGGAATGAATATGGGAGCGCCCCGCGTGACTCATGTACGAACGATGCTCCATCGATGTTAAAATACGTCTTAGGATGGAATGATGCTGGGTACAACACGGAGTGTTGAGTGATATGGTCCGGAAAAACAGCAACTCATCCTCTTCGGCGGTCATGATTGTTTCAGTTATGCTCCTAGCTGGACTCTCCCCAGTCGCGTCTGCGGTCCCTTCAGATGAGATTCCATTAGGCATTGAAATCACTGGCGATCTATCCGAGTTCGTCCCCCCTATTGAGGGGAAGCAATACATGTTTGCAGGGGAAGATGAGTCGATATTCTCGGCCACGGGATTCCTCAAGAGGCAGTGGGTCGAGGATGGATATCCAGGAATGGTCCTGCCTTTCTCCCAGGCATACCAAAACTCAAGACACTCCGTAAGAAGTTGTGAGGCTGCATGGAGTCAGGGCGATACTGATACCATATCGACAGCCAGTGGAACAATTTCAGCCACCGTACAGAAAGTTTCGACGAATTCCGTGGTTTTCGTACAGGATGGAGAGGTCGTGTCATCCACCACATTGAATGATATTACTTCCACCTGGGAATCGACCATTTTCCCCACTGATACGAACTATTTCGGCTCAGCGCCCGATGTAGACAATAACTGCCAGATAGAGATCGTGATTCTGGCCATAGACGGCGCTGCATCTGTAGGTGGCTATTTCATTCCAGGCCTGGCATCAACCAGAGAGGCTGTTTTCATTGATGTTGATGACCTCAGCTGGAGAAATACTATCCTAGCCCACGAATTCCAGCATTTACTGCACAACGCAAGGGACCCTTTCGAATTCATCTGGATCGACGAAGGGGCCGCTGATATGGCTGCTTACCTTTGCTTTGGCGTGACAAGCACGCTAACAGGGCACGCAAACGAGTGGTCCCAGAATTCCAATATGAGTGTGAGGTGGTGGAATCAGAGAATCGCGGACTATGGGGCGGGATTCATGTTCATGATGTACTTGGCCGACAAACTAGGCGGAGGGGCGGCAATAAGGAACCTAGTTGCCGATACTGCGACCGGTGGCACGGGAATAGAGAATTTGGCCAACAATCCGGAGCCTGGCTCCACATCCATTGGAACCACAATGAGCGATATCTTCGCTAACTTTTCGATGGCTGTCTCTATAGATAGCGCTCAAGGGGCATTTGGATTCTCCAATCTTGACTTGACCGCTGGTTGCATTGCTGCATCGATCTGCAGAGTACAGATGAGTGGTTTCAATGATCAATGGGTGAACTCATGGTCGAGCCCTAGTCAGGCAGTTGAAGGCTGGGGAATAAGGGCGTACAAATTCAACCAAGGCTCTGGAGCCCCTCTAAACCTGATGGTTCAGCCCACTCAATTTGGATTCGAAGGGGCGGTTCTTTCTCGGGATTCAGCGACTGGAAGTTGGTCCATGAGCAGGTTGAGGGTCGACCCTGCATCTGGGGCTGCAACGGGCCTTGTTCACGGATTTGGAAACACTACTGATGAAGTTTGGCTCACCACCTGGTTCGAATCTGCGGTCGACGACTGCGACTACAATTACATTACATGCGGCATCACGACAGGGAGTTACCCATCGGCATCCGTAATTGTGCAAGCTGAACTAATCACCGATCCTGCTGAAGTTTCGATAAATACCATCGACTCTTTCGACAGGGATGGGAATGGAGCTGATGACAGCATTGAGCTGAATTTGGATATAGTTTCAAATGCGTTCTTTGAGGTATTGGAGGTCTCAGTGGATGCATTCGTGAACAATACCCTAGTGGATACCTTGGTATTCTCCGCGACAGCGGGAAATAGCATTCCGACAGAGAAGACGGTCTGGTTCACACCACCATACACAGGGGACTGGACGTTTGGCGTGAGCATTAGGGACGTTACGGATAGGATGGTCGACCAGGCTTTTGCCCTCCCAGTCGAGCTCGCCAACATGGAGCCAGTGGCATCTGGTTCAATTTCAACAAACGTAAC
>DAJH01000019.1:2413-3232 GCA_002498925.1 Euryarchaeota archaeon UBA173 | reverse complement strand
CAGCTAAATGGGACCTTCTCGCACAATGAAACTCCAATTGGTTACTTCTGGGACCTAGGGGATAACATCTCTTCGGGTTTGAAAAATCCAGTCCACCCATATGTCAACCCGGGAGAGTATACCATTGTTTTGACCGTGATGGATCAAGGTGGATATTTCTCCGAAAGCCAGTCTTGGGAAGTAGTCGTTCAGGACACTTCCGATCCAATACCGGAAATTTCTGTGGAGGGGGTCGTGGTAACAGACGAATTGGTTCTTCTGACGAACCAGCAAGTCGAGTTTTCCGCGAGAGGAACTACTGACAACCTGCCAATCGAAGAGTTGGAGTTTACCTGGGACTGGGGGGACGGAGATAGCGTATCAGGGGTTGGCTTGGCAGAGTCAAGTCACTCATGGGTGGACGGCAGTGCAGATGGCATCGTCTACACATTGACACTCACGGTTAGTGACGGGCTTCACGAAGTCGAGCATGCGGTTTTCATCAGGATCCTAAACAGGCTTCCGAAACAGGTATTCGAGGATTCATTGGAGACTTTCACACTGACTCCCATAGAAATGCCTGAAGTTTTCATCGATAGCGATGGTATGATCGTCGAGTATAACTGGCAATTTGAAGGCGGGGTGAATCTAGAGGGAGGGGGGATGACCCTGACTTCTGACTTCTCTTCGACTGATTCTGGCCTCAGCAATCCCTTGGTGGGCTGGAGGGAGCCCGGGCTGAAGACTGTGACATTGGAAGTTACGGATGACGATGGGAATTCTTCCTTTGCCACCATAGTGGTCAACGTACTCAATCAAAGGCCGGTTGCCGTTTTCTCA
>DAJH01000019.1:0-2004 GCA_002498925.1 Euryarchaeota archaeon UBA173 | reverse complement strand
ACGTCATGGAACATCTCGGATTTGGACGGAGAAATAACGAACGTCAGTTCGGTCAGCCATACTTTCCTTAGACCTGGACTGTACACCGTAAGTCTGACAGTTGTGGACGAGCGGGGTTTGTCATCTGCGGCCAAGTCGTACTCAATCCGAATACAGAACCCAGTTCCCGTACCAGACCTATCATACTCGTGTCCGAGCGTGAATGGTACCTTGATCGATAGGCAACCAACGGATTCCGAAGCCGTAATCTGGCAAATTCCCCAAACCAGTGATGGGGGGGCTTTCGTTGCACCCAGCACTCCGATCAGGTTCGACGGGTCTTCCAGTTACGACTCAGACCCTCTATTCGTAGGAAGAACCTCGACGGACCAAGATGATCCCGAATGGAATGGAATAACTCACTGGATTTGGGATTTCGGAGATGCCACTCCTGCAGTAGAGGGGCCGATAGTTTGGCACAGCTACGAAATCCCAGGGACGTACCAGGTGACGCTGACTGTTGTTGATGGGTTCGAGGGTGGGGAGACAAACTCAACATCAATTCTCGTCCACGTTTCAAGAGCCCCAGAGATAGGGGTAATGGAACCAATAGGATCTGACTACGTCAATGTCGGAGATGCAGTTATTCTGAATTATTCCGTATCAGATGCAGATTTGGAAGATGGAATATCTGCATGGATGGATACCGACTCAACAGTAGACAGTGACGAGGATGGAGACCCTACTAACGATATGGACAGGGGCCTAACCGGGGACTTACTTGTCAGGTGGGACCTGAATGTGGCCTTGGACTTCGATGGAGACGGTGACCCTAGGAATGACTGGGGGTGGAATTCGCAATCATGGGACAGTACGGGAGAAGTACGGATACTAATGCAGGTTTGTGATGGCGTTGACGTGTGCTCGGAAAGGGAATTCGTAGTAATCGTGCTCGCAGAAGAAGAGGAGTTCAAACCAAGGTCGCTATCCGATCTTACTTGGTCTGATTTAGTCCCTAACAAGGAAAGCGCTGGACTACTCGCATTAGTAGCGATGGTCTTGGTCCTTGGATGGGTAATAATGAGGCAGAAGGACGAGGAAGAGATGGATGCGGAAGAGATGCTTGAGACATATGAAGTCGATGAGGTTGAGAGTGACGGGGGACTGCCTGGCATGGATCAGCACAAACCGCCGCCGCAACCCAAATATCTGACTGTTGACGAGCGTCGAGACAGAGAGTCGGGATATGTACGGCCAATCAGGACCAGGAGGAGGTAGATTGCATGAGGGATTCTCCAAAACTATTGTCCAACTTGTCAATCTCTGTGTAATTTCTCCTCCCATCCTCCTGATGGTCGCCATACTAACATCGTCTTCCGTTGCCGCTGCTAACTCATGTGAAGTTTCAGCGATGAACCAGCCTGATGTTGAGGAATACATCGAAGAGCATAGTGTGGAAAGTTTCTGGCAGTTTGATCAGGGGAACAATTTGCGTTCCCTCGAGATGGATGTATTCTGGGAAACTACGATTGAGAATGATAGTGCTTCGGCCCTTAAAATGGAGCTTGTCCCTGGGTACAGGTATACATTCTGCATCAAGATGACCCCGAACATGGATGATGCTCCGCTTGAGCCCATAGGGGATGTTTACCTAATGCATGGAGGTGACTGGGACAGATACACGCTTGAATACGAAATGAGAGGGGACCGGGACTTCTTCGATGTTGAATTCCTGCCTGTTGAGTGGCGAGATACGGTTGATTGGCTACCATTCCGGGACGTGCATGCCTATGAGCGGGTTTCTGAGGAAGAGTTCTCTGTGGCCATCGACTCCGATGGATCGGTCTGGAACTCAATGTCCGATGCATTTGGAGGGGGCGACCAAGAGTACTTCTTGGTGATAGATGGATGGAACAACAGGAGGCACACGAATAGCGAAGCTGCGGGCGGGTCGATAGACGTGGAAGTTCTGATTGATGTCGAGGAAAGGATGAACATACCGAAATTCACGGCCACCCTACTGGT
>DAJH01000006.1:22650-39669 GCA_002498925.1 Euryarchaeota archaeon UBA173 | reverse complement strand
TATCATCATACCAAGGAACTCGGAATTGAATTATTCTCTCGGCCTCCACCATCGTCTCGACCACAGGGAGGAACTCGGGATGCGCCTGTATGACTGGCGATAGACTATCCAGTACCTCCTCAACTGCCTGATGAAACTCAGGCTGGTTCGGATCTCTTGCGATTACGCTCTCATAAATTGTTTTCATTTGGCTGTCCATAGCACTCACCAGTTGATTGAACGATTCCTTTTACGGGTACCGGGCGCTTTGGCGACCCGAATCGCCCTTTTGAATGGTATCCTCGCGACTTGTGCCAAAACGGCACTATCCTAGGTAGATGAATTAGGAGAAAATCATTCTATCGGCTATTTCTGAAACCTTTTTCTCATGACCAGGCAGGGTCATAATGTATACAGCAGCTTGGCTAACCTGACGTACCTTCAGGGCATCGGCTATTGGGGTATGCTCCTTGAACCAGCGAGTCTTTCCGTCATCACCAATGATTCTGATATCAACTTGGGACATTCTTGGCTCTGCTAGTAGTAGTTTGATATTCGGAACATCAAGAGCAACGTATCCTGGCTGAAGGCCTGCCCTCTGGGACATCTCATCTTCGAACAATCTACGTTTCTCGGAGTCTGATGCAAGTCCTGCCAAGAGTTCCACTTGCCGACTGGTTAGATCTTGGCGCCTTCTGCTTGAGCACACCTTCAACAGCTGCCTATACTTGAGTCTCCTAATCATATCCTTCGCGTAGTCACCAGCCTCATACAATGCCTGCCAGACCTCAGCATCTACGCGCCTCTGAAGATCCACCGAATCGGGAAGTTGTTCTGCACTTCTTTCGACCGCTCGGGAAAGCATAATTTCTGTAACCCGGGTAACTCGGTGGAAATATACAGCGCTATACATCAGCCCTCTAGCCATCAACATTCCCTCCAATGCAGGAATTCCCCCTTCCTCAACTGCAATGTCGCCTCCGTGCCTCTCTAGACACATGATTAGTCTGCGATAATCTATGACTCCGTGATTGACCCCCGTGAAATGGGAGTCCCTAAGGAGATAGTCAATCTGATCACAGTCAACAGGTCCGTGGACTAGATGAGCGAGGGTGTTATCCTGCTCGACAAAGTCTGAACGACCCTCCGACCAATCCATGAGGTTTCTCTCCGAACCCCCAGCGTCTGGACCCCTAATCAGGCTGGCAACCTCATTGGGGTCAATTCCATAGCCCTCGAGAATTTCGGGTATTGATTTCCTATCGTTGATTGAGTTGACCTCGCCCTCCCTGAGTACATCGTAGTCACCGGTGATTATCCCCTCAGTTATGGACATGTGATCCATTCCCCCTCTTTCGTGAAGAATATGCTCTAGGGTGTGGGAGTATGGTCCGTGCCCTACGTCATGCAACATTGCAGCGACCTGAACAAGGTCCTTCTCAGAGTCATCCAAGGACATGGAGTCGGCCATCATCCCAGCTACATGAGATACCCCTAGTGAATGTTCGAAACGAGTGTGGTGGGCCCCCGGAAAAACTAGGTGTGCGAGTCCGAGTTGCTTGATATGACTCAGCTTATTCATCTCGGGGGTCTTCAGTAAATCCTTCCTGACACCGTCGATTCTGAATTGGCCATGTATTGCATCATTGATGGTCTTCATAGCGTTCCCTGCGGCCTCCGGAGAGTATGCTTCCCCTTGAATGGCACTCTATCCGTAATTCTGTACAATGGAAGTCAAGGTCTTGTTCATTGTATTTCATTTGTCTTTCAATTGAGATACAATTAAGACCCCCTGCCTCTCTGTGCGGGTTGGAGGAAGCAAGATGGCCGGCCACAGCCCCATGGTTTCGCTTAGGATTCCAGAGGATCATCTACTGGAATTGGAGAGGCTAGTAGGGCTTGATGGGATGAGGAACAGATCCGACGTGATTCGTTATGCGGTGAGGCAGTATCTTTCTTCAGAACAGCACGTATCGGGAGACAGGGTCCAAGTGGACCTGGGGCCTGACCTGAGTGCTAGGATTAGTGACTACTGCAAGTTGCATGGTGAGAGCCCGGATGTTGTGCTTAGGCAGGCAGCCAGGGAGCATATCAGGCGAGTAGCAATTGAAGATGCTACTGTCGAGGATATTCTTTCTGCTCGTATGGATGCCCTACGTGCAAGATTTGATGATGATTCAAACGCTATTTGAGGCGAGGGAAAATGTGTGAGGACGGGATGCACGGAACCAACGCGGGGGGGCGCACTATGCGCCCTCTCGCACCCAACTTCGAGGGGCTCTTAGACAGAGCTAGAAAGGTAAACTCAATGATGAGGGCTGATACTTAGAACGATTTTTCAGCGATAGAATGAACCCAATCTTCTTGGTCGTTCTACTATCAGGGCGCATTCCATGACGGTATCCGAAACGCCGAATCTGGGCGTTTACCTTGCTCACGAGAGGATGAGGGATTCCCAAATTGAAATGATTGTTGACGGAATCGACTCTCTTTCCAGTAGGGGGTTTCTCCTAGCTGCTGCACCGACCGGAATTGGGAAGACGGCGGCGGCATTGGCCTCGGCATTACATGTTGCAAATAGTAGAGAGGAGAATGGCTTGAAGCCGAAAATAGTATTCATGACAGGTAGGCAGTCTCAACACAGAATTGTTGTCGACACGGTCAGGATGATTAACTCCAGATTACCTTCGGGCGTCCCTAGGGTGAAATTGGTTGACATTATTGGCAGGGAGGGGATGTGTGAAGTAATTGACAAATCCACGGGCAAGTGCAACTGCGAACAGGGGACAACGGAGGAAGGGGGACAGAGGAAAAGAAGCATAATGAGAGATATAATTCTCTCAGAGCCACGACATGTTGAGTGGGGGATAAAGTATGGTAAACAGGAGAAAGTTTGCTCCTGGGCGACTGCCAGGTCTGCAGCTAGAGATTCAGATGTATTAGTTTGTGACTACAACCATGTTTTCATCGAGGGAGTCAGAGAGAGCTCGCTACCGGCCATGGGGATTGATCTAGGCGAATCTATTTTGATTGTTGACGAGGCACATAACCTCCCTGACAGAATTAGAAATGGCCTAGAAAGGAGGATTACCGACCAAGTGTTTAGGAGGGCTCTAACCGATGTCCAAGAATACAAAGACAAACTAGAGAAGGTTGCGTTGCAGCTGGATACAGGTGAAACATACGGTTTTCGAGAAGCTGTCATACTAGAGAAGCAGATAAAGGCGCTAAAGGATGACATCGGTCTCAGAAAATGGTTTGATACGAAGACCCAGGAAAACAACGATTCCGACTGGGATGATCTCAGAATAGATACAAATGAATTCATAGACACCATAGGAAGGGCGATAGAAGGAATAGACGGAAATGCAGAAAACGATGACATCTCGGCGATTCGGGAGATGATTAGTGGCCTGATGAGGGTGAAAATAGACGAGGACGAGTCTTTGGATGATGATGAGCAAAACGACTGCATCAGACTTGCGGAAATGCTAGATGTTTGTGTCCAATACAGAAATAATGAGGCTCTGGCCGTAGTTTTCGACAATATATTGGAAGAACCCCGAATCACTAGTCATTTACTGGACCCCGGAGTTGTAGGCGCCCCTATCTTCGAAGAGTGCGCTGGCTCCATACTAATGTCGGGAACTCTCTTCCCTCCGATCATGTATGGCGAAATCTTGGGAATTCCCGAGGATCGTTACAAAGGCAAGGAGTATAATTCTGGATTTCCCCCTGAGAATAGGCATGTACTGATTGCAAGTGATGTAACGAGTAAGTACTCGGAGAGGGAGTCTAGTTACACTGCCATTAGTGAGCATATTGCGTCTGTATTGGAAAAAACGCCGGGTAACGTTGCAATTTTTTCCCCCAGCTACTCCATGATGGAGAGGGTCGTAGCAGACACGGGTTATGTATTCGGAAGGCATCTTCTGAGAGAGGAAAGAGGGATGTCAAAACGCTCGGTTGATGGGATGATAAATAGGCTCCATGAGCTAAAATCGATGGGGAAGAGCTCTGTGATTTTCGGAGTTTTGAGCGGTAAGCTCTCAGAGGGAATTGATTACTCTGACAATATTCTTGATGCTGTGGTCTGTATAGGGCTACCACTGCCTCCCCCCAGTGCTAAGCAGAGTGCTCTGTTTAGTTACTACACTAGTCGGTTTGGCAGATCCAGTGCATGGAAGTATGCAAGCCTACAGCCAGCAGTCAATAGCATCCTACAGGCACTGGGCAGACCAATCAGGAAGGAGGAAGATAGGGCGATAGTCGTACTCCTGGAAAAGAGGCTATTGGAGTCCAGAAGCAAGGATTGTATGCCCGGCTCTATGGATTCACTAAGGACCTCTAGCCCGGCAAGAACCAGTAAGCATGTTGAGCGATTCTTCCGGATACCTAAATCAATGGGTTCATCTTAGTCGGGCCATTGGAGGTGAGTGATAGCATGGCATGGAGGCGGTTAGAGATAGGCGACTCAGGCGATAGTGCAGAGGATGAAATCGGGTTCGGAGGAGGTTCCCTGGGGCTCGATATTACTGCTTCCGAAGTACATTCGCAATTCCTCTCAGACCTACCTCATATGTCCGAGGTTTCGGAAGCCCACGGGAAATTCTTGGGGCAATTTGGGGAGGTCCCTGAATCAACCGTAATGGCGAATAGCGAAATCACATCAGTTGGCGAGCTTGTTACCGAACTTGGCGGTTCAATAGAGGGTAGTTTCATGGAAATTCCGATGCCTTCGGCAAATAGGCGCAATGTTGTTCTGGAAGTCATGGAGGCGGAGAGTGGGACAATAGCCAGAATTATCGCACCAAGTGGTTTTGGAGGGGTATTGAGGACATTCAGGCTACCTACTGGCTCCTTCATCTCTGGCGCGACGTGGAATGGCCATAACCTAGGGCTATCCCTCGAGGATCATTCCTGAGGAACTATTGCGGACTCCCTGGACGGGACTTCCTCGAGTTGGTCGATCTCCTGTAGAACGCCACTGAGTGCCATTTGGGCGCTCTCTCTGTGAGGCTCCCCGAGGACGTGACTTGAGTACCTAGCCTCTTCGAAAATTCTGTCTAGAGATAATAGAGCCTGTTCGCTTATCGGAAGCGCGTTTCTTATTGCTAATTCGAACTCCCTGACTGTCTCAAAGTCCCTCCTCAGGAAACCCCTGCTCATCAAAATCTGGCATAGTCCCTCGTAGCAGTTGAATATCGCCTCCCTTATCTCATCGCCAGCCGCTAGGAGTTCTGCCGTGTAGCTGAACACGCCGGCCAACTCGTCGATGGCGGCTTGCTTCCTCCTCCTGAGTACTATCACCCCGGCTGCGGCCAGTCCGATTAGCACCAGGATAGCCAAAGCGGTCATTGCTGGGCCGGCGAGAGATGCGCCCTGCTCCGGCTGGTATTCTACTTCGACCACAGCGAACTGAGATAGTAGAGCAGCGTCAATGGGATCGATAATGTCGGAGTCTGAACTGAACTCTACCGAAAGTTCGCCCCAGAAGTCCCTGTCCCATAGGGGGTGATCCTCGTGGAATGACTCGAACTGATATGTGAATATGCCATCCTGATTGGTGACCCCTACTACGGTAAAGTGAGTGCTGGTCTGATTCACTAGTCTAGCTGTAATTGAGACGCCCTCGATGACCTCGACCCTGTCGGTCGCTGTGACATTGACCCTTCCAGATAGTGAGCTTTCCCCTATCCCCAGATACAATGAATCTGGGATAAACTCGAAGTTTACTGGTACTTTGATTACCACCTCGAACTCGATCTCGCCCCCATTTAGGAATCTTGAGGAGTCGGGGTCTACGACTATTGACATGCTCGCCGCACCGGGTGGCATTGTTGAGATCGCGTTCGACTCGACGAGGAATTGGCCCGTTGTCTCATCCCATGAAATCTTAGTATTCGGCCTTAGAGAGTCCCCCCAGTAGAGCGAGAGGTCCATCTCCTCCATTGTGTTGCCTTCCCCTCCGATTTCGATAATCCTGCCAAGGACCCTTATTGGCCTATTTCCATCGCTTCTGACGACTTCGTCCTCAAGGAATAGGATCTCTATCTGGATGTCTGCCCTTGCGTAGACAGTGGCATTGATGGAGTTGGCGAGGTAAAGTTGCTCCCCGGCAAAAACCAATGAAACGTCATGCGAACCCCTTGATATCAGGTAACCGAGTTCGTAACTAATGCTGAATGTCCCATCTATGCTGGTTGTTATGGTAGAGACTTCTTCTCCGTCTAGCAGGAAGGATAGTTCTCTCCCCTCTAGGCCGGGGTTACCCGTAGAGTCTGCATCAAACAATCTCCCCGAGAGGTTCCATGAGCCACCCCTTGTAACCACATTATTCTCAACCTGTAGTGTCATCCCCGTGTGATATGCGATTGTCAAATTTGCTTCTACCGAGCCTTCTCGGTGATAGCCCTGATTCGGAGCCACTACAGTTAGCGTGTGCTGACCCACATCTAGGAACTCTGAGACTACCCATGAATGGGACCAGAGTCCATCCTCGTCAGTTGTAGTTGTTCCTATCAGGATGCCATCTATGAAAATCTGGAGAGAGTGATTCTCTAGCCATCCGTCTGGAAGGTTATCCTTGACGGATCCACTGAGTTGGAGGACATCTCCAACCGCTACCGGGGACGGTTGCTCTAAACTGACCTCGGCGGGCCCGAAAACAGTGAATATGGTAGTAGAGTTTGAGCCTATGACAAACTCCTCTCCACCGAACTGGATTCTAACATTCCTTGGTCCGAGAGGCATATCGGGAGGCACCGGGAAGAATAGGCTAAACGTACCGTTTTCTGTAACGGACAATGAAGTTAGGAATTGATCGTTCATGTAAACATCGAGATCCCTTCCGGGAAGAACCCTTCCTGCTCCATCCGTTAACATACCCTCGATTAGTAGTAGCTCGTTTCTATCGACCTCCCCGGGAGGCGTTGTAAGGACGACCTGTGAGGTCTGAGTCGCGTTGAACTCATGCGTTAATGTGGAAGGCAGGTAGTACTCGGGATTCAGGGAGTCTCCCTGTCCCATTGGGTCCACCCATGTGAATCCACCTAGGAAGTCAACGGTGAAGGTATGGATCCCATAATCAGTATCGAGTGGTAAATCGTAAGTTATGCTCCATACCCCGGTGGAAGAGTTGGAAATTGAAGTATAGACTGGCCCAACATCAATTCCATCAATCGAGAGGTGGACAACACCACCTTGATCTTCGCCATTATCGACGAGCGGCGCTCCATGCTCATCCAGTAAGGTACCGGTGAACGTGACTGTCTCACCGGCGATAGCAGAACCTGTGACTGATGTCACATCCAGAACAGAGGGGGCGAGTATCACTACCCTAGTCCACGTCTCGTCCCCCAGTAGTCCAGTTGTTCCATTAATTCCCGCAAATGTGGCTGTAATGGTCATTGGCCCGGGAGCCCTGTTGGGATCCGTTGTGATTACTGTCGTTAGAATTCCACCCTCATCGGTAAGGCCTGACCACGACTGAACGCCATCTATTGAAACATCGACTTGAGCCCCAGGAACGAACTGTCCGGAGTTATCAATAAGGGACATGTTGAGTGTTATGTTGTCCCCCCTCACTGTCCTCTCATCGGGATCCAAGTCAGTGGGCGATATTATTGAGAGCATTGAGAAACCCCTACTGTCGAACGAGCTCTCCTCTGAGCTAGGGCCGTAGTAGTTGACGGATGGCGTGTATGATGCAGTGATGTTGTGTGTGCCGCGGGGGAAAGAAAGATCGAGGAAGATTCTGGCTGCCCATGACCCGTTGGCATCCACTGTTCCACCTGTTACTGAGAATGAGTTTGTGTCCCCGTCTATCGCGAAGTTCAGAGTGGGGTTTAGGGCGTTTCCAGCTCTGTCGACTATTCCACTGCCATTGCTTGAGGTGAGTGTTCCGCTGATATCCAGGAACTCCCCAGCAGCGGGGTTCGATGTGATTGGATCGAATGTAATGTTGGTCGGCGATCTGACTGTGATTGTGTTGATTACGGTAGATGAGGGGTGAAGGGTGTCTGAGCCGTTGGAACCGTTGAACAGGAGGAATACCGGCATTAGCCCCAGAGGGTGAGAATGGGGGACTGAGAATGTGAAATTGACTACTCCCTGACTGTTGGTCGATTGTTCTGGGGTAAGCCATGTCTCATGGAATAATGCCGAAACTGACATGTCAGAGAGTTGCCTATCTCCGTCGCTGGATTCAACAAGCCTTGCTCCGAATGTGATAGACGTCCCCCTGTCTACTATGGTGTTCAAGATGGGGTTCCTGTCAGTAATTTGAGTGACCCCACGGACTAGGATAGTTTCATTCCCAGTTCCCGTCAGATAGAAGGGGGTACTGCCATTTTCCACGCTGACAACTACTGTCTTCAGACCATTGGTTACGCCATCCCCCAATGGGTCAGTGGGAACTGATATTGAGAACGAGCCGTTTGCCGCGGTGACGTGTCCTGTGATTAGAGTCTCACTGGGATCATTCAAGAAAAATACCTCCACCGTCATCGGCCCCGATACTGAGCGGTTCTCATCCACCCCATCCAGAACCTGGCCCTGCAGTTGGAAGAACTGCCCTGCGGTTACTTCTGGTAATGGGGAGTTGTCGATCCTTATGCTACTCGCAACCTGCACCGTAAGGTTGACCACGCTCTCATTCCCAATCCACCTTCCAGCATTTGGTGTAGTCAAGCTATCAGTAAGGTCGTCCGGTGCGTGGAGTCTGACATCATAGTACCCGGGTGGTGCGTCTGCAGGGATTGTCGTGATGAATCTCGCGACGCCATCCGACCCAGAAACGGTGGAATTGAGAACCTGCTGTAGTGGACCGCCCCAATCGAAGTACAGGTCGACAGTCGTATTCTGTAGCCTATTATTGCTCTCGACGTCAGTGATCGTGGCATTAGAGATCAAAGTCTGGCCCGCGATTACGATTGATTGCAGTGGCTCTGCCTCCACCACATACTCGGTCTGCACGCCTGCTTGCAGGACCACTGCCCCGGGAACTAGGTAGTAGGCTCCGCCAGTGGGAGGGCTCTTCTCGAAATCGAGAATCAGCCTGAGGTCATACACGCCGGCTCCGACGCCAGCAGGCATCTGGAATGTGATATTATACTCCCCTGTTGTGTTGTCTATCCACTGCTCCCCGAGTCTGTAAGTTACTGGAGGGGCGTCTAGGCCATCGGGAGTCGGTGGTTGATCGGATGGAACTTCCATATTGACGATGATCGAGGAGTTGTTCCCCAGTATTGTGCTATTCAGGTTGATATCTCTTGCAAGGCCCGATATCCAAGAGGACTGTCCGCGAGGAGTCCACTCCGAGCCAAGTGTGAATGAGACGTCAGCCCTTCCTTGGACCCTTACTGTATCTAAAACGCTGTTAGGGAGAAGCCATGTTGATCCACTGAAGTTCAGTTGCCACGGGTAGTCTCCTGCCTCCAAATCTATTGTTGGCCTGAACGAAACCATGACACGGGGAAGCTCTGGATCTGACTGATTCCATGCCAACTCGCCGTTGAAGTCTAATGTGTAGTCGCCAACGAAACTCGCCACCGAGTTGCCGGTGTGGTCAGACAGCGTCACTTCGACTTCGGAGTCTGACCCAACGGGGGCTGGATTCAGTATGTAGCTGAAATTAACATAGCTCTTTACGCCATGCTCATCGATTACTACTGATTCGTCTTTCGCGTACAGGCCATCGGCTTCGAACTGATATCGGATTTCTACGAGGCCTGCAGGTACTGGAACTTCTGATGCTGAGAATGACCAGTTGACTGCGAATTGGCCCAGGGCTCCCGTCCAGTCTGAGTCATTGAGGTACCATGAGCTTAGTGTAGTGAATGGGCCGTTGGCTGCGGATCTGCGCATCTGCAAAGTTAGAGTGCCATTGAGTGCCTCCGGTATAATTGACCTGCTCAGTACGGTTCCGTTCAAGTATATCGGCTGGTCAATTTCAAGGACGGTATTGTTCGCCCCCTGACCCTCCAGTGCGACAGTTAGATTTGGTGCGGGTGTAAGATTGAGATTGAATCCTACTGACGTGGGGCGCAGGTGGTAGAGTGGCGAGCTTGCATTGTTGAGGTCCTCTTCGTGCCAACCTAAGAAATTCAGGGTGGCGGAAATTAATCCCTCCTGTTCCGATTCATCTATTGGGACTGAGAATTCGTAATACCCGCCCGCCCCGACACTGGAAATCAGACTAACTGGGCCATCGGCTGAGGTGGTATAGTTTAGCACCACTTGCAGGCTATCCAACTGTGTAATGTCGTTGTAAGGCTCACTAGATAGGGAGATCTCACCTGTGACTGTCGTGTTGACCCCAATCCCTATCTTCGGCTCATCCACTGGCTCTGGCTCAGTAATTGACATGGCCACGTCGTCAGTGATATTCAGCCTCCAGGGGAAAGTAATGCCCTGTGAGCCGACATATCCATTCTGGTAAGTACGAAGTACCAGAGCCCCATAGCCCGGGTTAATCACCTCCTGAGGCTGCCCGGTGATGTTGAACGAGCCATTCTCATCGGTCACTGCGGACCCCACATAGTGCTCTTCTAATGCAGCAGAGCCAGGGATATTCTCGGTCTGATTGGACTTGACTAAGTACATGTCAATTGTAATGTTGCCCACGGAAGTCTGATTCTCAGTAAACCTCAGTACCCCATCGAGTGAGAGGTTTCCTGACGACAGGTCCCTTTCGTACCAAATCGGGCCCCAGTTTTCATCTACGACTTCGACGATAGAAAGGGAGGGGCACGCCTCGAATGGGATCCAACCGAGATCGGCATTGCCCAGATTGGAGTTGGTCTGGAGATGCACCTCGACCCATGTCGTGAAATCTTTGCCATATACCTCGAAAGATGTGCCTGTCCACTTGCCTCCGGAGAATCCGGTAACCTTTCGAGCAGGTATTCCAGCAGACCTTAGCATGACAGCGAAAAGCGTGCTGAACTGATCACAGTCTCCCTCGAATGAGTTATTCAAAATCCAGTAGGATAGATCGTCCTCATCATCAAGAACGCCAACTTCAGTCCCATTGTGATTCCTCAGGAAAGTAGTAGTGGAGTTTCCGTTAATGATGAAGTCCTGGATTGCTGATACCCTATCCCAAGCTGAGAATGCGCCTGACTCGTTGATTACTGTCGCAGTTATGGAACTGACAAAGTTGGCTGCGTTGCCCTTTGCCAGATATGAGCTAGGGAGATCAGTCGCATAGGTGCTATTTGCAAATTCTGTGGTATTTTCCCTAATTGCTTGGGTGATTAGAACTTGTGGAGCGGTGACGAAGAGAGTGTCTATGGTGGCACCGTCTACTATTGCGTCCCTGGTGAAATTCGAGAAGTTGAGTCCCGCATTTGCATCAGTCCATCCTGTGTAATTGACCGCATTATGAGGGACTATTATTTCCTCGCCAGGGAAAATCAGGGCCCCTGACTCCAAGGATATCTCCCAACCGAGGACCTCAGAGCCATCCCAAAACTGTTGGTCGGCGACGCCCTGTGTCGTAGAGAAACCCGGGAACATCTGCGTGTTGCCCACGAGGCTGGTGTTGACACCCCAAGAAATCCCCGTGTAGAAATCGTATGTGTGCCACCTCCAATAGTGAGTGATATTTGGATCGACCCCAGTAGATGTGTTCATGGCTTCGAAGAACATCATATTGGCGTCTATGTCGTCCGTGGGATCCCAGGGGTTTCCATCGGCATTCAGGCAATTAATATCCCAAAATTCAGACGTGCACTCCTGGCCATCGGGAACGCCTCCTCCGTCTGTATCCGGATCTCTCCAGTCTGTGCCGGTAGAATTCTCGATTGTGTCGGGAATTCCGTCTCCATCTGTATCGACTGGATTTAGGTCATCATTTGGGTTATTTTGAGGATTGGTCCCATCTAGGTACTCTTGGAAGTCCGTAACCCCTCCATTGTCCGTATCAGTGACATTCCACAGTGTGAAGTAAGTATCAGTTGTGGCGTTGCCTCCCAAATCACCGAAGGCGATAAGGCAAACAGTTGTATTCTCGAAGTAATTGTTTAGTCCATCCCCATCTGAGTCCAGAAGATTGTCGCAAGGGTTGCTTGGATCGGTGAGATTCAGTATCTCATCCAAATCATTCACCCCGTCCCCGTCAGTGTCCGACATATTCCAATCTGACAGGAAACCAAAGCTTCCTGTTGATTCCTCCCAGTCAGCTAGCCCATCCCCATCAGTATCGAAATAGTCATCATCGCATATAGGATCATTAGACAACCCAAGCGATTGGTCCCAACACCAAGAGAAATTGACGAACGTCACGGATGTGGCATCGGGAGGCTTGTCCGTGTCTATTCCCCTTAATGAGTCCCCATTGATAGATGTGAATCTAAAACCAGTTAGGCTGCCATTAGTTGATGAAACATAGAATCCCATTGGCTCCCCATTCTGCCTCCAATCCTCGGGAGTCTGGTCGAGCGCCGAGGTATCGTTCAACGTAAGCACCATGTTAGTGGCATCGAAATCTACGATGGACAAATTCAGTGTTTGCAGGGAGGTGCAGGGATCAGTACCATGGGATGGATCGAGTTCCGAGCCATCACTAATTCCCCCTCCATCGGTATCCGCAACATTCCATAGGGTGCATGTCATATTTTCTTCCCAATTTGGTATGCCGTCATCGTCGAAGTCACCCGAATCCTCTATCCTAGTGGGGTCCGTCTCATTTTCATCTACGATCCCGTTTCCATTCAGGTCCTCCTCGCCATCGTCGAACTGGTCGTCATCTGTATTATTGTCCCTCGGATCGCTTGCCAAGGGAGGGTCCCCATACTGCCCATTGACCTCGACACCATCGCTAATTCCATCTCCATCGGTATCGGGGGAAGTTGGGTCAGTAAGCAAAACGAGTGCCTCATATGAGTCATTGAGGCCATCCCCGTCTGTGTCGTTCAGTTGGGGGTCTGTGGAAGTTATTCCATCCACCTCAGCAGTGAAAATCAGGCAGCCCCCGGGACCCAAAAGCAGTACAGGGTTGCAAGGCGATTCTGTGGCGGTCATGCTCAGAGGTCCCGGTCGGAAATACTGGGTGGGCGGAGTGGTAGACCCATTCCTGGTCCCCCAAGCAGGGTTGATGAATTCCTTCAGATTGACTAGGCCGTCACCGTCTGGGTCACCTGATGCCCCGTCTTGATTGGTGCGAGAGGTGGGGTCTAGGCCATTTGCGACCTCCCAGCCATCCGGCATGCCATCTCCGTCGGTATCCCAGCCATTGGGGTCCTCGTCGATGGCTCCATCGCCATCGTCGTCATCACTGGTGCAGTTTGCGTCCCCGTCGCCGTCACTGTCGAAGTTGTCGACCAGACCGTCCTTGTCATCATCGAATGTATTGAAGCAGATATTGCCCCATGGATCTTCATCGGCCCCGTCCGAACCCAATCCCTGAATAAGTTGCATGGCGCTCTCCTCGTCCCAATTACTTACTGGAACCGTGCCATTCCACCAAACGCCATTGTCTAGCTCATTCGGGGTATTTGTAGAGTCCCAATTCGCGGGAATGCCATACATGTACTCGTTCAGGTTGGAAAGGGAGTCGCCATCTGGATCGCCTGTTGACCCATTATCGCCTGTTGCAGAAAGGGGGTTCAGGCCATATTGCCATTCCCAGCCATCCGGGAGGCCGTCATTGTCGGTGTCCCAGTCCTGGGGCTGTGTGTTGATGTAGAACTCAAGACCGTAGGAAAGGCCATCCCCATCCTGGTCAGTAGACGCCAATGCCTCCCAGGAAGCAAACTCCAATGCTGAGTATGAAGAAAGGAGCATCAGGGCAGAGAAAATGATGGCCGACCGGCTCTTGCTGAGCCTGTCCTTATCCAACCCTTTAGATTGATTAAATGAGCCCATGCTACGCAACCCCTTGCTCTTGGGCGCAAAGTAGGGCACTTAAGAGGAATGGAGCGTCGTTCGGACAATGACTCGCTACTAATCAAACCAGTTCGATGTCGTCATCCTCGTATTGGTCGTCCTCTTCCTCTTCTATCGACACAACTGGAGCAGGTAAATCATCCTCCTCCTCATCCTCCAGATCGTCATCTGAATCATCTGAAATAGCATCCAAATATGCCATGTGCGCCTTCCATCTTCTCCTGTTCATGGCACCCTGTATTCCTGCGATCAATAGCATTGCTGCAACTAGGCCTACGATGTAAGTCGAAAGCCGGGGATGCGTGATCTCGTTTACTAGCCTGTCAATCAGAGATGAGATGCCCACTCTCATCACTACCGTCTTCTCGGCTGTGGAATCGTCAGGCCAGCTCTGTTGAGTGTCGAAGGGGGTTGCTGAGACTAACACATCGACTGCCTCGCCATTGTTTGCTGAATCTGGAACGTTGACGTCCAAGACGAATGTGACTTCCTCGAAAGCCCCTAGGACTATCAGAACGGACCCTGAAGGGCCGTCGATGTCGACAGACCAACCGGTTCCATCGACCTCGGCCTCCAGAAGGACTGTCAGAGGGCTATTTCCCAAATTCTTGACTTTCATCTGAATGGGGTAAGATTCGCCTGGGACAAGAAGCCTATTGGGCGTAACTTGGACAATTTCCAAATTAGGTTCATCCGCGTCTATCTCAAACACCATTGGCAGATCGAAGTACTTGGCATCGTCATCTGTAGTATCTTCTACGATCCTCAAGTAAACAGTGTGGTTTCCGAATTCGACTTGGTTTGTCAGGGTCACGGTCACAAATACCTCGGTCTCATCGCCCGGTGCCAGTGATACACGGGGAACTGCATTCCCTGAAGAGTCCTCAATTCTGAATTGCCATTGCCCATATGCCCCGTTTCTATCGGTGTTCTCATCCAATGATGCTGGATTCTGAATTCTCCACCAAGTGGCTGACTCGCCAGAGGTCATCGTATTGGTGATCTTTGCCCTAAGGGACACTTCCGGGTTTCCTGAGCCTGGCGCACAGAGGGAAACTGTGATGTGACCAAGGGGGGACCCGTCGCAGTCGTAGGAAACCTCGGCCCTGATTCCAAAGGTACGTTGTATGGTGAATAAAACGGTGGATCTCAATGAGGCATTTCCAGAGCTTACTACTTCTATCTCGACCGGGCCAATATCTGGATCTTCCCTGTCAGCAGAGGGTTTGACCATCAGCCTCAGTGTTTGTGTGTCGTGCCTATCCAAAAGGACGGTATGGAATGTGCCATCGCCCTCATCTTCCAGAATTCTCTGGCCTGTATCGTTGTCATAGACATGAATAATCGCCTTCGACCTCTGTAGAACATCGATTCTGAAAGTGTCGGCGTCGAAACCGGTATTGAATATCTCAAGGAGGAAGGGTGTGAATTGGTCGTAATCAACATATCTCGGGATGGTTGAATCGATGTCGTCGGGGCGCGAGGAGTTTGCTATGGGAACATCATGATCTTCTGACCAGATAGATACTTGCGGCGGCTGGTAAACGTCAATCTTCTCCAAGTCAATTTGCAGCGTGTCTTGGTGGACAACAGTAAGTACTCCGTCGACCTCTGCTTCTGCAACGGCCCTGATGTCTATGGAACCGGGGGCACCGGTAAGATCCTCGGGTGCAGTAAGGGTCAGGATTGGATTCAGAATATCGCCGCCTGCATTCAACGTGTAGCCCCCTGGTGAGTCAAATTCTAGCAACCAAGAGCTTGGGAAATTTGTAAGGACTTCCAACTCCACATCCATGGACTTCGTCGAGTCTCCCCTGTGGACCAATTGGAGAGGGACCGGGGTTGTTTGACCTGGGGCCATATATTCCGTGGTACGATCCAGCCTGTGATTCAATGCAACTCCCCACTGCTCCATAGTAACAGGCTCGTGCTCGATGATTACACTGTTACCCTGAATATCGGAAACCTCGAGTTCTACCGAATATTCTCCAGCTGGGATTCCACTCGGGTATGACCAAAGGTACTCTCCAAAGATTCCTTGACTCGTGTCTTCTATTTCCTCATCATCCTCATCGATAACATGGTCTATTCGGTACATGCCATCGGGATCCCTCATCAGTAACCTGACCGAGTCCACGTCGTATCTGCCAAAACTACTCTTCACATCGAATGAGAACTGCATAACCCTCTCTGAAAGAATATCATTCGGATACCATTCCAATTCTGGACCCTCTGCAAGTTCTGCACCCTCCCTCTGAAGGAGTACTAGGCTGTTAGAAATTGCATTTGCCTCGATCTCGAGTGTGCTGAACCTATCATCTCCGTCAATCTCGTTCCATGCTACCTCGGCCTCGCAACTGGAGCCGAATGGGCTTCCTCCGCTGTCACACCCCGACATGTCGGCATCTACAATCAACTCGAGGCGCTCATCCTTGTCGATAGTGAATCGTTGATTATTTCCCAAGTCAATCTCAAATGTCTCATGGTCGAAGCTACAGCTCTGAGTGATTCCGGGGTTGCACGCGTCTGTACTCCAAGAAACTGAGCCGACTTGACTTCCAGATGACTTGAGAGTTAGGGTCCATTCCACCGTAGAGGTGTCAGGGCCTGTTGCTCTCATGAATAGGCCCAGTGGCAGGTAATAGGATCCGGAGCCTGAGCCGTGATTAGGTCGGCCTGCGACATCCAATGACGAAAGCATAGGACTTGTTCGGAACTCTATGCTGTTATCGAGGGCGCTCATTGACTCCTGTCCGCCTGACTCTGGGACCTGTGTTGTGATGTACCCATCCCCGCCCGCAGAGGAGTTCTGAGAAGCGAAATACATTGTGTAGAGGTTCAACTGAACATCAGAACTTGCTTTGGCTTTGGTTTCTTCAGGGAGTTCATATTGGTTGTCTGAGGCCATTCCAAACGGCATTAACATCAGCACTGAAAGTACTAGGGCCAGCCTGAAACGGCGGGACTCACTATTCGCTATGCTGCTCGCATACACGTCTTGTCGCCCGCAGGAGTGGCGTTAAAGCGTTCGTGCCCTAAGGGCACGTGATAAGTCGGTTGTGGGGGTTGTCAAAGCGCTCGATTCAAGGAGGAGAACCCGCGCTCAGGGGTTGCAGAGGTACCCGAGTTGGTCAAAGGGGCCGGACTTAA
>DAJH01000006.1:2084-22296 GCA_002498925.1 Euryarchaeota archaeon UBA173 | reverse complement strand
TCAAATCCTGCCCTCTGCACCAATCATCTGATGCGTGTCATGGAGCAACCAAGCTCGCCATCAATCCCAGCGACATCAAGTTTCTTGATGGATACGGTAGCAGCGACGACTTCCCCTGGGGACATTACCTCATCCAGTAATCCTGACGCAAGAGTCTCCAAAAGGGCGCTCCTCTCCCTCGAGACGACTCTATCGATTGAAGAAGAAAGAAATTCATAGTCGAGAACCATGTCAATCTGATCTTCCTCCGGCTTGGAGGCGCCTTCAATAATTACGTACAGATCAAAGCTAATTCTCTGGGGATTACCAATCTCATGCTCATACACGCCGATATCGACCTCCCTCACAGAGTTTTCCAAAAAGAGAGTCGTGAAATCATTAGCCCCAGATTTTGCCAAATCCCTTAGCAACTCGACGTACGAACTCACTATACCCCCTCCGTTTCAAAATAGACATCCCTCTCCCTGGCGAGAAATCTCTCTCCCGCATCCACAAAAATTGTCTGGCCCGTGATGGATCTGGATCGCATGAGGAAGACGACTGCCTCAGCTATATCATCCGGGCTCGGGCCGAAGCCCAATGGGGCCTCGGATTGGGCCCTGGCGAATCCTACCTCGGTCTGTTCCGGACTTGGAAGAGTGTGACCGGGTGCCACAGCATTCACGCGTATGGAAGGTGCCAGACCCCTTGCCAGAGCGTCAGTAACGCCCGACATTGCATACCTCGAGGCAGTATAAGATAGATGATCGGGGTTGGGTTGAGCGATCTTTTGATCTAAAATATTGACAATGCATGCCATTTTTCCATCCGGAAGTCTTCTGGCCAGTTCTCCGATTAGCAATATCGGAGATAGGGCGTTGACCTCCATATGATCGGACCAAGACTCTGTTGAGATGTTTGAGATGTCATCATGAGAAAACTTGGAAGCGTTGTTAACTAGACCTACAACGGGACCAAGTGACTCTTCCGCCTTGGAGATAATTTCTGATACTGACTTGGAATCGGACAGATTGCACTTGACATGCGTGGCTTTACCTCCGGAGGATTGTATCTCTGAAACTACCTCCTTGGCTTCATTCTCGGAAGAAAAATAGTGGACTGCTACTGAGAATCCGCTTCGAGCCAGCGCTAAAGAAATGTTTCTGCCAATCCTAGTTGCACCACCCGTAACAACCACTGTGCCTCCGGGCATGACGCCCCGAGTAAACACGCCCCTATTACGGGTTGTTCTCGATAGGCTCGTAGAGAGCGTCATGAGAATGGTTAATTTCGTACCTCCATCCGAGAGAACCGATGGTCACTCGCCTGCCCCTCGCTAAGGATGCCCCGGGCAGTGGCAATGGATGCGCCGTAACTCCTTCGGAGAGTGCTAAATCAAGAAGGTCCAGGGAAAGGAAGAGGCTTCCCAAGTGGTTCAAAACCTCACTTCCAGTAGGCGAGTCTCAAGTAAGGTACAACGAGACAAAAACTAGAGTTGTTGAGAATGGCTTGAATACAGTTTGCGAAGAGGCTCGGTGCCCTAACGTTCACGACTGTTGGGGAAGGGGAACTGCGACATTCATGATTGCAGGCGATGTCTGTACTCGTGGTTGTAGGTTCTGTGCGATTGATACTGCTAAGAATCCACCTCCCCTAGATCCTTCAGAGCCAGAATCATTGGCGGAAGCGGTTAGTAGAATGGGTTTGAGTCATGCAGTAATCACGGTTGTCAACAGGGACGATCTACCTGATGGAGGCGCTAGACATTACAGAGAATGCATCGCAGCAATTCATGAAAAATCACCCGATGTTGGCCTTGAGTTACTTTGTTCAGATTTAGACGGAGACATGGAGTCTCTTTCTACACTACTTGAGGGACTCCCTCTGAAGGTGTTTGCCCATAACGTCGAATGCGTGCCTAGGCTCGACTCGGTGGTGAGGGACCCGAGGGCATCATTCGAACGTTCGATCTCAATTCTAGTGGAGGCAAAGAGAATCAGGCCTGACATGCTGACAAAGAGTAGTATTATGGTGGGATTGGGGGAAACAGACGAGGAGGTATCCGAAGCGATGATGAGGCTCCGTTCAGCAGGAGTTGACATGATTACTTTGGGGCAGTACCTCCAGCCGGGTGACAGGCACCTCCAGGTGGATAGATTCCCAGAGCCATCTGCATTCGCGAAATGGGACAGGGAAGCAAGGGAAATTGGATTCAGCGCTGTCGCCAGTGGGCCCCTGGTAAGGTCTAGCTACAGAGCCGGACTGCTATGGGAAGAGGCCAAAGGTGGAGAGCCTGTAGTAACCAGAGAGTCGACTGGCTCGGCTGTGAGCTTCCTTAAGGTCGGCCAGATTAGCCAAACCCAAACAATATGAGCATGAAGAGATAGTGGTGAATCATGGCCGGAGATAGTTCTGATATCCCCCTGCACATCCCGGATGCCCCCCACAGGCCTGGTGATGAATCAGAATTTACCGATTGGCCCTGGAAACCCGAGGATCTTGGGATGTTGGAAATGGATTGCTCTGCCGAGGAATCATCAGAGCATGCAACCGGACTAGTAAGGGTTCTAGGGGACGACAATAGTGCCTCCGGAAAGTGGAATCCTAATCTTTCCCCCGAGGATCTGAAGATGGGGCTTGAGTACATGCTAAGGCTTCGAATTTTTGACGATAGGATGATGAAAATGCAGCGCACTGGTAAGCTTTCATTCTACATGAGGTCTTTTGGCGAGGAGGCAGTAGCAATTGCCCAAACAATGGCTCTAGAAACTCAAGACTGGTTATTCCCGACATACAGGCAACCCGGAGCTCAATTTGTTAGAGGTCGCGATATGGTTAGCATGATTTGTCATTGTATTGGAAATGAGGAGGACAACGTAAAGGGGCGGCAGATGCCGGTCCACTACACGTACAAAGAGGGCAGATTCATATCTGTCTCAAGCCCTGTTGGAACGCAATTCAGTCAGGCTGTAGGAGTTGCTCTGGCCTCCAGATACAAGAATCTCGACGAGGTTACCATAACCTGGATCGGCGATGGTGCCAGTGCAGAGGGCGACTATCACTACGCACTGAACTTTGCAGCAATTTTCAAGGCCCCAGTCATACTAAATGTTGTGAACAATCAATGGGCAATATCAACTCACAGCAACTTCGCCAGTGGCTTGCAGAATTTTGCTATCAGAGGCATACCTTACGGGATACCGAGTATCAGAGTGGATGGGAATGATTTCCTAGCGCTATTTTCGGTTACTAGGTGGGCTAGGGAGAGGGCATCTATGGGATTAGGTCCAACCCACATAGAAGTTCTAACATATCGCGCGGGAGCGCACAGCAGCAGTGATGATCCTTCCAGATATAGGCCCCATGATGAAAACGAATACTGGCCCGGAGGAGACCCAATCGACAGGCTGAAGGATCACCTGATCAGTATCGGTGAGTGGACTGAGAAGGATCACGATGAATTATCTGAAAAGCTAGACTCCGAGGTCATGGGCGCTTACAAAGAGGCGGTAAAGTTCGGAGACTTGGCGAATGGCCCATACCCCTCATCGGATGCAATTTTTACCGAGGTTTACGAGACTCCGCCCTGGCACCTTATGGAACAATGGGAAGAAATGAAAAAGTGGAGGGATGAATAATGCCCAACATGAATATGGTGGAATCGGTCAATAGTGCACTGGACACCATGCTTTCGAATGACGAGGATGTGATAATTTTTGGAGAGGATGTGGGCTACTTCGGAGGGGTGTTCAGGACTTCTGATGGACTTCAAGAAAAGTTCGGAAAGCACCGTGTCTTCGACTCGCCCCTCTCGGAGGGAGGCATTGCTGCTACTGCCTTTGGGATGGGGATTAACGGGCTACGACCTGTCGTGGAGATTCAATTTGCAGACTATATTTTCCCAGCCTATGACCAAATCGTAAATGAGATGGCAAAGGTTAGACACAGGTCAGGAGGGGAGTTTTGGTGCCCCGTCACAATCAGAACTCCAGCTGGAGGGGGAATCAGAGGAGGTCATCACCACTCGCAGTCTCCCGAAGCCCAGTTCACTCACACCCCAGGGCTCAAGGTGGTCTACTGCTCTACGCCATACAACGCCAAAGGACTTCTAATCAGTGCGATTGAAGATAATGATCCTGTAATTTTCTTTGAGCCGAAAAGATGCTACAGGGGCCCATTCTACGGGGACCCGCACAATGTCCCGACATGGGGAGGTCACCCCGAGGCAGAGGTTCCTGAATCCCACTACTCAATTCCACTTGGTCAAGCTCGGCTGGCCCTCGAAGGGAATGATTGTACGGTAATTGCATGGGGTGCCATGGTGCATGTTTGTGAACAGGCCATAAAGGATAGTGGCATTTCCTGTGACTTGATCGACCTTCAAACACTAGTCCCCTGGGACAAAGAGGCAATTGAGGAGTCAATATCCAAAACTGGTCGATGTGTGATTGTCCACGAAGCTCCAAAAACCAGTGGTTTTGGGGCGGAAATGGTTGCTTCGATACAAGAAAGGTGTTTCTGGAGCCTTGAGTCTCCCATCGAAAGAGTTACTGGTTGGGACACACCTTTTCCCCATACTACTGAATGGGATTACATGCCCGGACCGGACAGGATAGCCGCGGCGATAGCCAAGACACAGGAGAATTAAGCATGGGAACGTACGAATTCAAGCTTCCAGATATTGGGGAGGGAGTAGTTGAGGGCGAGGTCGTGACATGGCATGTTTCTGTAGGTGACAAAGTCTCCGAAGATGACCCGCTTGTGGATGTAATGACCGACAAAGCAACGGTTACCATACCCTCTCCCACTGATGGAGTAGTTTCTTCCCTGAGCGGAGATGTAGGGGATATGATCGCAGTTGGCACTACTTTAGTAGAGTTCGAGTTGGAAGGATCTTCGGGGGGCTCGGAAGAGGCAGTGGAGGAAGAGTCTGCGCCAGTGGAGGAACCAGTGGAGGAAGAGTCTGCGCCAGTCACGGAATCGCAACCCATAGAAGAGAAGGCAGCAAAGGCCCCCCCTCCCAAAATATCCCCTCCGCCTCCCGAGATCAAAGCCCCTGCTATCGCTGGAAAGAAGTCAGGATCGATTCTGGCTAGTCCCGCAGTACGCAGAAGGGCCAGGGAATCTGGAGTCGATTTATCGGGCCTCAGTGGGAGTGGCCCTGCTGGAAGAATTCGGCATGCTGACCTCGATGCATTCCTCGCGGGAGGGGGGTCGGTAATGGGAGCTGCTCCGACTGCTTATTCAACAAAGAGGACGGAGATTACAGAGGTAAAGGTCGTAGGCCTGAGGAGGAAGATCTCCGAGCAGATGGTGAAGAGTGCTTTCTCCATACCCCATTTTTCCTACTTCGAGGAGGTTGATGTTACAGAGCTTGAAGAATTGCGTCAAATGCTGAACTCTAGCAGGTCTCCAGAACAACCAAAACTAACCTATCTTCCTTTCATTATGCTTGCACTCTCCAAGATTATGCCAGAACATCCTGAATGCAATGGCCACTTCTACGATGATTCAGGAGTGGTGCATAGGCATTCGGCGGTCAATCTTGGAATAGCCACTCAGACTGAACGGGGGCTCTATGTCCCGGTTGTCAAGCATGTCGAGTCTCTCGACATCTGGGATTCAGCTAGTGAGCTAATCAGAGTTTCAGGAGCTGCCAGAGATGGTACGGCGAGTTTGGATGACCTAACTGGTTCAACATTCACAATTACTAGCCTTGGTAGAGAAGGGGGATTGGGGGCCACTCCAATAATCAACCACCCTGAGATGTCGATACTTGGCGTCCACAAGGCACGGGACATGCCTGTTGTCAGGAATGGTCAAATCGTCGTTCGCAGAATCATGAATCTGTCCAGTTCATTCGATCACAGAGTTGTTGATGGGGCCGATGGTGCCAGTCTTATTCAACACCTAAAGAGGATGCTCGAGCATCCTGCTTTGATCTTCATGTGAGGATTCGAGATGGGCGAACTAAGGAAGTGTCAGGTTCTCGTTGTCGGTGCTGGGCCGGGAGGATACGTTGCTGGAATTAGGTCGGGGCAGTTAGGCCTGGACACGATAGTTGTCGAGGGAGATAAGGCGGGAGGGACCTGTCTAATCAGAGGCTGCATCCCCAGCAAGGCAATGATTCACGCGGCAGAGCGTTTCGAGTCCCTCAGCCGGCACGCGTCGGAGGGAGGACATATGGGAATCTCAGTTTCGGGAGAGCCGAGTCTGGACATGTCGGCCCTAGTTTCATGGAAAGATGGCATTGTTGAACGGTTAAACAAGGGTGTCGAGGGACTCTTGAAAGCGGCTGGCGTAGAGCTGGTCAAGGGTTGGGCGAATTTCACATCTTCCAATAGGTGCCTGGTTGAAACTTCAGACGGAACTATCGAAATCGAGGCAGAAAATGTCATATTAGCCACTGGATCGAGTCATATCGACTTGCCATTTATGCCATGTGATGAAGAATTTATTCTCTCATCTACTGGTGCTCTAGATCTTAAAAATCTACCAAAAAAGGTGGCGATTGTTGGAGGTGGGTACATCGGCCTTGAGCTGGGTTGTGCACTCGCCAAACTGGGATCTGAAGTCACTGTCGTTGAGGGCATGGACAGCATACTTGGCATATTCGATAAGGAATTGCGTAGGCCACTTGAAATATGGCTAAAGAAACACGGAGTAATCGTACACACTAACTCCCTCGCCAGAGGGGCAGAGGTGAAGGGCAAGGGGGCCTCGAAGAAGGTCGAGTTGAAATTCGAGAAAGGGGGAGAGGAGCATACTCTGAAAGTAGACAAGGTATTGGTTACTGTTGGGAGAAGTCCGAATACCAGGGACTGGGGATTAGAGAAAACAGGAGTGAGGATGGATGCAACTGGGCGATTCATCAGGATAGACAGGCAGTGCAGGACAAATGTCCCTGGCGTATATGCAATAGGAGACGTTTCAGGAGAACCAATGTTGGCCCACAAAGCCAGTGCCCAAGGGGAAATGGTAGCAGAAATAATTTCGGGGCTTGATAGGGAATTTGACAAGGTATCAATTCCAGCAATTGTTTTCACCGAGCCAGAAGTGGTCTCCGTTGGACTTCTGCCAGATGAAGCAGAAGAAAGGGGAGAGGCTGTCATTATCGGAAAATTCCCACTAGCAGCGAATGGGAGAGCACTGACTCTGGAGGCAGAGAAGACCGGTGGCTTTGTCAGAGTAGTGGCCAGGGAGTCTGATCATGTGATATTAGGAATCCAAGCAGTTGGAAGTCATGTGGCAGAGCTCCATGGTGAATTCATCTTGGCCTTGGAAATGGGCGCACTTTTGGAGGATATTGCTGAAACAGTTCACGCTCACCCGACAATGACCGAGGCATTCCACGAGGGCGTCCTGAAGACCCTTGGGCATGCCATCCACTCAGCATGAGGTATGGAGAATGAGGGCGATCAGAGTCCTCAGGGCCGGAATGGCTGAACACTCAGTTGTGTCTGAGGCCATGAAGGACCTTCAGAGGGACAGGATTGAAGGAAATATTCCAGATACCCTCATCATTGTAGAGCATCCAGAAGTCGTCACGATTGGGCCGAAGGCCAGGAGGGATGGTGTAGAGATTGACGGATACCCCACTATGGACACAGATAGAGGCGGGGGAATTACTTGGCATGGCCCCGGGCAGTTGGTGGTCTATCCCATCATCAAATGGGAAGTGGAAGATCAGAGTGTCAGGAAGATCATCGGAATACTAGAGGATTGGGCCATCGCTGCTATGAAAAAATGCGGGGTGGAGTCTTACAAAGACGAGTCCATGCAGGGGGCTTGGGTAGACGGCCATAAGGTCTGTTCGATAGGGCTTTCATTCTTGCACTGGGTAAGTCGCCACGGGATGTCGATAAATGTCGATACCCCTGGCTCTAGGGTCGAGGACCTGGAGGGCTGTGGGATGATTAGAGGGACCCACACAAGTTTGCACCAGCTTGGGTACTCGCAAGATAAATTTGGGAATCCCCTGGACGTTCGTCGTTTCGAGGAAGCATTACTCGAAACCTGCGAGGAAATTCTGAAGAGGGCCCCGATGAGCCCTGAAAATTGGACTCCGGAAGTTTTGGCATGATTCCAAGGAAGGGCGAATTGTCGGAGCACTGGGGACTTGATGATGAGACCGTATTTCTGAATCATGGTTCCTTCGGGGCCGCACCAGTCGCCGTATTGGAGGAGCAGGATAGAATTAGGAAATTAATGGAGAGGGACCCAGTACTTTTCGTCGAGAGAGGAAGTCGCGAAATGTGGTGGAAATCTATTATCGCGATTTCTGAATTCATGAATGCTGATCCCGATGGGATGGTCTTTGTGACCAATGCCACTGCAGGGGTCAATACGATCTTGAGGTCTCTTGACCTGAAAAAAGGAGATGAAATAATTGTTCCAAATCACGCATATCAAGCATGTTGGAACGCTATCGACTACGTCACCTCTAGGTCCGGGGCCGAAGCAGTAGTGGTCGATATCCCATTCAGAGTTAGTAATGAAGAGGAAGTCATTAGCCCACTACTTGATGCAGTGACCGAGAAAACAGTTCTTGCAATGATAGACACCGTTACCAGTCCAACAGGCCTCAGGATGCCATTTGAGAAACTGGTCAAGGAAATCCAAGGAATGGGTGTCGATGTTCTGCTGGATGCGGCACATGGCCCGGGAATCGTCAATATAGATATCTCCGAACTACAGCCTGCTTACATCACAGGGAACTGTCACAAATGGATTTGCACACCAAAAGGTTCAGCATTCCTACACATCAGGGAAGACAGGAAGAATTTGATTAAGCCCCTAAATATCGGTCATGGCCATTCTAGCGATGGCACTGCCCAAGAGAAGTTCAGATTCGAATTCGATTGGCCGGGAACACAAGATCCGACGCCTTGGCTTTGCATTCCATTTGCACTGAATTATATGGAGGGGCTCGTTGAAGGTGGCTGGCCGGCAATAATGGAGAAAAACAGGTCACTGGCGATAAAGGCGAGGAGAATAATCTGTGAGGCCTTGGGGACAACTCCCCCGACGCCCGAATCCATGATTTCAGCACTTGCCGCTGTAGAGTTCCCATGGGAGGGCGAAATTACCACCCCTGGAATGGAAGGTGACCCCATTCACAATTTACTATACGATGATTACAGGATTCAGGTCCCGGTAATGCCCTGGGTTCATCATGGTACCAAATACATCAGAATTTCTGCCCAACTTTACAATCATGAAGACGAATATGTATACCTCGGAAAGGCCCTCAAGGAGATCCTAGGCGATTAGGCAACCATTCAAGTCTATTGGGTGTAGCCCACCATACATGCCGAAGGCAGTGGTGGCGATTACCGGGGCGTCAGGAGCCAGATATGGCGTTAGACTCGTCGAGCAGTTAAGCGACTCCGGATGGGATGTCGATTTGATAGTGACTGGGGCGGGTGCGATCAATCTAGATTTAGAATGTGGAATGGAGCCTGATGAGATTTCGGAACTGAATGGGGTGACCTTGCACCACAACGCTAACCTGGCTGCAAGGCCAGCTTCTGGTTCGGCCAAGTATGATGCTTGTGTCGTATGTCCAGCAAGTGGGACCACAATAGGCAAGATAGCCGCAGGAATCTCAGATAACTTGGCTACCAGAAGTGCTCTTGTTGCAATAAAAGAACGCAGGAAACTAATCCTGGTACCTCGCGAGACGCCAATGTCCACCCCTCATCTTGAGGCGATGGCGAAGATGTCTTCGTGGGGGGTAGTCATACTCCCGGCGAATCCCGGATTCTACCACGCACCGACAACGATCGAAGAATTAGTCGACTTTGTTGTCGCCAGAATACTAGACCAGCTAGATGTAGATCATGACTTGGGTAAAAGATGGACTGGTGAAGAAGTTTCACTTGATTAACCACAGGCCTGAGACATCGTTTTCCAAATGGGTTCAATAGTCAAGAGTTCTCGTTAATTCTCGATGGATGAAGTTTCTGATTGGTCGGGGCTTACCGTTTCTGAGCTCAAAGAGGCCCTGAAGTCCAGAGGGCTGGCTGTTTCCGGGAATAAATCAGAACTCATTGAGAGGATTATGGGAGACGAAGTTATCGAAGCAGAATTTGCGGATTGGGAGGGAGGTCCGCAGAGGGATGCTAAATTGGAGGCATCTTCCTCCTTCAAGCCATCTGAAATTGTACGCAATAGAATGAATGTGTTTCGAGAAATGCCCATCCAGGTCCTCGCAGTTGTGGCAGTATTGATGGTTGGGGGCGCAGGAGGTGCCTTGCTCTACGGTGATGACATTATTGAGTGGATTCAAGGTGAGCCCGATTACAAGCTAATCGACTTCGAACAAGATCGAGTTAGAGACTACGCACAGTCCCTTGTCGATCTTGGGCATCCCGACTGGGGAGGGAGGATGTCTGGAACTGTAGAAGAATTGAATGCTGCAGAATCAATAAAAAATAACTTTACGGCGGCCGGAATTCCTACGACAATGGATGACTTCGATGTTCCGATGTTTGTTATTGGTGACGAACCTGTATTGTCGATTTGCGTCCCTGGTAGCATAGGGGGTCTAATCGGAGGGCCCACCCCCTGTTCTGCTGCAGATGTGAATAGAGATATTACTTATTTTTCCCATAGGGAGGAGTTTGTCATCCAAGGTTACAGTGGTTCTGCATCGGTGAATCACGTCGAAAACATGGATGTAATCGACTTGGGCAATGGAAGTTCGGATGCAGACTGGGGTTCTGCATCTAGCAATATAGGCATGATATGGCTAGAAGACGGTACCGAGGGAAATACGGCACTACTCCTACGTGCCATAGAAAATGACGTATACAGCATGATCACCGTCAACGCTAAACAGAACTGCAATGATCTAGTCAGTAATGACTGCGTGCCTTACTTTAAGTCGATAGATAAGAGTCAATTCGACTTCATCCCAGATGATTTCGGATTCATCATGGTCTCGAAGAGCGTTGGAGAAACTATTGTTGACATGGTGATAAATGGGGAAGGAAGGTTGGAAATGGTGACGGATGTTGATAATCAAGGAGAAGCGACTATCCATGTACCTTGCGGGGTAATCCAGGGAAAGTCGGATTCAGTGATAATAATGGGCGCCCACCATGATACCGTATACAATGGACCCGGTGCAGTGGACGATACATCAGGAGTTGCGACACTGCAGGAAGTTGCTCGACAATTCGGAATACTCGAGTCGCAACTCGGGGAGCCCGCCCATACGCTATATTTCTGCACATGGGGAGGAGAAGAGGAGGGGCTATGGGGGTCCAAAGAATGGGTTGACAAATACAGGAACATGCTTGGAGAAAACCTTCGACTGTACATTAATCTAGACATGAATCACGTTGATCTTGAAAGGAATACGGGATTGACGATGTTTGGCAATAGCAAGTCGGATGTTGAATCGCTCAGGGGAATTTCAAGAGTCTTCACTGAGTCCTTTCCCGAACTGTCGGCCAAATACAGCATCAACATCAGAGACATCGAATCGACTGGCATGCCATATAATTCAGACCATGCCCCCTTCGTTTACGATATCGATAATGTTCCGGAAGATGGGATGGAATATGGAGATGCCATTGTCTGCTATGGCTCTGGTTCCATAGAATACCACACATACCTAGACTCGATGGATAGATTCAATGAAGAGAGCCTGGTTGTTTCCGGAGTGATATTCGGCTCATTGATGAGATACCTCTCATATGGTGAGTCCTAGACTCACATCCTCTCAGGGCAATCTATCCCCAGGAGCCCGAGGCCCAGAGACAATGCCCTAGCTGTCAAATCGCACATTGCTAGTCTACTTGATTTCACTTCGTCGTCTTCATCCAGCACGTGGCATACCTCATAGAATGAGGCGAAAGAGGATGCAATAGAGTGCAGATGAGTACAAAGTCTGTGTGGATAAAGTCCTGCCGTGGAATAATCTACGGCCTCTGGGAAGGTCACCAGTGTTTTCGCTAAAGCTCGCTCTTCTGGCGTGTTCAATTGTATCCTTGTGCCGCGTGCAGATTCTCTTCCAATGCCTGAACGAGAGAAGATACTGCAAATCCTTGCGTGTGCATACTGGAGATAGGGGGCCGTATTCCCTTCGAATGAAAGCATCCTGTCCCAGTCGAAAACATAGTCCTTGGTTCTATCTGATGACAGGTCGGAATATTTCACGGCGCCGATGCCGATCATCCTAGCTACATTCTTCCTCTCGTCACCACTGAGATCGGGGTTCTTCTCGGAAATGGATAATTCGGCCCTAGTCACCGCCTCTCTGAGAAGATCAACCAGCTTTACATTCTGGCCCTTCCTACTCTTCAACATCTGTCCATCTGAGTCTAGGACTGAACCAAAGTTTACGTGAACTGCACGGTGTTCCTGATTCATGAATCCTGATCTTTTTGCAACCTCGAAAACCATCTCGAAATGTTGCTTCTGAGGAGTTCCGACCACATACAAGAGATCGTCACAGCCGAGCCTCTCGACCCTGTCTATAATGCAAGCTAGGTCTGACGTTGAATAATTGAATCCACCATCTGCCTTTCTAATCATCACAGGGAAGGGTTCGCCATCGCGATTTACCCAGTTTCCGCCAAGAAATACTACGTCCGCCCCATCGCTATTCTCGAGAATCCCTATTTCCGTCAGCCTATCGACCACGTTAGGCAGTAAATGCCTATATGCCGACTCACCCATTAGGTCTTCATCGGTTAGAAGGACCCCCAACATAGAATATACCTCATTGAAGTAATTAGTTGAGACGTTCACGAGAACATTCCATAACCTGAGAGTTTCTTCCTCTTCGCTTTGTAATTTGACGACCCTGGACCTCGCCCTCTCCGCAAATTCTGGATTCTCATCGAACTTCGTCCTTGCCTGTTTGTAAAACAGATCGAAGTCTGAAATTCCCTTTTCCCCGGCTACCTCGCCTTCCCCTATGTCCAGAAGATGCTCGATTAGCATCCCGAAAGGAGTGCCCCAATCGCCTACGTGATTCTCCCTGTGGACAATATGCCCTTTGAATTCCAACATCCTCACTATTGCATCCCCTATCACCGTCGATCTAAGGTGTCCAACATGCATCTCTTTGGCTACGTTGGGTGCTGAATAATCAACGGCGATAACCCTTTGATCATCCAACGAGACTCCTAATCTCGAGTCTGGGGCTAGGTTCTCGACTCTTGCCGAAAGCCATGACTCGGTAGCTGAAAAATTGACGAATCCGTTTAGTGAAGAGACATCGGCGATTCCCTCAAGGCAATCTGAAATCTCTGAAGAAATCTCAGTAGCGATATCGAGTGGACTCTTTCTCATCGCAGGGGACAGGGAATGGCAGGGCATGGCCACGTCAGAGAGGGAGCCACTCACTGTCGAAGGCCCTACAAGCCGCTCCCAAGTTCCCTCCTCGAAGCCTAAAGATTGTAGTTTCGGAGCTACAAGGGAGAGTATCTCGTTGATCAATTCCCTCATTTTTCCACCTCAGGATAATGGATACCTCAACAGAGCTGCAATTCCCCCAAAGGCTTCGTACAGGGTAGCTCCCTCCTCCGTATCCATGGAGACCAAGGTCACTGATGCCGATGTATGGCCAGCTAGGATAGTGAGTTCGTCCATCAAATCCATTGACTTTTCCAGGTTCTCTTTGACATCCCCTGAAGAACACGATTTACAGGCTGGAGTTTCGGAGCGGCTCTTCTGGGTCTGTTCCCACTCATTGCCGCAACTCTTGCACATCCATGTTACTCTCCTATCGGTTATATTCTCAGAGAGGAGGAGCCTGTCAACCGCGCCTTGTTCCAAGGCGGTCCTAATCATCACCTCGCCATATGTCGCCTTAGGATGGGCCTGCATGACCTCCCTGAGGAAAGAGTCGACGAGTTTCCTCTCGACATCCAATTCAATCTGATCCATGAGTCCGCCTGCACGTTGGATAAGCTCCCTGAGGCCACTCTCGTTGGAGTACCCTACATCGAAGAATGGTTCTCTGATGAGTTTCTTTATTTCGTGATGGAAATAGTCATTTTTTACGACGTAGTCCTTGGTTGCACCGGGCCCTCCGATGATTATTCCTTGGAGGTCTTCGATCATCGGTAGCCAGTAAGAGCAGGCTCTCTCTGCTGATTTCTTGAAGAATTTATCAGCCGCTTCTTCGATCAATCTCTCGAATCGCTGGGCGGACTGTCCGCCTCTACCGTGCTTCGATGGAACAAGTGAAGTTACATGCTCCTGGCAATGCAACCTCTTCCCGCTAGCCAGACCGTATGCCGACTCAGAACGGTCGATTACGAAGAGGCCATAAGCGGTCCTATCGATGAGCATTTCCTCGAGTTGGCTCAACTCAAATGTCGAACCGCATCTGTATCTGTAGGAGCCGAATGGTTCCGGAGGGTCATCCACTACCACGCTTACGAGCCTCGTCTTGTTATTCCCTACAATGACATACCCGACAAAGAGTGCTATTCCCCTTTCCCCGGGAGTTTTGTACCTATTCAGAGAAGCCATTGCAGATTCAATGGCGTCCGAAACGTGCTTCCTAGTCGACTTGGATTTGATATTGGCGGCCTGTCCTGCCTCATTGGACAATTGATGCCGGACGTCGTGAATCATTTTGTCTGGGGGAATGACCAATGAAACGAGTTCCGTGCCCATGCCCTTCATTGATGACAGTTCCCCTACTGCTTTCTTCAGACGGAGTCTGCGCTGCTGAAGTTCAAGCTCGTCAGACATACCTACCCTCCTGCGGAAGGCCGGAGGGGCAGCATTTCAACCCTTAGACGATGGTTGGGCATAGGCATTGAAAGGGGACGTCCCAGCCCATTGGTCGATGGCGACAGTTATCGCAGCTATCGGAGGCAGCCTCCTCAGGCCAGAAATAGAGGAGCGTCATGCTTGGCTCGAAGGACTCGTATCGGTGATCAGAGACAGAGTTTCAATGGAAGATAGGATTGGCATTGTAGTTGGAGGGGGTGCCCCTGCCAGGGAGGGCATTGATCTGGCTAGGCCTCTAATCAATAACGAGGGGCATCTGGACAAGATCGGCATTGCCGCCACTAGGCTGAATGCAACTATAGTTAGGGAGGCCCTTTCAGATGCGGGTGTTTCAGTTTCTGGAACCATTCCAAATAGGGTAGATGAAGCGGTTTTACTTCTCGAAGAGAGGCCTGTCGTGGTAATGGGGGGGACAACCCCTGGACATACTACAGACGCAGTGGCGATACGTTTTGCTATTGCATCTGGTGCCGACAGGTGCATAATAGCGACAAATGTGCCCAAAGTCTTCGGAGAGGACCCCAAGACTAATCCTGAAGCTGAATCTCATGATTTTCTCACGCACGACCAGCTTCAGGAAATTGTCGGGCCCGCCGAACATTCGAGGGCGGGTGCTTCTCAGATTGTCGATCCAGTTGGAGTTTCCGAGGCCAATATCTCAAACATGACCCTGAATGTCCTTGATGGGAGAAATGTAGACCTGATTCGTGCTGCCATAGTTGGTGGCGAGTTTGTAGGGACGGTAGTCAGAGGGGCGTGATTCCTTGAGTAGAACTGATAGAATAGCCAAAGCCGCGAGGAGAACGGCTCAGGAAGCAAGAGATGCCGCTTCCAAGCGTAAGAAAGAGGAGAAAAGGAAGCGTTCCAATAGCGCGATGTCCATAGATTCACATCGGCATTGCGTAGTCTGTTGGACTCCGATTACACTAGATAGTGACCCAGCGGTTTGTTCAGAGGAGGCTTGTATCCAGAAGAATGAGAAGAGGGAGGCATCTAGGAAGAGGCTGACGATAATGATGTACTTGTTCCCGGGCATTGCAATACTTCTACTTCTTTTGCAGATGGCCGGAGGGGTTGTTTGAGGGGGAATTGGTGGTAAAATGAACATGGTAAGGCTTCTTTCCATCCTTCCTGGGGCAGTGGGAACTGTATGCGCACTATTGGTCATAGGTAGCCTTCTAGGAGTCGGTTTGGACAGTTCAAGAACCGACGTGCCGATAGTCCCCTGTACTGATGACTCAGTTGGTTGCCTGGTCGGGATGACGTCGGAAGACCTCGAAGTTCCGACTTCATTTGTTCTTCTTGACATTGAGTTGACCATCAAGTGGGATGAGCCGGATAGAAGTTGGATCGGAGTAATTGAGAGTCCCCCTCCAGAAAATTGCAATCCTGATTCGAACGGACTGACTTCCTGCACCTCCGAGGACTTCGATTACGTGGCAGGGGGGCCAGACTCCGATGAAGGGGAGTTTGAATTTACTCTGGAGCCTGGCGAGTATAGGTTTGTCACTGCTGGCAAGGATGGCTCCACTCTGGACGAGCAGATAGTTACAATAAAGACGAAAATTCACTTCTCTTCATTTGTAGAGATTGTTCTTGCGGGAGTGGCAATAATGTTACTTGCAGGAGCAGGAGAGATGGCATTCCCAATCAAGAGCCTGTGGAAGAAATTCAGGGAGTCCTGATGTGTTCACAGTTTCCTTGAAGAACCGAATCATAGTGGGACGTGTATGGCCGCAGAGAAATGTCCCGGGTGCGGGTCTAAGATCGATATTGGTGGTCTGCCCGTCTCTATCGGTGGTTTCGACCTATATTGTACAGTATGCGGACACAACTGGCACATAGGATAGTCACTCAGACAAATCATTCCTAGGCCAGTTCTCAGGGAGTTTCAGTGGGTCGACTACTTCGTCTGCTGCAATCATCTCCACAAGTATCGCTCGTAATTCCTCTACTCCCTCACCGCTCTCGGCGCTAACCATGAGTCCGAGACCCTCCGGCGGGGCTTCATGGAGGTCAGACTTACTTTGGACAACTAAAATTGGCCTCTCAGATATCAATCCCCTGACCTCACCTAGGAGATGTTCCTGTTCCGAGAGAGGGGTTGTCGATGATTCGGTGGAGTCAATCAAAAAAAGTAGAACATCCCCCACATTCTCCAAAGCTGCAATAGCCTGCATCTCGATACTATTCCTTTCTGACATTGGACGATCGAGTAGACCGGGGGTATCTACCATCTGATATTTCCTCCTCCTATGGGTGAAGTGCCCCAAGTGCAACTGTTTGGTAGTGAAAGGATACGCGGCAACCTCTGGCTCTCCACTAGATAAAACCGTGATTAGTGCCGATTTACCGACATTTGGTGAGCCAGCTACCACGATACATGGCTCCATCGAGTCGATTGAGGGAAGCGCCCTCAATGTGTCACGTGCCGCGCCTAACCACTCTATCTCAGAAGAAACCTGATCCAAGATTGAGGAAAACCTTCCGTAAGCTGCCCTCCTTGCTTGATGGAATCCATCAATATCCCGCAGCCTCAATATCTTCCTTTGAGTGTCACCGGCTATCGATCTGACTCTTTCAGCAGCCCACTGGATAGTTCCCAGACACCTCCTATATTCATCACTACCTACCGCAGCTTCAACCAGTGCCTGGTCGAAGGGTGAAAGAGCATTCAGGCTGGGCCACCTTTCTACATATGCGATCAAAGTTGTATCTATTACTGATGCTGCGGATTGGACCATCTTATTCATCTGCTTGCGGACCCTATGGTACTTATCTGGGTCCTCTACAGTATCCGGTTGCTTGCTAGCACGCCTGAATGCTTTATCCAGAATCTCATCAGTCCTCAGGACCGTTGGAATCCTACGCCACTCGACCGATGCCATGCCTTCCTCGGCCGCTCCGCTGCAACCATCCCTCTTCAAGTGAGCAGTTCACAGAAATTAGTAGAATTCTGAACACACTCCTTTTCTATGACGTTCCCCACGGAGGGGCATGCCGGACATCGAAGAAGGGAGTATGGAGAGCAGTCTCCCAGATTGGGCCCGTAAAATTCACGAGGCACATGGATCACCATCTTTAGACGAGCTTCAGGATGTTTTCCATGGCCCACTCTCAGGTAGGAGGGCGGGACTCAGGAAGGACGACCTGCTTGAGATATTGATTGATTCCAGAGCCCTTCCGGAGGGATCTGATAACTGGGTGAGGGGCATGCTGCTGGGGACAACCAGGAATGCGGTAGAGATTATGGACGAAGAGGAGTCGTTTAGATCAATAGCAAGAGACGTGATTGTAGAAGTTAGGCTACTAGCACATATGAGACTCCCCTATCTAGAAGATAAGGAGATGATGAAATTCGAGAAAGAAGACATGCGTCTTCGTTCCATGATGCAGGAAAAGGCCGAGCAAATGGCTGACGGAAGGCAAGACAATAATTTGTGGGGATAACTATGGATGATCTTGCAGAAAAGAAGTGTTTGGCTTGCGAGGGCGGGCAGCCCCCACTTACGAGTGAAGAGATTTCTAGCCTAATGCCGGGCCTCAATGGGGGCTGGGAAGTTGTGGAAAGCCATCACCTGCAGAAAGAGTGGTCATTTCCAGACTTTTCCTCTGCCCTAGAATTCGTCAACTTAGCTGGAGGGATTTGCGAGGATGAGGGACACCATGCAGACTTCGAGGTGGGTTGGGGCAGAGTCAAGGCAGCGATCTGGACTCACAAAATTGACGGGCTAACAGAGTCTGACTTCTTCTTGGCTGCAAAGTTCGATAGAATCGAACGGTGATGTGGATGAGTGGGATTCAGGAAGCAATTACCTCGAGGCGCACCATATACAGGTATAGCAGTGAGGAAGTTGATTCAAGAATCTTAGAGATGGGTTTTGAGGCAGCCCGGAATGCGCCGTGCCACAAGAATACCCATCCCTGGAAGTTCTACGTAATGGGGAGGGATTCCCGGAATACACTAATTCCTGAGATAAAGAGTCTGGCTGTAAAGAAATATGCAGGCGAAGGCGATTCTGGGGAAATGGTCACCAGAGCGATCGACAAGATACTCTCGCCACCAGTACTAATTTGTGTAACTACCGCTTTGAGTCCAAATGATAGTTTTCGAGAGGAGGAGGACTATGCTGCTACAGTGTGTGCTACGCACAATCTGATTCTTTCACTTTGGGGTAATGGAGTAGGCTCTCAATGGAGCACCGGAGCAATCACTCGTTCTGATTTAGCTTACTCGACGATAGGTGCCATGAAGGATCGGGAGAGGATAATAGGATTCATCAAGATAGGATACCCAGATGAAATACCCTCAAAAAGCAAGAAGGGCATAGGGGAAATTAGGACTTACCTACCTTAGTAGTCGATGTTTATTATTTACCGGAGTGAAGGGAATGCGGAAGGTCATCTATCCAAGAACTGGGGGCGTCGACTCGATCGAGATAGTTGAGTGTCCAGAACCCGTTCCAGGGCCCAAGCAGGTTAGGATTATGATTCATCGTGCGGGGATAAACTTCGCCGACCTAATGATGAGGCAGGGGCTCTATGGTTCTAATCCAGACCCGCCATTCACTCCCGGCTACGAGGCTTCTGGAGAGGTGGTCGAGGTAGGGAGCGAAGTTGCATCACTTTCATGTGGGGACAGGGTTCTAGCAATGACTGGTTTTGGTGGTTATTCGGAACAGGTAGTTTTAGATTCCAACAGAGTGATAAAAATTCCTGATTCGGTGACCTACGATCAAGCTGCCGCGATCCCTGTGACCTACGGGACTGCATTCCATATGCTGGTACACCTGGGTGGAATTACACGAGGTGACACAGTGCTGATTCACCATGCTGCTGGAGGGGTCGGGACAGCAGTAGCTCAGATATCCAAGGCTTATGGGGCTTCACTTGTGGTCGGTACCGCTTCGAAACCAAAGAGGGAATTCGTGGAATCAATGGGCGTCACCTTCGTCGACAGGGATTCTGAGGATTTCGTTAGGGTGTGTAAAGAAAAGACAGGAGGGAAGGGTGTACACCATGCATTGGATCCAGTGGCTGGCAGGAATCTCATGGAGTCCTACAAAGCTCTCAGGAAGGGAGGGAAGCTGTATTTATTTGGCGCGTCTAATGCCGTCAGGGGCGACAAGAGATCGGTTCTGTCTGCATTTAGAATGTGGCGGTCGACCCCGAGATTTGACCCTCTGAAGATGATGAGCAGTAACAAGGCAATTTTTGGAGTCCACATGGGACTGCTTGAAGATGAGTCTATTTTCAAGGGACATCTAGCTACTCTCTCAGGAATGTTACTGAAGGGAGAAATTGAACCCATTATCGACTCGGTGTGGAGATTCGAAGATGTTGCAAAGGCGCAATTGCATATGCATGACCGGAAGAATCGTGGCAAGATACTTCTTGACTTCTCACCCAAATAACCAGGAGGCGGCAATAGCTTTGCCGTTGAAGAATTCTTGTCCTTAACGGAAGCTAC
>DAJH01000006.1:0-1764 GCA_002498925.1 Euryarchaeota archaeon UBA173 | reverse complement strand
CTACAGTCTAACTGGCCTAGTGGCGCCACAAGCCTGACATTTTAGCAAGGTAGTCCGATCTTCTTTGATGAATCTTGTATCTGGGGCCCTACATTGATTACACAGAATGTACGTCTTGACGTAGCTGACTAGTTTCTCCTTGATTCTCTTAGGTGGGACACGTCCCTTCAACATGATACGGGACTGCTCCCTGGTGCCTGATGTGCCCAGTTCATTCAATAGATACTGATAGACGTGATTTGAGTCCCTGTCCATAGCATCCACAACGTCGGAGAAGTTTCGAAGAATTGTCTGACTCCCCTCTATCATGATGTCGGGTTCGGGCATTGTCCAGCGGGATCTCTGACTAATTCCCTCCGGGATTCTGTCTCGAGCCCGATCCAAAAGCTCCTCATAATCGAAACCCGTCATTGGATTGCCGAACATTGGGTCCCTTTTCACCTCACCGGATAGCCTCGCTCGGACAAGGTCAAAGTGAGGTTACCCAGTGGGACGGGTATGGACGGGCGATTGGAGGTCAAGGTAGCTAAGACCGAAGATGGGGCAAGGCTTCCTACTATGGGCAGTGAACATGCTGCTGGGTGGGATCTTTACGCGCTTGAAGATTCGGTGGTCCCTTTCAGAAAGAGTGTAAAACTACGAACTGGGCTCAAGGTAGCGATTCCAGTCGGATATGAAGGTCAAGTCAGAGCTCGCTCTTCTTTGGGGTCAAAGGGGCTGATCCTCCCTCACAGCATTGGTACTATCGATGCAGACTACAGAGGGGAGTTGTTCGTACTGATGACTTGGATTGGGGAAGGAGAATCCTACACTGTGAAAGCTGGCGAGAGGATTGCTCAATTACTCATTTCCCCGATTCCAGAGATTACTTTCAGAGAAGTGGAAGAGAGTGGCCTTGGCGAGACCGAAAGGGGAGAAGGTGGATTCGGCAGTACGGGTCGTTTCTAATTACAATATAACTGCCCTTTTCCCATATTCTATTCTCAATAGGTTCATAGCAATCGTAGCGGGGGAAAGGGCGATGACGGACAGTGTCGACGAATTACGGTCCAAGGTCGAGCAATATCGCTCAGACGGACTGAACACACAACAAATAGCGGATGAGATGTCCCTTTCACAGACTACTATCAAATGGCTCTCCTCAGGTGGAGTTGGTTCTGAGGACCGTCCCGAAGATATCAGAATTGGATGGAGGTCGATAGCTGTCAAAGCTGGAAGGATTGAGGCTATATCATACGTTTTCTGTGATATTATTGAGGAAGAGATAGGCGAAGATGTAGATACAGTGGTTGGGATTAGTATCAATGGAATTGCTTTCGCACAGGCGGTTGGTGGGCAGATGGACCTCGACATTGCAATTAGTCGTAGTATCAGCGATGATGGAGGAGGGCACATATCAGAAGTATTCGCAGCCGTTGAAGGGAAGCGATGTGTCGTCATTGATGACGTTCTATCTGGAGGAACTACCATGACCAAGACCGTGAACAATCTGCGAGCGGCAGGAGCGGATGTTAAACTCTGCTTGGTACTTGCAAACAAGTCCCATAGAAATGAGATAGAAGGAGTCCCCCTTAGGGGACTTGTCAGAGTGGTAACCGTCTGAGGAAGAGGGATGCACTGGGCAGACTATACAGCGAAAAAACTCGCTGAGCGAGGAGGTCCACAAGTAGTGGTTTCTGGGATAACACCCTCTGGAGAGTTCCACATTGGCCACCTTAGGGAGATACTAACTGCAGAGATGATACACAGGGCTTGTTTGGACTC
>DAJH01000039.1 GCA_002498925.1 Euryarchaeota archaeon UBA173 | reverse complement strand
CACTCACCGTTCCAGGCGTAGTGGACTATGGGGTATTATTCTCAGTTTCCCGAGCTTATTCCCCAGCATAGGGTAGGTTACCCACGTGTTACTGAGCGGTACGCCGAGGCTAGGCCTCTAGACTCGCATGGCTTAATCGAACTCCAATAGCGGTAGCCTCCGGCAGGATCAACCGGATTTCGCGTGAAGCGGAATCACTGATCCAGCGGAAGTTATGTTAGTTAATGTCGCAATTTAGGCTTTCACTTATTGGTTGGCGCAGAAACACCATTCAAACAAAATGAATGTGATATCTGCTCTTGCACCCCCTATGTCGGGGGTCAAGTCGTTTCTTGTGGTTCACCTCTAAACCCCGAACTTGGTTCGGGGCAGCACGTCCTCGGCGAACGTCGAACCTGAAGGAAGACGTCATGGCACTAAGTGCTCAATCTCCAACGCCAGCTCAACGCAGCATCCCGGCGACCGACATTCGGTATTTCAACATGACGTGTGGCCATATGTTGGCGTTGGCTCTCAGTGAGTCGATTATGCCTATTACTCGGCTCCGAAGAATTCCCTCAACACAGGGTGCATCTCCATAGCCTGCTCCTTCTGAATCTGCTCGTATGTTCGAAGGATAATCCCAACTGCGAGTAGAAGTCCTGTACCCGTGGCGTTACCTACTGTGCCCAACAGGTCTGCACCTGCCGCCAGAAGTCCGACGAAGGCACCTGAGAACAGGGTGACAGGTGGGATGTACCTCTCCAAGATTCTCTCCAGAACAACTGGGTTCTTCCTGAATCCAGGGATCTGCATTCCCGTCCTCTCTATCTGCTTGGCCACGTCCTTGGCGCCCATATTGGTAGTCTCAATCCAAAACTTGGCGAACACGGTAGAGCCCGCCGTCATGACGAAAACGTAGGTAAAGACATGGAGCATTATCTGCCCTAGGCTATGGCCATAGGCATCGCCCGTTTGATTCAGAAGAGGCATCAACCAGTCACCCACGCCATTGACCATGGACGAGTACCAAGCGAAGCCGTCCGATGGCGTTGTCGCGCCGACCTCATAGGAGCCGAACCAGTGTGCCTTGCTCATCGCTCCGTTCCTACCTAGAATGGGCACCGTGGAAAGAGTAGGATGACTCCAGAACAGAAGGGTGAACATATTGATGTTCGCCAATAGGGCAGCCATGAGTATGACTGGGATGTTACTAGCGTAAACTAACCTAATCGGGTACTGTCCCCTGTGCCCCCTTACCTTCCCATGGGTAAGTGGGAGCTCTAGCTTACTTGACTCTGCATAGGCAACGACAAGGAATACTATGACCGACGAAATCAGGGCCGCTATCGGATTAGCGTGATTTAGTAGCATTAGCTCGAATCCATTCTGGGAGACCAACTGGGAGTTTGTTGCAGTCCTCAATGTGTAGAAAATCATGGGTAATGTCCCTGAGGGAGGGTTGTCGAAGGACAGAGGGGAGCCTTGCACCACCGGCAAGGGAGAGAGCGTACCTACGAATGTGGACTGAGCCACTCCAGCCGCGATGAAGAGGGATATTCCAGAACCGATGCCCCACTTGCTGACTAGCTCATCGAGTAGGAAGACCAAGTATGACCCGATGAAGAGTTGGGCGACAATGATCACATTGGCCCAACCTATCCCAAAGTCGTAGATTAGAGTCTCGTGGGGGTCTAGGAAACCGTAGACTTGAGGTATAGACTCGACCGGGATCATGAAGAGGACCAGTAGCTTCTGAATGCCCTGGTAGAGTTGCTTATCTGCTGAGTCCTGTAAGTCGAGCTGTATGATCTTCGCTCCAGCGAATAGTTGCATGATGATTGAGCCAGTTACTATTGGGCCTATCCCCAAGTGCATGATGGAGCCAGATGCTCCGGCCATTATCGATCTGAAGGAAGAGAATATGTCTAGAGTTGAGTCTGAAAGACCGTAGATCATGACATTGGTCATCATGAAGTAAATTATCAGCACCAATGTTGTAGTCCAAAGCTTCTGATTGAACCTTACGTGGCCATCGGGCTTTGTGATGCTTGGATAGACATCGACTAGTCTGGAGAGTGCGTATAGTCTACTAGACTCCGAACCCGAGTAAAGGAGACAGGCGATTGCCAGCCCGGCACCGAATCCAAGCAGGGCCACCCCTACCAAAAGGAATCCGACTGCTGCTGGGTCAGTCCATCCCCAATATGCGAGAAGTATAACGAAAATAAGCCAGGTTAGAGGTTTGAAGGCCCGTCCTACGTATGGCATCTCCCGGATATTCTCTGGAAGGTCGGACATTGTCCCCCATATCACGAATCCGACGTATGGGAAGGACACTAGGAGCATCCTAATTGCTCGCAACTGTTCGTCTTCTGCGCCATCGAGAAGGTCGCCTCTGAGCCAGTAGAAGAGTCCACCCCAGTAGACGGACACCATTGCAAAGAGGCCGATAGCGCTGGGAGTCCTCTCAACCATCGTATCGCCCCGTCAGAGTATTCACTCTTCCTCCCATTCTCCGAACTCATCTTCACCATCAGTAGAAACGGTTCCACCGGCTTCTTCGACCTTTTTCACGGCTCCAGCGCTGGCTTCTGATACTGTGATGTTGATTGCACGGGTGATTGGCCCCTTTCCGAGGAGCTTGTCGTAGCCCATCTCTGTGAGGTTGATCGAGTCCCCTTCGGTCATCTGATCAACTTCACTGACGTTGATTGAAACGTTCACCTTCCTTAGTCCTGGATGGCGGTTGAAGCCATGCATCCCCCAATGTCCGGGCATGTATTTGTTTCGGAACATCACCTTGTGCTTGCCTATTCCGGCATTGCCTCGGCCGCCTCTCTTTCCCGCGCCTCTTCCGGCCTTCTTTCCCCTGCCGTGATAGCGGCTTCCGCGGAACTTGTTTGTTCGTGATACCATTCTTCACACCTCACATCATTCTGTCGGCCAGTTCGCCGATTGCATCTCCTCTGAAACCAAGGGCCCCTCCGACGGCATATGCGCGCTTGATTCCGCCCCAGCCCTTGCTCCCCCTTGGGGGGTGGAGTCTGAAAATTGGCTTCAAGCCGTCGACATCCCCCATAGAGGCCTCACCTGACGCCAAAGCCTTGGAGAAGTCCTTGATTCCCTTGAAATCACTACCAGCCTTGATCGAGGCATCGGTTACGGGCTTGTCTCCAGACATCCTGCCCCTCTCCCCGATTAGCTTGGCGATGGTTTCTGCATCAACCTCCCCCCATGTGACATAGTCTTTCGACTTCTGGAGCATGCCCCTGTAGGAGGGGCTGTCCACCACAATGGTGGCATGGTTAACCCGGGTCAGGTTCAGCATGGACATAGTGTCCCTGATTTTCCTTGTGACGCCTCGGTCACTCCGTGCTCTAATAACTAGAAATGTCAACTAAGCTCCCTCCCTCTGATGATGTTCAGCCTTCTGTGGTCGGCTTCTGTGAGTCTTGTCTTGTTTAGTTCGATAAGAGCGTTGAAGGTGGCCTTAGCGAAATTGATTGTGGTCCTGGTCTGCCCTGACGACCTTGACCAAACATCAGTCACTCCCGCCAAATTTAGGACTCTCCTTCCGTAGTCGCCGATCACCAGACCCTTTCCGGCGGGTGCTGGCATCAGTGTGATCCTAGTTGAGCCGGACCTGCCAGTGACCATGAATGGCACACTTGTTCCAGGACCTTCCGAGGACTCCCATGATCCATTTCCTCTCATCACCGGGATAATGTTGAGTTTCGCCTTATCTATCGCTTTACGGATAGTGCTTGCAACCTCTTTACCCTTGCAAATGGACAGCCCGACGTATCCATCTCCATTCCCTACAACGCACAGAACGTTGAATCGGACTCTTCGACCCGAGTCAGTCATTCTCTGAATCATGTTCACCGCTAAGACGTCGTCCGTCATGTCCGGGATTAGGGCGTCGACGATCTCGACCTCTCTGATTGGGAGTCCTGAGGCCAGGGCCTCCTCGTAGGTTAGGATCTGTCCTGACATTACCATCCTACCCAATCTGGTGCGTGGTTGCCATGCCCTTAGTGCTGCGAGTGGGTCTGGGCCACCACGCCTCCTGCCGCGACCCTCTGAGTGCGTCTCCTCGACGGGTGCAAGGGCCTTCGCCAGACCTGGTGCCAAGACGGGCATTTCCTGTTCGGGATTTCCATCTGAGCTCTCATCGGTCATTTGTATGCCTCCTCTATTGCCTTCTTGGTAGCCTCGACTGCAGCTGCTGTTGAGTCGTCGATGTGTGTGCCACTGATTCTCTCGTCATCGGGTAAAACTGAGTCACCGTACGGAATGGAGAGGCCTGCGTCCACCATGCCTTTCAGAGCGGAGAAGACCCTGCTTCCCTGAGAAGAGGCCGCCAGACCGATGTCCAGAACGGCCTCATCATGCCCTGATGAGATAGCGGCCTTTGCCATAGCATACCCGGCCAGATAGCAAGCAGGGACTGTTTTCCTCGACTTTTCCGCGGGCCAAGAATATGCGTCGACGAGTGTCTTTCCTGTGACCGATGATTGTATTCGGTCACCGTCGGTGCCGAACTCAACAAGTTGACAGGTTACTTGGGTATTGGAGACTCTAACGACGGCCCTGGGGGCCCCTCCTCTGAGTAGCCTCATCCTTCGACGGTAGTCTGTTTGCCCGTTGCGTCGGCGCTTCATCCTGAGCCTCTGACTCTTGCCGTATGCCATCATTCATCGCCTCCGATATTGACCCCATCTGTCTCCATGTTTGTTCGCATGTGGGAAATTGACCTGTAGGAACCGCCCTTCGCCTTTCGATAGTAGTACCTGTACTGGGAGGGGGTGAGTTCTCCAACCTCCCTCATATCCTTGAGTTCTCTTCTCTGCGATCTGATTAGTTGCATCCATCTGCCTTTCTTGGGGGTCCTTGCATTGGCACTCCCCTTTCTCGAACCATGTCCCTTCCTTCGCCCCTTAGACCTCTGTTCGGCGGCCTTCTTAGCTCGTACTCTACTGGTGCCCTTGATTGGGCGTGCCTTGATTAGCCCCTCTTCGATTAGGCGCCTTACGTCGTCCTTCTGGACGGCTGAAACGACCTCGTCTAGATAATCGGGGTCGATCCAAATCCTATGGATGCCGACTGCCCTGCCCTCTTTCTGGGAAAATATGGCCGCAGCCATTCTTCGCTGGTTTGTGATAATCATCAGAGGTCACCCCTTCTCTCTATGCGCCTTCTATTCAAGACCCTGAGGCCGAGGTCATTGGCCCTCTCGTGAATGTTGATTCTCTTCCTGTTTCCGACAGTAGCACCTATCCTGATAGCTTGCCTCTCTGGATCAAGTCCCTCTAGATCGGATGCCTTGTGAACTAGAACTTCTTGGAATCCGGAAGGATGTAGGTCTCTGGCGGATGTTATCTTCCTGTAACCTATACGGGCCATTGGGGGGCGATACTTCCTGTTGAGCCTCATGCTCGAGTGCATTCCCTTTGGTTTCCTCCAGCTGGACCTTGCCAACCTTCGGTACCTGTACCACTCCTGTCGGCGGAATGCTGGCTGCTTCTTCTTCTGCGATGCCCTGAACTTCAGTGCGTCTGATGTTTCCTCGTCTAGGACGGGCTTCTGGCGTGCAGTATGCAGATCGTCCCAGTCATCCTCTTCTTCGAAGAAGTCATCCTCGTCATCGAAGTCGTCCTCGTAGTCATCCTCCTCGATTGCCGGGGCATCTTCCACAGGAGGTTTTTCTGATTCTTCCATCAGACGAGCTATTAGCTCGGCCTTCTTTCCTGAAACTGGAAGTCCTCTGTCCCTCAGGACGTCCTTCAATTGGGCGACGGTCATATTCTCAAATTCATCACTCATTTCTACGCCCCCTTCGATGTAATGTAAACTCCATCCTGGAATACCCTTCTGTCCCTGTTCCTGATCTTGCAAGCCCTCTCGATGTTAGCAGCGGTCTGGCCGACTTTTTCACGATCGGAGCCCTTCACGGTTACCTCGGTCTTATTCTCGATCTTGACTTCTACCTCCGAGGGAGACCAGGGGAGCTTGGCGACCCGGGGGACCTTC
>DAJH01000059.1:20431-24296 GCA_002498925.1 Euryarchaeota archaeon UBA173 | reverse complement strand
GGGGATGCTCAGAAAATGGTCAGACTTCGATAGAAGGCATAGTACGGCAGTGAACAGGATAACAGAACAACTCCGAGGGGCATCAGCAACTCCCAGAGAGAAAATATCCTCGATTATCTCCTCCTCCTCGTCCAATGCTATGACCTTCATATCAAGAGGGTCCCCTGATCAGAAAAGGAAACTCGAGATGTACGGCAGAGAGAGCCCAATGGGCTCCTGGATCTTCTTCTCTATTCTTTTGACCATCCTGCTGCTCTTCCTTCTGTGGCTCCCAATAGCTGAGTCTGACGACTTCAGGTGGAAGAAGACCCTCCAGGTTTCAAACGTCCTAGTCTCACTGGCCATCTTCATCTTGATGGCATTCTCACTGAACCTGCACACTGGGTACACTGGCATGGTCAACTTCGGTGTTATCTTCTTCGTTGGAATAGGGACCATCACTGTGGGGATACTCACAGCACCAGAGGAGCTGCACGGCTATGGATGGGGGATACTTCCGGCCACGATGATGGGGGTGGCACTAGCCGCATTTTTGGGCTGGGCATTGGCATATCCTACGGCTAGACTCAGAACCGACTACTTCGCAATCGTCACAATCTCCCTAGGCGAGATAGTCAGAGTACTCCTCGCTGGGGAACCCCTGCTCAGGGTCGGCGCCGTGGGCTCAGCTATCGGAATATCCGCCTACCCGCTGCCATTGGAGAATTGGTGGTTCTGCGGCTCCGAGGAGTCCGGCCCCGACACCCAATGGGTCAGCCCGGATGCCTGCAGAGACGACATCTCGCTAATCGACACCCCTGCAAATCAGGTCGCAGAACTACTGAACCTCGGTGAACCAGCACCCTATCTGTTCATCCTGATGGTAATTTCATTGATCGCGGTCGTAATTGTCTGGAAGCTTCTTTCCAACCTGCTCTCCTCCCCATGGGGAAGGGTCCTGAAGGCAATAAGAGAGGACGAGGAAGTCGCTCAGCACCACGGACACGACATCCTGACTCACAAGGCAGCAAGCCTCGCTCTTGGAGCAGCCATTGCCGCTCTTGCAGGCGCGATATGGGCTTGGAAGCTGACTGGCTTCGAACCCACATTCATGTCTCCGGCCCGCTCCACCTTCCTTGTCTGGGCTGCATTCATCATCGGCGGTACTTCCAACAACAGGGGAATGGTGGTCGGCGCGTTCATCATCGTACTGATGGAGTTCGTCTTCAACGTACTAGTTGCAGGACAGGGATCCCCGGATCTCCCCCTGCACACAACCGCATCGAGAATAGACTCCCTCTTCGAATGGCTATTTACGAATCAGTGGGAGGCTGCCAAGACTTTCGCTATCGTGATGGCAGTTGGATTCGTCGTGCGTTCCGAGAGGCTATTGGACATCGGTGCCTCGGGTGCAGCAATTTTCTCGTTCGGAGCCATAGCTCTTGGAGAGAGGTCCATAGAAGAGTCATTCTTCAGTGGTGTCGTTAGTGCCGACATGCTGTATGTCAAGCTCCTCCTAATCGGCTGCTTGATGCTATTCTCTCTCAAGTTCAACTCCAAGGGACTCCTCCCCGAGGTCCCCGTCCGGCCTGAGAGGCCGTCTGGAGGTGTTTCCAGTGACTGAGCCAGTTCTAAAGGTCGACAAGCTCAGGAAGGAGTTCGGTGGGCTAGTAGCCGTCAAGGACGTCTCATTCACGGTGGAGAGGGGAGAGTTCGTTGGTCTAATCGGTCCAAACGGATGCGGCAAGTCAACGACCTTCAACTGCATCAGCGGGCTTCTCGAACAGACATCGGGCAGCATCGAGATGTTCGGAAACGACATATCGGACCTGAGGCCAGATCAGATTCAGAATCTCGGGATGACCAGGACATTCCAGCACACAAATCTCTGGCGTCAGATGACTGTAATAGAGAACCTCATGGTTCCCCCGAGGAGGCAATTCGGATCATCAATCAAGGAACTCGCAAGGTCCCTTCTGATGCCGTCCAATCAAGCCGAAGAGGACAGGCTCTCAAGGGCATACGACGTCCTCGACCAGCTAGAGGTACCCCATATGGCACACAACCTCACCAGCGAGCTGTCAGGAGGACAGAGCAAGCTAGTCGACATAGGCAGGTCCATGATGGGAGATCCAAGCCTCCTTCTCCTCGATGAGCCGGTAGCGGGAGTCGCCGGACCGCTAGCGATGAAGATATTCAACAATCTCAGGAACATCGTAGATGAAACGGGAATCTCAGTGTTAATCATAGAGCACAACATGGACTTCATACTAAGGCAGGGTGTTGACAGAATCGTCGTTATGAACGAGGGCGAGGTCCTGATGCAAGGGACTCCCGAAGAGGTCCGGGCTAACAAGGAAGTAATCGAGGCCTATCTTGGAGCAGCAGGAGATCCATCGGAGGGCGAGGAATGACCAGAGTTCTCGAAGTAAACAGCCTAGAGGGCGGCTACGGCTCGGTTCAGATTCTCTACGGAATAGACATGTATGTCGATGAGGGCGAGTTTGTCACGATTATTGGGCCTAATGGATGTGGAAAGTCGACCCTAATCAAGACAATTTTCGGAATCGCCACATACTACTCGGGGGATGTCTCGTACAGAGGAACCAACGTCTCGGGTTGGAGAACGGATCAATTGGTCAACCAAGGCATAGCCTATGTGCCGCAGGTGGACAACGTGTTCCCTTCCCTCTCCGTCCTGGAGAACCTGCAGATGGGCGGCAACAGACTCTCAAGCCCAGTGCTCAACGAAAGGATCGAAAGGGCATTGGAGATGTTCCCCGACCTCAAAGACAGGGTACACGATCTAGCAGCCTCATTGTCAGGGGGCGAGAGGCAGATGCTGGCAATCTCCAGAGCCCTAATTTCAGATCCCAAGTTCCTGCTTCTCGACGAGCCCACTGCGGCCCTCTCCCCTCTGTACCAGCAGCAGATAATCGAACGAATCGACTCCCTCAGAGAGCAAGGAATAACCGTGCTTATAGTGGAGCAGAACGCCAGACTGTCTCTAGCTAGGTCAGACAGGGGATACATCGTTTCAAACGGGAAGATCGTGCATACGGGGGACGCTAAGAAGATACTGACCGACCCAGAGATAGGCGAGTACTTCCTAGGGTCCACGGGCCATTAGCTCAGAAGCCACACCGGCTAGCAGGGGCAAGCACCCTTTCATCCTGTGGCCATCATCAATCTCAACCAACTCAACGAGATCGCTCTCCTCGGCCACCCTCCTAGATACGTCAATCGAAACGACATCGTCCAGTCTGCCATGTACAATCGTGGTCATGTGCCCTGGGGCCGGCCACGACATCCTCCCTGCAGCCTCCATGAACTCCCAATCCAAGTCTATGTCCAATTCGAACCCCCGGTATCTCCTAGTGCCAGACTCCTTCCAGTCAGACAACTCCTGTTCACTCAGTCTACTGGTGTATGCCTCAGAAAGCCCGAATGCGGGAGCGATAAGGAGAACTCGAAAACCAGAGTCACCCCTGAGTGAAGACGCATTAGCCGCAGCAAGTCCACCCATGGAAGAACCAATCACCAAGTCGTAGTCCGACTCGTCAATCCTCCTGAGTAGAACCTCCGTTTGCTTCCCGATATCCCACCCGAGCTCTGACATCACTGGAGCAGTTACATCCCATCCCAGTACCTCCTTCATGAATGTCGGCTTTGACCCGGATGGTCCACCTTCGAATCCATGTGCGAATAGAACTCGCATGATCATCCGCCCAACGTATTTGTTCAGCCAAACTCCAAGCCCAACAACTCAAACTCAGCAAGAGGGCAACGTGTCATGGAGGCATGATCCATGACTCTGATATGGATTTCAGCCACAACATGCACGGTCGCTTGGAATAAATGGCCAGCATGGACATTGTTGTCATCA
>DAJH01000059.1:0-20087 GCA_002498925.1 Euryarchaeota archaeon UBA173 | reverse complement strand
GTGGATATGGGTGAATGCATCTCCCTGCTCCGTACGAGCAATATTGCCTGAGAGGCTAACCAATTCGGATGGTGGATCTAAAGGACGCCTTTGGTAGACGCCTTCTTCATTCATGTAACCATATTGATTGTCACGAGTCCGACCAATGCCGCTTGTGATGGCAGCTGCATCAAACCCAAGCTCATCTGCCATCCCCCTCAGTGCTGTATGTATTTCTTCCCCAGGGTCAAGTCGCACGAGGATATCGCTTCCTGAACGTGTGTGCTCCATGGTCCGCCCTATCGACTCATCAATTTCAACCTCTCTCACATCAACCATGATTTCGGCAATAATCGAGAAACAATTCAGTGGAAGCAACAAACCACCTTGCATCACGCTGCTCCTGTCATTTTCTTCCACTGGAAGTAAGGGGGTGTCCGAATTCTTCCATTTTGGTTATAGACCGTGACATCACGGCATCAAAGCCGGACGGTGAAAAACATGACAATGGCCGTACACGACTCTTCTCCCAGATGGAGGACATTCCTCAATCAGGCCAAGGAGAAGGAGATCACTTTGCTATTATCCCAGCAAACCCATACCCCTGTAGTCGAAGTGTCATTCCACGACCTCACGGGATTTGATCCTGACTTCGCAGAGGACATACTCAACGAGCCAAGGCAAATCCTGGGAAGCGGAAGCGCCACCCTGAGTGACATCTGCAAGGAGAGAGGAGTTGATCTGGATGCAATGGTAAGGGTCACCGACCTCCCGAGGGACAGTCGTAGACCACTAAGAGAAATTGGTAGCTCTGACATTGAGAAACTAAGGCGAGTCGATGTTTCAGTAACCAAAGTGTCAGAATTGAAACCTAGAATCCATAGAGCAGTTTTCATATGCCAGAAGTGTGGTTGCACCATAGAGGTGGATCAGAAGAATGAAAGAGAGTTGGAAGAGCCACTCGAATGCCCTCCGGAAACTGGCTGCGGATCATCGGCAAGGGAAACAAGATTCAAACTTGTAATGAACATCTCGAGAATGATCAACAATCAATGGCTAGAGGTCCAAGAGCTACCAGAAAACGTTCCAAGCGGCGCACAGCCAAGGAGGGGAATCACCCTTGTCGAGGGCGATCTGGTCAACAAGCACCTTCCCGGAGAGAGGATAACTGCAAACGTGATACCTGTCGTACACAGTGAGGTAAAAAATAGAAAGAAGACCCCAATGTTCGATATCATTTACCATCTGGTAAGCTCAGAACACGAGAGCGTCCCATTTACTGAAATCAAGATCAACGAGGAAGACAGAGATGTGATCATGGAAGTATCCCAGAGGGAAGATCTAGTGACTCTTATGCAGAGATCGATAGCCCCCTCAATTTTCGCTACTAGGGTGATGAATCATGTCAAGAGATCATTAGCACTACAGCTATTTGGCGGAGTCAGGAGATCTACCTCTGACAAGAGCCACCTTAGGGGTGATATCCACATACTCCTGATGGGAGATCCTGGAGTGGCAAAATCCCAGCTTCTTTCTTACATGTCCAATTTGGCCCCCAGGGGGAAACTCGCCTCTGGAGGAGGAGTCACGGGTGCCGGCCTCACCGCCGCTGCAGTGAAGGACGCGTTTGGGGATGGAAGATTTGCTCTGGAGGCAGGGGTCCTCCCCCTCTCCGATAAAGGACTGGCGGCGATCGACGAGTTTGACAAGATTACCAAGGAAGATAGGAGCGCTATCCATCCAGCAATGGAACAGCAGCAGATTCACGTAGCCAAGGGTGGAATCACAGCTACCCTACCCGCAAGATGCGCGGTTTTAGCGGCCGCGAATCCGAAGGAAGGCAGGTTCTCGAGGAGGGGGCCGAATCAGAGTGTCCTAAGGATGTACGAGGAGACTGGTCTTCCCGCACCTCTGGCCTCCAGATTTGATATTATATGGATGATAAGGGACGAAGTCAAGGCAGAGGACGACGCGAGGATAGCCAAGCATATCTTGGATACAAGGACAAGCGCCATGAGTGAGGTAAAAATGGAGGAATCAATGGAAATAGACCCTTCAGAGCCAGATAAAGACCAGGTCTACTCAGTTGGCGTAGACGGGCACGAACACCTGACTCTTGATTTCCTTAGGAAGTATGTCGCTTACGCGAAGAGGCACGTCCATCCAGATTTAGACGATGATGCCAAAACCGCTATTCACGAGTACTACATTAGCGAGAGACAATCTTACGGAAGGGAGGACGGCTCGGACGAAGCTCCAGTCCCTGTCACTGCTAGGGCACTAGAGGCACTGATACGCCTTACCGAAGCTCATGCTAGGATGCATCTCAGGCAAGTCGCCACTAAGCGCGATGCGTCAGTCGCTTTGGCGGTATTCAAGCATTGGAGGGACGAGTCGGGAATAGAAGACGACTCCGAATTGTACTCGGGCGTACCTCATCGTCAGAGGAACGCAAACACCGTCATTAGGCAAGTAGTAAGGGACATTTGCCAGGAAACAGATGGCACAGCCGAGCTCACTGACATCCTCAACAGATGCAGGGCGAGAGATCTCACTGAGCAGACAGTCGAAGAGGCGCTATCCAAGATGAGGATGTCGGGCGAATTGTTCATGCCAAGGAACGACACGTACTCCTTTGCCCGCTGAGCCTATGAGCAACTGCCCGTTCCGGTGATACCATGGAGCCCATGGGTGACGTACATGCTCCGTCGACTTTGGACCCAGCCGCTCTAGGATTCATGTGCGGTCTTGAGATCCACCAGCAACTAGCCACGGGCAAGCTGCACTCTAGGATGCCAAGCGAGCTCTACGAGTTTGGAATGGATGACGTCCCTCCCGAATGGGTCGTTTCCAAGAGAAAACTCAGGGCCTCTCAGGGCGAGAGTGGGAGTATAGATGTAGCAGCCAGGTTCGAACAGAAGAGAAACCGCTCATTCGTTTACATACAGTCTCCAAATTCAGGATTGATCGAGATGGATGATGCGCCCCCGTTGGCACATGATGAGGATGCGGTCGAAGTTGTCCTAACCATATCGGCAATGATGGATGCAAAGCCAGTTCCTGCGATGCAGGCCATGCGTAAGACAGTGGTAGACGGGTCCAATACTAGTGGCTTTCAGAGAACCACCCTGGCATCCACAAACGGAAAAATATCGACTCCCTCAGGAGACGTGAGAATAGCGGTGATATGCCTAGAGGAGGACTCAGCCAGAAAGCTTGACTCCAGTAAAACTCCTACCGGCGAGATGGTAACCTACACACTCGACAGATTAGGAGTTCCCCTCGTTGAAATCGCAACAGAACCGGATATCACCTCACCAGAGCATGCCAAGGAGACTGCACTGGCCCTAGGCACTCTTCTGCGCGACACCCGCAGGGTCAGAAGAGGACTCGGATCAATCAGGCAGGATCTCAACGTAAGCCTCGCATGTGGGGACAGGGTTGAGATAAAGGGGTGCCAGGATCTCGAATGGATCCCCAAGATTATCCGACTCGAGATGGCCAGACAACTGCATATGTATAGGCTGGCAAATGAGCTTCGCGAGGAGGCTGGACTCCCACCGCTCCCATCGGATAGAAGAAAAACAGAGAGACCCGTGGAGAACAGAGTCGCGCTGGCCGCGCAATCGAAAATTCCCCTGGAAATATACGATGTATCCGAAACCCTATCTGGTTGCGACTCAACAAGGGTGATTGAAGCATTAGGAATGGGGGAGAAGGCCCTCTGTGTCCCCCTAAATGGATTCTCAGGAAAGATGGGGTCAAAGGAAAAAGACTCCGAAGGAGCCCAGGCCCCTCGTCTCGGTAGGGAGCTCGCAAGCGCTGCAAAACTAGCGGGCGTGGCAGGTATCTTTCACTCGGACGAACTTCCCGCATATGGGATCAGTCAAGACCAAGTCGACTCAATAATCCGTGAACTATCTCTCTCAGATGCCGATGCCTTCGCAATATGCATTGCCCCCCAATGGCAAGCAGAATTAGCCCTTGAATCAGTGGTGAGCAGGGCTAGGTTGGCCTACCACAGGATCCCTCAGGAAGTACGAAACGTGGTGATCAGGAAAGGCCAGCCCGAAGACGGAACCACAACCGCCATGCGCCCCCTCCCAGGAGGGGCAAGGATGTACCCGGAGACCGATGTTCCAGTACTGGAAATCCTCCCCAAGAAGTGGGATGAGATATGCGAAAGCCTCCCCCTATCGTCACTTCAGAGGGCCGAAAGAATCGACTCCTACGATATTTCTCAGAATCAAAAGGAATCCATCCTGAACAATGAACTAGATGACCTCCTAGTCGAGGGGGCCGAGGGCGATCTCAAGGTCCCTGCAAAGGCATGGGCGAGCGCCCTACTTGAGTTTGGAATATCCAACATAAGAGCTCTAGAGGTCGCCATCCATCTGAGGGAGAAGGGGGTGATGACAAGGGAGGGGGTCTCTCCATTGGTCGCAGAAGCCCAATCCGAGGACACGGACCACCTCCTGGAGTGGATGACATCCGAGGCATCATTGAGGGGATTCACCCCTGCTGGTGACAACGAAGTGGAAACAGCCGTAGACGAGGTTATGAAGGAACGGGAGGACTTCATCAGGGAGAGAGGCCAAGGGGCAATAGGCCCACTCATGGGGGTAGTGATGGGCAAATTGGGCGGTTCTGCAGACGGTAAGGTCGTCAGTAAGATCCTGAGAGAGAAGATCTCCGAGATGCTAGAGTAGAATCTATTATTTCTGACTGTTCGGAATATTAGCATAGTTAAATTACCCTCGACCCTCCACTAGTTTTCCATGTCCGATATAGTCTCCATCCTGATAGTCATGATAGCGGCTTCCGTAGCACTTGGAAGCAAGATAAAGGAAGAAGACAGACTAAAGGTACTCTCAGCACTTTGGCTAGTCGTGATCCTGCTATCCTCCTCGATTATTTCCACTGAGTGGGCTAGGATGACCTCTGAGTTAGTTGATGATGAAGGAGACCCCCACTATGGCCTGCCTGATATCTGGGAAGGAAAGCAAGTCGTGTGCTTCGATTTCCCAGAGGATATTGCACCTGAGGGGTATGGTGGCGGAAGGCACCACATTGACAGCGACGGAACGAATTTCATGACCGACTCCAACTGGAACGGCTCCGGAGCATGTGTCGGTGGCTTCTCTGGCTATGAGACTGGAATTGATCTATTTGACGAGGCGGTAATGGCATCAGGAGGGGACTTTGCCTACACCTCAACGCAATTCTCCTTCGGCATTCAGATTGATTCCATCGGAGGCGTCGAGCCATGCGATGTAGCACCGTGCCCAGAGGACTTCTCATCCGGAGCATACTATGCACTTTACCACAATGGCCAGTTGGCACCTGTTGGAATCAGTGACCTTCCCCTTGATGGCGATAGCGTAGTAACTTGGACAATTATGACATGGTGAGCTATTGGGAAGCAAAATCATGATTAGACTAATCCTCCCATGTGTGTGAGGGTGCAACCATGTTAGACGCGCATGCAGTGACTCTGTCTCCTGCCGAGACCCTGATCATGAACATCCTCCTCCTAGCCATTATTGGCTGGTCTATGTGGAAGGCCGAGAGGGGCTTGAATCCAGGAAATGACGTCGCAGTGCTGTTCCTACTTGGGATATTCGCAGTCTCAGGGAGGGTCCTTCTAGAGCCCCTGCCGAATGTACAGCCAGTCACGGTAGTCGTCCTGCTTGCAGGGATTCACTACGGTGCCCCTAGGTCCGTAGTTCTAGCAACTTCAGTTGCGTTGGTCTCGAATCTATTCCTTGGTCACGGTATATGGACACTATACCAGGCTGCTGCCTGGTCCCTAGTGGGGGTATCAGGAGCGCTCCTCTCAGAGAGACTGGCTCCTTCTGGCACTATCTCAGTCTCCAGAGTCGCTGCCCTGTCCGTGGTTGCTGCATTCCTGTTTGACTGGACGGTTTCGCTTAGTGCTCTACACTCATTCGGGGCGGAGATGCTTCCATTGTACATCGTCTCAGGAATACCATTCGACGTTCTCCATGCTTCTGGAAACGTGTTCTTCGTCGCATGGCTAGCGGCTCCATTATCTGAGATGATGTCCCGACACAATCTCAGTAGAACGGTGGTGAGAGAGGCTGTCGCGTCCAGAACCTGAGCTGACCATGGTCTTGGTCACAAGAGCCGACCTCAACCTATCCAAGGGAAAGCTAGCAGCACAGTGCGGCCACGCAGTAAGCGAATGCATCCTCAAGGCCAGCTCTAGGGAGCCAAAGATTCTGAAGGGGTACCTAGGTGGGGGGGCTCGCAAGATCGTAGTAGCCGCCCCTCACTTGGAAGGTCTGAAGAGGATATATGGTGAAGCCGCCGAGAGCGGACTGATAGCCCACATGGTGAAAGATGCAGGCCATACTGAGATTCCACCAGGCACAGTGACCGTGGTTGGTCTCGGACCAGGCCCTAGGAGTTCCATAGATGCGATAACCAGCAGTCTGCCGCTCGTCAAGTAGAAGCACTGAGGATGTTAGAGTTTCGACGGACTGGGAGTTAACCCCCAGTCCGCCTTACGTTATTCTGACCAATCGTTTTACCGATCTCAGACCATGTCGTCGACCATTACGCCGACTCTGGCGCCAAGACCTACTAGTAGGCCATCGACAATCCAGTCTAGGGCGACATCTTGGATGCCATCCGCGCCGCTTAGGAGCGAAGCTCCCATCTCGTGCGCTGCGTCCATTCCGCCCATTGCACCGGCTAGCGCCATCAACGAGAAGGCCGCCATCCATGCGTCACATCGGGTGTAGATGGTCCAGAATACTGCACCACCTGCAATCATCCCGAGTGCTCCCCATAGCTCAGGGGCCTCCCAGGCTGTTGCTGCCCAACCGGTCTCTATAGCTCCAGCCTCGGTCATCAGTGCGATCGCTAGTGCGGCACCGACTACCTGAGATAAGAGTAGCATAGCGTTACCCATCATTCCGTCTGTGTCACTCAGGTCACCGGTCATCATGTGGCACCAAGTAACAACAGGCAGGATGTGCGCTCCACTTATTGCCATCCATGCTGCAGCTAGTAGGACAGCGCCCTCTAGGCTTCCTAGTCCGGCTCCCGCGAGAACCATCCAGGATACCATAAAGGCACCGCCAACTTCATTCATCATTGCTCTGTTGTCCATTTCCATATTTTTTCCTCCTCACCTTAGTGAGCGGTTGCCCACAAGACCCATATCTTATAATTGAAACCTATTGAATAGGCCAAAAACAGTCAAAAACCGATGTTTTGTTATTTGCCGGTGTTCTCTACAACACCTGATATCTTGGGGAATATCTAGTATTTTATCATAAAGTTCAGTGCTACGCACTGAGGCAATCCGACTGAATTAGTTGATATGGGATAGCTTTCCTGCTCTGGACGTGCGAGATTACCCTTCCGACAGAGTCGACCTCCGAAGCGACACAGTCACACAACCCACTCCCGCAATGAGGGAAGCAATGTCTTCCGCGAAGGTCGGTGACGATGTTCTAGGGGACGACCCAACCGTAATCGAGCTACAGGAAAGGATTGCTCGAATGCTGGGCAAGGAGTCAGCACTGTTCGTCTCCTCGGGAACTATGTCGAACGCCACTGCAATCAGAGCCCAGACCGAACCCGGCGATGAGATAATTACAGAGTCACACAGCCACATCTACATCTACGAAGGAGGGGGCTTCGCAGCTCTATCCGGTGTCTCTGTTGCATTGGTTCCAGGCACCCAGGGAATTATGGATCCGGACGATGTGGCTAGGGCGGTAAGGAAGGTAGACGGGAGCCTCGGGCACTTCCCGAACGGATCGATGATATGCGTCGAGAATACAGCTAACAGGGGAGGCGGGACTTGCTACCCCTTGGAGACCATGGACGCTATTGCAGAGGTTGCTAGGGAGAATGACTGCACCTCCCACATAGATGGAGCTAGGATATTCAACGCATCTGTTGCTACCGGCCAAGACGTCTCACGGATCGTCAGGGACTACGACTCAGTCTCAATCTGCCTTAGCAAGGGGCTCGGGGCCCCAGTGGGAAGCGTCCTGGCCGGCTCCTCGGAGATGATATCTCGAGCGTACCGATGGCGCAAAATGTTCGGTGGTGGCATGAGGCAGGCAGGAATTATTGCCGCAGGTGGAAACTATGCTTTGGACAACAACATAGACAGGCTATCGGAGGACCATAGTAGGGCGAGGAGGCTCGCAGAGGCGGTCGAGCAGATGCCCGCGTTCTCTGTCGACCTTGAACAAGTTGAGACTAACATGGTGTACATCAACTGCGAAGAGGGTGAAGCCGACCGACTCGTCTCGAGACTCTCCAAACAAGGAGTTGACACCCTCACAATCGACGAATCCTCGATCCGGGCAGTAACCCATCTGCATATCACCGACGAGGATATTGACAGGGCGATCAACGCATTCGATAAGGCACAATGACCCACAAGCGTTCAATATCATAGGCGCCCGCAAGAAACCATGAGAACCGCCCTAGCAGTCTTGTTGACCTCTCTCTTATTGGTTCCATTCGTCTCCGGCGCGACTACTCAAGTTGACTGGGACGAGGCAAGGACCTCCACAGACTCCAACGGGGGGACAATAGGGGGAATCTCCCTCCCTCTCTACGGAAACTCTTCATCAGTATCCTCAGAGGTGAGCGAACTCCCCACGGTAATCGAGGTGTATACTGCTACTTGGTGCTTGAACTGCGTAAAAACGGAGGGTTACATGGAGGACGCAATCGGAGAATCTGAAGTCGAACTAATCCACTACCATGACCACTGGTTCCAGGTGAACGACCCTTTCGGCAGTAACAGCACTGAGGAGCGCTGGGAGGCCATGTACGGCCATGCGGTCACCGAGGTAGGAGGGGCACCGCACTTGGCGCCTACTACAATCATCGATGGCGAGAGAATGCACTTTGGTACTCGGCCGAAAACCGACTCAATCACAGAGGACTTCAGAGCATCGATTTCCGAAGGCTCCTCCGCTCCTATCACTGGGCATTTGGGAATGTCGGTTTCAATCCCAGAAAATCCAGACCAAGGCATCGAGATAACGTGGAATACTTCTGGAGTTACCTACAATTGTGAAGGCGAGTGCCATGCCCTTTCATTGATTCCATGGATCATGTTTGTCGAGGAAACAGCTTACTACCCAGATGGCTCGAATGGACTCGAACACTACTCGCACGTCTTGCGCGAGTCAATACAGTTGGAAGGAGAGGACGGGATTGTCTCATTGACCCCCCCTTCTAATTGGGATGGCGATGACATGACCGTTGTTCTCATAGTAGACTGGGAGCAAGAAACCCCCAATGACGGTTCACCGCTCCCTGCAGCAGGGATATCGGCACTTCTCTGTAGCCTCGCTGCACTCGTGCCACGTCGAACCAACTAATGACTACGAGCTTCTCTCCTGACCATCAGTTGGGTTGAATAACCCCTGCCCGGGATGGCATACGCTCGGAGGAGTCGAATGCCAACCGGAGAGAGTTCCCTATCAATCGAGGAGACCAGTCCCGGATCTATTCCAGATTGGCTTTTCGAACACCTCGTTAACCAGGCTATAGACCCACGACCGACATCAACAGGAGGGCCTTCGAAGGTCCTCATTATCTACCCAAATGAGGAGAGTCGAAGGGAGGTAATGCATAGAATAAGTGAACTAGGCTTCGCCTTCGACCGCAATGGCCACCACACGATCGACTCTCTGAAGTCAGCACTTCTAGCAGATCTGAGACTCCCTAGGAGGCTTTCCACGGGTCCGGCATTCGAGGTTGTCCTCCACGAAGCTTGCGCCTCCGCTGCTGCCAAACTCTCCTTTCCAGTCATCAACCCACTCCCTGATATGCCATGGGGGCGGGGTAAAACAAACTCGCTGTCTGAGCTACATCGCTTCCTCGCCCTTGAACATGCACTAGGGTCATGGGATGGCCCGGGAATCAAGTCATTCTCCATGATCCTCCACGATCTGGAGAAAAGGCTGGGCGGCACTCATCCAGATTTCGTCACCACTCGAATTCTAGCGAACCTATCCAATACCAATATCCCGTTTACTCTGAAGGATATTGATGGGATTATTTTTCTGGATCACCCTCCTTCATTTCCCAAATCGCATGCCAGAATATTGCTCGCTCTATCAGAAATATGCCCCATTCATCAACTCACAAACCCCGGAAGTTTCAGACTAGGGCATCATGGCTTCCAGCTTCAGGACAAAAAGCCCATCAGTTCCACTTCTGATATCCCCCCGTGGGTCCCGACCCACGAAATTGAAGATGCCCCTGAGGCACAATCTTTCCGCAGGGTCATGCTCCAAAGCGAAGACCACTCATTCGATGCTGCACTCTCCATCATCAAAGAAGAGTTGGATAAAAATGACAACAGCAGTGTGATAATCGTAGACCCGTCCCTGAAAGACAGCATCGGAAAATGGACAAGATTACTGAGAAATATCGGCCTGTCCACCCAAGACAGAGAAACTCCACTGATCAGCACACCAGCCGGCTTCTGGCTTCACCAGCTATGCAACTCCGGACATGGAACGAACTCATTCTCCATGGAAGACATCAGGACCCTTTCGATGCAAGTCTCCATCAGTCCTTTCGAGGCAGTACTCGAACATCCCTCTTCGCCTGAAATAAGCCCTGTAGCCGATCCTGCATTAATTTCTACCTTTTCTAGAACAGAACACATTCTTGGAGGCAGGGGGGCGCTATCTAGTTGGTTAGATGCCCTTAGGGTGCCACCGAAGTCCGATGATAACGGTCCAGCAAAGGAATCAACACAATGGTGGCTGCTTTCACTTTCCTGCTCTATGAAGCCCCTTTTGAGGAAGGAAGACAGGGAACTATTGGAAAGAGAAGACATCTACGTAGGGTGCCACACTGGGGTAAAATTACCAGTCCATGAACCCCCCAAGGATGCGGACGAATGGCTCAACAATGCCAGTAAAATACTGATTCAACAAGGTAACAAAACATCCCTCGAAGACAACTCAATTCCACCTGCAATAGTGGTACAGAGGATACTCTCCGAGCACAGGTCCCTCAGAAAACTCCAGTCAACCCTAGGAACAGACCCCGCCAAGAAAGGTCCAGAGTGGGTCCATGAAACGTCCCACTTGATCAGATCTTTAACCATCTCAAACAATCCCATGAACACAAGCAGAATCAGGCTAATGAGCCCGGCAATGACGTTGGGATGCTCCTCCGACTTACTGATCATGGCAAACACCTCAAGCTCTTCGTGGAAATTGAAGGTCCCTAAGTTCGCATTCCTAGGCGACAGTGAGAGGCACTCGAGAAATCTCCTGGGTCCCGAGGGACCAATCATGGACGCTAGACATTACCTTTCCAACATCCTCCATTGCTCGCCCAGGGTAGTAATCCTGGATCCCAGCACCGACTCCTCCACGCCAGCAGCTGCACCCATCAGGGAGATCACCATTGATCTCGTGGAAGACCCAGAGGTATACGCGTATGATGAGAAAGCCCCCTTAAGCCCCAGGGACAAGAGACAGTCCGAAGGATCCCAATTAATCCGAATGATATCCCCTGAAAGACCACCTCTGAATCCCGACTCAATTTCAATCCCTCTTGACGTGGAACTTCAGAGGGATAGGGAGGCGCGTCAGCCCACCAATGTAGGTCCCGATGGACACTTCTCAGACGCCGCTTTGAATCACTTCACCTCAATTGATACAGATCTCCTCATCAAATCAGGGAGTAAGTATGCTGACGAAGAGGGAAACAAGCATACGCCAAGGAGCTCGGATAGATGGCCAGTTTTTCCACCAATAGATCCTCGTCCACTTTCACTAAACGCCACTGGATCAATAGTTTCCGATGCCAGAAACGGGCATCTGGGGGGCCCAATTCAGAACGTTAGGATATGGTCTGCTAGCAGGCTGCAGGAGTGGGCGAGATGCCCCCGTAGGGGTTGGCTGGCCAGTGGACTGAGAGCCAGGGAAGACGAGAGCCAATCCGAAGATCTAGACCAGAGAGTCCATGGAGATTTGATGCATGATATTCACTACGACATCCTTCACGAAGTACTGGGGATGAAGATGGGAGAGGAGAGGGACGTGGAGGAGGTACTCAGAGGGGAATCCCCAATCAGCATAGAAAAATCTGGGATTACAGGAGAATCCTTGATGAAAACAGCACTAGAGTCCCTAGACTCAAGGGCCCGTTGGCTGGAACGGACAGACGCCACGTCGACACACTGGCGCAAAGAACTGTCAGGGATGAGCCAAGAGGACTGGAGAGACTGGCTTTCGAATCCGGAACCAAAGTCAGTTTCAGGTAGGATCGGAGCCATGATATCCTCCGAATTCAGTGTCTCCGGCGCAATGCCCATAGCAGTCGAATGGGATATCTCAGGCCCGAATAAATCAGGAACAGAGATATCTCTGAGTAAGCAACTTCACATCCCCGAAATGAAAGACGTCCCCTCGATTCTTGTCAGAGGATGGATAGACCGGGTAGATCTGCTTCCTCATGACGAAACGGGTCTGATTTGGGTGAACGAGGACGGAAGCGACACTGTAGCACCTCTGAGGATTCACGGCTCAGGCTGGAAACCTAGGAGACTAGTCGCCATAAGAGATCTGAAGACCTCAATCGGGAAGACACCAGAGGAAAGACATAGGACAGGGCTCCTCGATGAACTTCAGTTGGCAATATATTCCAGAGCATGGGAGGTCAATCACCCAGGGGACCTAGTTGTTGGAGCTGGAATATCCCTATTCGGACACGATTCTGAGCATCGTATCGAGGTCTCAGAAGGCTTTGTCAGTGCTGAGGCAATAGGGGAGAGGACGAGATTAACCCACGAGCTTTTCAGATTCCCCGACGAGAGCGCCGCCAGTGAGAGCGACCCATTCAGGGCATGGTTGGCACATCGCCTCTCGGTCGCTCTGAAGACAGCACAATCCGCATCACATGGGAAAGTACACCCAACCCCGTCCAAAGCGTCTTGCAGGTACTGCCCAGTCAAGAGTGCATGTGACGTCAGATTGGAGGATGATTTCTGATGCTCCTGAATACCGGTCAGCGATTGGCACTCAATATCGACTCCCACATAGTAGTCGACGCAGGAGCAGGAACCGGCAAGACCAGTACGATTGTTGACAGGGTAATTCAACACTACCTATCCAGTGACCAGAGGGCGACTAGGCTGACACCCATCCCCGAGAGGCCACCGCGCCCCGGAGGGGGAACGCACATCTCAGCCCCTGCAGATATCAGCGACCCCCGGAAATGGCCCGGGCTTCTTCCGGGCGAAGTGGTCCTACTGACCTTCACAAACAAGGCCGCGGATGAGATGAAAGACAGACTCAGGTCGAAGATTCAAGACTTGAGCATCACGGATGAATCAAGAGTCGCTAATGTCGGAGACCCCGAGATGCTTCTAGCCCAACTAGAGGACGCACCGGTGGGAACGATAGACTCGTTCTTCAACCAGCTAGTTTCCCCGTTCAAGAACATCCTCGCAGATGCGTACGCACAGGAGAAGATATCGGATGCAGCTAGGGAACTGGCTATAGACGAGGCAATCAACATCCTCTGGAGACTACCTAGCTCGAGGTCCAGAATAGGGGATGCTGTAGATGCAGGAGTGGATGGAGAAATTGTTGAGAAGGTACTAGAAGCCAGGGATCGGATAGCGAGGATGTACCATGGAAGGTGGACCGCTTCCAGGATCCTGAGAGGACTAGTCAGAAACTCGGTCTTCATAGATGAGGGAGTACGGACCATCTCCGACAATGAAGGAGAGATAGACGGAGAACTCCTCCTCAGTAGAATAATGTCGTCCATTGACCCGAAAAGGATAGAACACGTATTTCTCGAACTACAAGGAGTTACTACAGACTTCTGCGAGCTTATCAAAAGGAACACCACCCACTTCGCCCCACAAGGGTGGCCAGCAGAATCTAGGATGGCATGCATGGATAGCCTGTCGAAGTCACGACCGTCTGACCCCTGGGAGCAACTTGTGTGGATCAGCCATCATCTGCAATGCACGGCTTCCAGAGCATCTCTACTAAAGAGGCCGGGTAATGACCCTCCGAAAATATTCCCCGGCGTCGCTAAGACCCTTCCCAACGACTCAAACTGGCCCAGGGGAATAGAAACCATTGGCAGGATATCCGATAAATCTACCAAGGAGAGACTCAGATCGGAGATGGATGAAATATACGACAGACTGAATGGATGGTATGCCACCGAGAACGGCAGCATCGTCCTGCATTACGCACAACTTGCAATGCTATTGGACACGCGTAACCCCCCTTGCTCGCCCGAAGAAAGAAAGCCATACTCAGAATCCTTCCCCGAGGAGGTACCAGAAAGGCTCCCAGACGGCAAAATGCCATCTGATTTCCATTTCAATCTAGATGGAGAGGCACAGAATCTGAACGACTTGAGACTGGTACATCTGGGATTCAAGGGAATACTGAAGAAGATCAAGGACACTAATGAGGTGGATGATTTCAGTGACATCCAGAGTCTGACGAGTGACCTGCTATTGGCGAATTGCCCTGAAGCATGCAAGAAATTCTACCCCAAGCAGCTGATTTCGGCTCTCGACTCACTCGGATCGACTCCATGGAGGGACGACCATATCCACTCAGCCTTCAACCAACTCGAGAAACTGGAGAAGTCCCCATCACTAGCTGCAGAGTCATCCGGCAGACTCGGCGCAATAAGACAAGACTTGGAGAGAAGGGTGGCGACACTGAAGAAAATTAGAAGGAGATACAGGGCATTCATCATCGACGAGGCACAGGACAACTCCCCTCTCCAATGGAGGCTCTTATCCAGACTATGGGGGCCTAGGGAGCAACTTTCCAGTGACCTGTCGCCACCAGACACCCAATGGCAGCCAACTATCTGCTACGTGGGTGACGTCAAGCAGAGCATCTACGCCTTCAGACAGGCCGAGGTTGCAGGATTCTTGGATTACTCCAATCACCTGATGTCTGTCAACGATCATGAATTCTCCAGTGTTAGTGAGTTAACACGGAGTCCTGAACTGAGGCGATCCGATGAGAGTAGAGACCCTAGGAATGCCGTTTCCTCCGGCTTTACCAAAGCATCAAGAATGGCTGAGAATGCAGGACTTGATCTAATTGAATGGATACCCTTTGACCTTTCGGACCAGCACCTTCCAAAACCCGACCAAGAAGAGGTAAGATTGCGTCGGCGAGGACTGATCAGGCTCAAAGTAAACTACAGGACGGACGGAGGCCTCCTGGAAGTAATGGACGAATGGTGGAAGGACATTTTCTCTGAGAGGCACAGGGGGCTGCCAGATGGAAACTTCTACGCCTCGCCCCAGCCACTATTCCCGAGTCCGAATAAAAAAGCAAACCCGGGGTCATTGGAGTGGATATGCCCCGTCATGAGTGACGGGAAAGAAGATCCGCCAGTCGACCTGACTACGTCCCTAGACCCATTCACCGATGGGATCCCCAACTCAATAGAAAGGCAGTCCCTGCTTATTGCAAGGAGGGTGAGGAACCTCATCGACGGGAAACCCATCAGAGTAAGGGGGCCATCGGGAAACTGGAATCAACTTCCGGAGGAGGATCCCGTTTCCCCAGGGGACATCATGATACTCCTTCCGAGCAGGAGTGCTTTGAGGGACTCCATAGTACGACAACTGTCCATCGTAGGGGTCACTTCCCAGGTAGACAGGGAGGGTGGCCTTCTGGACAGGCCTGTGGCTCACTGCCTCAACGGACTACTCCAGTTCCTGGCTCGTCCGACCTCCAGGCACAATGCTGCATGGGTTGCCAGGAGTAGCATAGTCGGACTGAATGACAGCAGTTTGCAGGACTTACTAAGTGGAGCTGTCGAAAATGAGAACCTAATAACTAGGTTGGCTGAAACTTCCGACAATGAGCGCCTCAGGGAACTAATATCCAGATGGGCAAAACTCGCTCCATCTGGCCGTATAATCGATGCTCTGGAGGAATCAATAGACAACTCTGATTTGTTAGTAGCCAACAATAGTCCTGGGGACAGGCAAGACGCTGAAGAATTCATTTCCCTGATCAAGTCCCTATCGAGGGAGTTCGGGGGAGACCCCTCGATTATTGCGGATAGGGTGTCTGCAATCAAAGATAGCGACTCCTCAGCACTAGAAGCATCATCCCCTCAACAGAATGAGGCAGTCAGGATAATGACCATACATGGGTCAAAGGGATTGGAATCAAAGGTTGTCATACTCGCCGATGTCTTCTCCGGAAGGCAGACAAACCTCAGGAACGAGTACACCAACAGGATGATCGTCACACCTGAGATGTTTGGAGGGAGGCCCAAGCCATGGCCAATCAAGAAAACGGGCAAGGACCACCCACATTCTCCTCTTTGGAGACACCTCATAATGACCCACACTGCAAGAAAGGAAGCAGAGTCTAGAAGACTCCTATACGTAGCTGCCACAAGAGCTGAGAATAAGCTGATCATTTCAGGCTCCCCCAGAGGGACAGAATGGAATAATCCAGCAGGAGAGGGATTGTACGTACCATGGACATACTCGAACCCAATCCCCCAGTTGGGTCAGATGTGGCTGGAGTCTCTACGTCATGGCTCATGGAGAAGAAGTGAATTTGGCCATGACGATGAAGACGACTCATTTTGGTTGAGAGAGAAAGACAAGCTCGGGCCATACTCGGGAACCATCAATGGGGGACATAGATTGATCAATCCAATGAGTGCACTGATTGGGGGGTTCCTCGGCACCAATACGCTCCCCGGTCTCGCACTGATACACCACCCTGACTGCCTCGACACTGCCGATGACCACCCGAACCCACTAACCCCCCTCCAGAGGATTGAGATGGTAAATGACGCAGCCCAAGGGTCCCTCGGAAAGGAAGTCCCCCCGATGCCAGCACCTAGAAGAGAGCTCTCCAATAGAGTCAGGGTGGCTCCTCACAGGATACCAGTCCTGCAGATGTGCAGCCGAAGATACTGGCTGGAGACCAGAGCCGCTATGAAATCTGATATCTTCGCCTCTAAATCCGAGGAAGAGGAGTCACCAAACCTCCCCAAGGGAGTCACCGCCGCAACTCTGGGCAACATAGTACACAGGGCCTTCGAGATAGGCCTCGGTAATCCAGGGCCTCCTGACTTAGCCGATGCCAACCTACCCGATTCATGGACGGAAATAACTCCGGACAAGCTCGAGGATGTGTCGATAATCAACCAGGTTCTCGATGAACTGCTCCCACCGGGGGCTGATAGGGAAGGGTGCAGATCCCTAACCCAGACCATGCTATCCCGAATCAAGGAAGGCCCTCTCGGGGACCTAACATCAGGAAAAGAGAACGACGGGGAAACGGTTGAAGGTCTGAGGACCGAAATGCCATTCCACCTGTCAAGGAGGTTGACCATAGACACGATAGTCAGGTCCAGGTGGACCCCTGATGGCCCAGAGCCCCTATCTGTGATAGAGGAGGCAGAAGTAGAAATGGATGGTGTAATTGACCTAGTCCTCTGCACGGTCTCCGAGCAAGGAAGAGCAATCAGACCAATAGACCTCAAGACCGAGGAGGCCTTCAGGGTAAACTCAGATGTCAGAGAAGGACTAATGGAGCCATATGGAAATTTCAAAATCGAGCCAGCGTGCGATGCAGAAATAGAGATGCTAGAGCACCATGGTATGCAGCTAGCCCTCTACTACTTGGCCCTCTCCACCATAGAAGAGGAGCGGAAAAGGAGGAACCTCCCTCATCGAAAGGTACTGAGGCCTGCCATCCTAGTGGGCATTACAGGGAGAGTCGTGGAGTACCCCGAAGACATGTTCAGGAAAACGATCGAGAAATTGGATCAGTTACTGTCTAGTGCAGCTAAGATGTCTTTACAACCAGAGTCCAGAATCTCAGAGCATACTTGCTCTTGTGGAAACTGCCCCTAGGAAAACTCACTACCCCATGGCAGAAGAGTCCATTTGTGCAAGCCCCCACACAGGCCCATGTCGGAGACCCTAGACCGGATGATGGAACGTAGTGATGAGCTGTGGGAGAGCTCTATATTGCCCTCACTAGGGGAATTCATCGAGATCAAGGCCCTCTCTCCCCTCTTCGAACCGAAGTGGGATTCACTGGGGGAGTTGGATGCCACAATCGATCTGTTCAGTGCATGGCTAGACGATCAGGGAATTTCAGGGATGAGCTATCAGAAGCATACCATCGATGGCAAATCACCAGTACTCCTTGTCACCATAGAGGGAACTGGCAAAGGAGAGGTGGTATTCTACTCACACCTGGACAAGCAGCCATCCAAGCCAGAGCTATGGTCCGAAGGGCTCCATCCCCTGAAGCCGGTTAGGAGAGACCCATGGCTGTACGGCAGGGGATCTATCGACGACGGATATGGCGGCTATCTTTGCGTGACCTCGGTCAGACTCCTTCAGGAGTCGGGCATCCCACACCCAAAATGCACCTTCCTGATTGAAACATGCGAGGAGTCCGGATCCTTCGACCTGCCTCCCTATCTGGATTCTCTAAAAGAAGACCTCGGGAACCCTGATATGATTGTCGTAATGGATAGTGGAGGTCCAGACTACGACCATATTTGGATGACTGAGGCACTCCGGGGACTAGTATCTGGGACTCTCTCGGTCAAGGTATCCCATGAGGGAATACACTCAGGCAACTCAGGTGGCTCGATACCGTCATCATTCAGGATTGCCAGGGCCCTGCTAGACAGAGTAGAGGACTCAGCTACCGGAAGAGTACTAATTCCGGAGATGTATGCCGATGTAGGCTCCGAGTTGAGGGAAAAGGCAGAATCACTCGCCTCAGTGGTAGGAGACTCGGTCTGGGAACAGTTCCCTACCGTGGATACCCTCACCCCCGTAGCCGACAGCGTCCCTGAGATGATACTTGGAATGAACTGGCTACCTTCCCTGTGCGTCATCGGAGCAGATGGAATGCCACCGGTCCAAGTCGCGGGTAACGTACTCAGGACAAATACGGACTTGAAGCTGAGCTTCAGGATACCGCCAGGGGTGGACGCTGATGCTCTGGAACCGATTATCAAGGAGACGCTAGAACGCAATCCCCCATATGGTGCCGAGGTGACGTTCACTCTGGACTCATCAGCCAACGGATTCGACGCTCCCCCTCTGGAAGGGGCGGTCAAAGAAGCCATTCACGATGCCTCTATGCACCTCTCAGGACTACCTCCTCTGGCGACATGGATAGGCGGGACGATCCCATTCATGGCAATGATGCAGGGAAGGTACCCAGAGGCAAAGTTCCTCTGCACTGGTCCATCCGGTCCCGGCAATAACGCCCATGGCCCCGATGAGAAGCTGCACATACCTTCAGCGAAGAGACTCACTGCGGTTCTGTCATCCACCATAGCCGCAATATCTTCGTGAATGGCTATAATGCGATATTTTCGCCTCACGTTTTCCGCCGGGGTTAAAGGGGAAGCGTGGCCCGAGTTGTTTGAGGGGCACCATGAGCGAGGAAGAGCAAGTTCCGGCCGCGGAAGACAACGTCGATGAGCAACTGGCGATGGAAAAGGAGCGTCTGGACAAGTTGTACGTCGCCTATCAGGCACTGGAAACCGACTTCTCAGACGCCAAGGCGCACATCGAGGTACTCGAGAAGGACGCCATAGACAAGGAGATCGAGAAGGAGGGCCTAGAGGCGCTACTGAACGAGAAGGACAATCGAATAAGAGAACTCGAGATAGATGGCGCCAAGGCCGGAACCAGGGTCAAGCACCTTGAGCCCGAGCTGGAGAAGACCCAGGAGATGTACACTCGCGAGCAGGCGAGGCTCGGCAGGGTGTTCGAGGTCGCAGAGGAGCTCGACACAGCACTTCAGACCTCGATGGTCGAGATGAAGGCTAGGGACGACTGGTACGCCCAGCACATGAAGCTCTTCGAGGACCTCAGCGAGGCTATCCAGACGAGGTACGCCATGATTGACAGCGCCGTGGAGGCCTACAAGGAGTTCGAGGAGAAGAAGGACCTGTTCAAGGATAGGATGGAGGAGACCCTGGAGGCGGCAAAGGAGGCCGCTTCCGAGGCGCCAACCGAGGAGGAGGGCGACTCCGACGACGAACCAGAGGAAGACGACCACTGATCACTTCGG
>DAJH01000068.1:1721-15752 GCA_002498925.1 Euryarchaeota archaeon UBA173 | reverse complement strand
GTTCCTCGCACCCCCATTGCTCCCCGTCAGGGATGCCGTTCTCATCCACATCTCCGGATGTCATCGACAGAGTGGGTGAGCGAAGTACGCTCTGAGCGAAGGACTCCTCCTCGCCGTCAGGGATGCAGTCGCCATCAGTGTCATAATCGAGCGGATCGCCTCCCAACTGGAACTCCCTAAGATTATCCAAGCCGTCTTCATCCAAGTCAAGTGACTGCTCACTCAGGGCAGTACCGAGAACGGCTGCTGAGTGCCTATTTAGGCCATACTGGAGCTCCCATGAGTCAGGCATGAGATCACCGTCAGAGTCCGTACTGGAGTCAAGTCTAGACCAGTCTTCGTTGAACGATGATAGGTAAACCTCAGCAACTTCCTGTTGGTGTATCAGGACACCCATTTCCCTGTTTCTCAGAGTGGCACTAGAGCCCCAATTCATGCTACTGACCAATACACTCTCGCCATCAATTATGGCACCCTTATTGTGTAGCTTCACAATGTCGTCTGATGACGCCATTAACCTAGCTGTGGCATCCAATCCTTCAGTGGCGTTCCAATTAGTGTTGAACATGTGAATTGTGTCCCTTATCTCTTCGTCCCATTCAGCGTAGAACCCGTTTAGCATGATTCTCAACTTGACCCCCCTGTTGGCGGCATCATAGAGCGAACCAATGATTGGATTATCTCCGAACCCCCAATACCAATCTAAGTCGAGATACTGTACTGAGAGATCAATGGAATGATCGGCAGACTCAATCATACTGATCACCCCATCCACACAATCATCGGGACATGTCATCAGCTGCGCATCGAATGCCCCTGCTATCTCAGGGGGGGCAGTCACGCTACCATTGTAACTCGCCTCCTCCATGGACCATCCATTCGAGGGGGAGTGACTCGACGAATGTTCGGAGATGTGGAGGTGGTTTGGGTTCTCGTCCCAAGACAGCCTCGAGAGGACCAGCTCCGCTGCCTCTGCAGAGTTCAGAATTACCGACCACTCGCGATTGCCTACTCCATCTGCAGGGACACTTGTTTCCTTCCAGTTACCAGACGAAATCCAAACACTCTCTGAGTCCCTGACCGCCACTTTGCTGTGGATGTATGCGTACGGCGAGCTGATTTGTGTCGGGTCCTCCATCCAGAAGACTGTAGCACCGGCATCGTGCAGTGTTTGTGCGTGCCCCCTCTGATTGTCTATTGTGCTAGACCCATCCAATATCCCCTCCTCCAACAAAATGGTCACCTCTACCCCCCTATCTATGGCATCTAGAAGTGAGTGTGAAAGGTCAGGACTCATGAATTGATAGATGTGTAAGTGAATGGACTCATCCGCCAGTCCTATCCAATGGTACAAATCATTGAATGCGCTATCGGGACCTATCGAAGGGGAAATGCTAGAGGAATCTTCTCCACTGAACTGGCCCCCATCGCAGAACGTAGAAGCGCCAATCCTGATCCAACGCTCTTCCCAGTCTGATCCAGTATCGGTGTCAGGGTAATCCCCACAACCCGATCCCCTCATCAGAATTAGTCCGGGAGACCCATCCCCGGGGACTGAAATAGCGGGGCCTCCCCAACCATCAATCTCGGCTATGCCGCCCCCGTACACTATCGAGTCCACCACGGTTCCATTGGGTTCAACTAGCATAAATGAACTACCAGAGTTGACTAGCCAAGGCATATTGTTGAGGGCCACATTCCCGTCTTGAGCCACTATCCCTCCATCTTGGAGAAGATTGAACGGATTGTCTGTTAATACCACCGAGGATCCGGCGCCAATGGTCAGCGAGATTATTGTCGAATGCCAGAGGCCACTCGCACGGACTCTTGTGATGTTCCATCCATCGAGACTCACTTCCTCTGAACCGAGATTAGTAATCTCCAACCAGTCGTTACTTCTGTCCGGGACTTCACCGGGCATAATCCTAGTGAACTTGACATTGAACTCGCCATCCCACCAGGATGGTTCGACATCCACTGGGCCGCCTGAGTTTTGTTCACCCTGGTTCTCGGCACCCGGACTTGGCATCAGTGAGTCTACCCATGCACCGCCAGGGGATGAAGGATCGACTACCATGGATACTCCGTTGGACGCCTCTCCAGTAATCACCTCATGGACGGTGGCATTATCTTGATTCTTGAGGTAGATCGTCTCTCCTCCGTTGTTCAGCCTGAGGGTCCCTACTTCATTCTCGGCTATTACGGCGTATTCGCCAGATTTCAGTATGAATGGAGTCTCCAATTCGCCGAATTCTACCCATGTTTCAGAGTTTATTGGATGGTACCATCCCCCGATATCGACTATCGCCCAGCCTTCTAGATTTTCATCTGAAGTTCCAGAGTTGAACAGCTCCACCCATTCGCCACTGGGGTAAACTCCTTGGTCAGATCCATCGGCATTTGGCATCACTTCGTTGATACACACTCCGGTACAGGCAGCATCCCGTCCCGCCACATTGCGTGCTTCATCGGATAGCGACTCCGGGGTAATGTTGCATAACGGACTCAAGAGGATGGCAACCAGCGTCGCCAAAACAAGGCCCCTATGGTCCCTCATGGCCCCCCGTCGCGTCGACGGGGTTCAAACCCTTCGCGGAAACGTTCCACATGTGTTACGTATCATTCGTCCTTCTTCGACATCCCGTATCCTATCAGGCCTATCCCCATGACGTAGAAAGCGAGTTGTGCGTAGGCGATGATCGCAAGAGTGCCTCCGACGCTTCCGCCGAAGTTAGTCCATCCAGTGGGTCCAAGGTTATCGCTAACCGCCGCTCTGAAGTCCGATGCTTGGTCATCCTCGATCTCGGAGAACGTGTTGATTACGAAAACAGGGTGGACATCGGTGGAATCGAAGTCCGGATTCATGCTACCCACTCCTCTCAAATCTAGGTAGAAGGTGACTTCAACATCTCCGTACATTAGTGCGTTCGACAACGGCTCGACCTTCATATCAATGTCCGCTCCCAGGTAAACTGGAAGCGCGCCTGGCATGGCATCGACGAACGTTGCAGAGCCAATCAGCTTGCCCTGAATCTGATTTGATGCAGGATCAGCGGTGACTCTGTGCTCGACCATCTCGATGCCCTTGTGGGTCACCGTGTTGCCAACCTCCGAGTTGGCAACTGTATACCCGATCAGGTTAACATCGAAGGACTCGTCAGCATCAGCAATTCCGCCTACAGTGCCACTCAGAGATGTAACTGGGTTTCCTACGTGGTCAGAAAGAAGGCCCAGAGCGCTATCCTCTCTGTGAGGTGCCCTCCATGGCAGGTGCTCAGTCATCCCATAGGTCTGGTTCTCAGCGCACTCTAAGTCGTAACCTAGGAAGGCTCCATCAGAATCATAGTCGTAGTCGCACATTCCGTTGCCATCAGAGTTGATGTACCCCTGCATCAGTTGCTGCCCGACGCCATCCCCAGATGTGCTGACCATGTAGACGGAGCGGTCTCCAGTGCTGACTCCGTCAGAGCCGTAGTATGTGTCATTGGTCTCAAGGCTAACCCAGGGGAAGAATCCGAAGTAGGTGTTCACAGCATCATTCCATCCGTACAGCCAATTACTGATCGGCATCGTGACTACGGGCTCATTACCCGTCACGAAATTCAGTAGAACTGGCATCACCGTGTCGAAGTAGAAGTTTCCGACCCAGTCCCTTAGGGCCTTCGCGGCATCTTCCGAGATGCCATACAGATTCGATACGTACGCATCGTCCCAAACGACCTGCTCCCCATTTTCGTCAGGAAGGGTCATTCCAGAGAGCTCCCCGTACATGAAGGCTGCTGGGAATGAAGATTTGAGTCCGATGACGGGATCATTGAGAATGAAGTCCGCCTTCTCTGCGCTCATAGCAGACATTCCGCCGAAGTCACCGCGGTTGAGCCCTATCTCGATGTAGGTCCCTCCCAATGGGTCGTAGTCTCCGAAGGAAGCTAGCCACCAGTCGTTGGCCACCATCGTCCCCTGCCCTCCAGTGAGGATTAGCTCGAACTCAGTCGGCTCCCCTAGGAGTCCAAGTCCGACCCATGGCTCCGCGTACTCGGCTATGGCAACTACTGTGAGTAGTCCGACGTTGTAAGTCTCCATAGCTTCGAAGTATGATCCGGATTGCAGTGGCAGTAGTAGCCCTACTACCATTCCCGGGAGCGGGATTCCAGAAATCTCGAACGAACCCATCAGTCCGACATTAGGGTCGAAAAGAAGCGTATTGAGGGTATCTGGATTGATTATATTGACTCCGCTGACCTCTTGGAATCTCTCTCTGAGCTGTGGAGTCTCATTATTGACCTCAGCGCCGCCACCATGCTCGACGAACTTGCTCGCTGCAAGTCCGAAAACAGTCGCGTCTATCGCGGCTACCGTGGCTTCGTCGGCACCTGCATATCCATAGAGGGCCGCTCGTGTAGCAGTGACCTGGCCACCATCAGGTGCGCCCATCCCAGTGACGAGAACGGGCCCTATGTCGCAGGTCAACGCGATGCATATCCCACCATTTCCATTTTCGTCAACTGTCGATGGGTCCACTGCGTCGTAAAGTATCCCATCGGTGTAGTCGAAGAAAATATCCGTGTTGTTCAGGATGTCGCTGACAGTTGCGTCGGCACCCGAGTAGACGCCAGAAAGAACTCCGGATGGTGCCAATATGGATGCATTCACTTCATCCATGCCCATGGCTTGCAGACTTCCCGAGAAGACATCAACCATTCCGTCAATATCTTCGGAGGCCCAGATGCTAGGTGCTCTGTTCGAGATGTCGAACTCAATCATCTGTGCGGCGAACATCCCCTTTGCGAAGATTTCGCCGTACTCTATCCCACTGCCCATTCCACCGATTCTCTGGGTGTTCCAAAGGATGTTGACCTGGGTGATGTCAGTGTCTCCCGACATCGAAGGCATCCCTTCGTGGGTACAATCCTCGCACCACTCGAAGACATCATACTCTGAGTAGGTCATTGTGCCCGCATCGTAGTCGAAGTCAAGGATCTCCCTTGTGGTCGTCACTTCATAGATGAACGGCCCCATTTTCTCATGGCAAGCAGCCCCGCAAATATCGTCGGCTGCTGCTGCTGCTTCCACATCTAGGTTGTAGGCATAGTAAACTCTCTCGGCGGTGGAAACGTGCCAATCTTCGTCGTAGTCTATGCTCCAGTCTTGTTTACCATCTTCATCCAGTCCATCGTAACCCTCTGCGACTTGGGTCTGAACCCCGCTCTCGATCTGGCTGTCCACGAATCCCGTCACAGCTAGGCCTATGTTCACTAGAAGGAGCAGCGCTCCGATTGCAATTGCCTTGGTTGATTTGTCGTTCATTGTTGTCACTCTCCCTCCGTCCCACACATGTACAAGACATAAGCGTTACACTCGCTGAAATCTCGGATTACCCATGTTAATTGTCTAAATGAATCCGAAGCTATCGAACGTTTGCGCGAACGTGTAGAGCATTATGGGGACTAGGATTATCCCCATGGCATGACTTCTCCTAATCCCAATTCTGGGCGGCATTAGGCCGAGTCCTGTTCCAACAATTAGGACTCCTACCCCGACCCATCCAGTCGAAAGCCATACCAGGACGCTTACGAAAGCCGCAACCGAGAATACAAGCGTCCTGAGGGGAACTATCTCGTGCACCTTCAGCATCCCCTTGCCGACCTCTATCATCACGGGAACCGCAAATAGTCCAGCGGCAATCGTTATTCCAAGAAGCCTTACGAAATCAGCAGGCGGCTCAACCGCGTTCCACCCGTCTATTGGGTACATCATGTTCAATGCCAAAGCAGCCCCGCTTCGGGGTCTGCCCACCATGTATAGGAATCCAAGCACCATCACAGTTACTGCGGTATTTACTGATGATAGAACGGCTATGACCTCCAAATCCTGTTGCTGGCTCTGGGCACTCAGGTCCAAATCTGGACTAGTCTCGCCAGCTTCCTCCAGTGCAGCCCCGAATAGCTCCATCTCATCCTCGGATAGCCCCTCCATGTCCGAAGCTTCTAAAGTCACTGGCCTCGGATTGAATCCGGGTTGAATCCCGTGTTCGAAATCTGCTGGAATGTAGTTTGGATCGGTCATCCTGCCCCACAGGTTCCTCGCACTCATCACTACCACAGTGGCCTGCGCAGCAGTCATCCCGGGGAGTATCGCCATTACTGACGATACTACCGCTGAAAGGAACGTGGGGACTGCCAGTGGCTTCATTGCCGGCATTTCCCAGTTCTGTTTCTGGGGGGGAATTTCAGAAGTCGTCACATAGATGTCTATGAGGTTAGCAATCCCAAACAGTCCGGCCAGTCCCGGGAAGAGGAGAGTCGCAGATGGCATACCTACGGGCGATCTTCCCGGTAATTCGAAAACAGCCCAACCATAGAATCCAGTAAGCAGGAAGAATGCGCTAGCAACCAGAATCCCCGCAACTCTCGAACTAGGTCCAAGGCTCAAGTTGAGATTCTCCCACTTCCTCTTGAATCGAAACTTCCCAAATGGTATGTTGATGTTGATGGGCCTCGGAAGAGAGAACACGAGACCACTCGTCGCGCGTTGCATCCAGTAGGGCCAAGATAACCTAGTGGTCTCAGTTAGTATTAGGAAAATCGAGATAATCAGAAGTAGCCAGGGAAGGAAGTCCCTGCTAGATTCGTAAAGCCCGAGTCCCGGATTTTCCCCGAACATCAGCCTAGCCACGATCAGCAGAGGAATCGACATCAGCATTCCCATTTGTGAACCTCTGGCCGAGTAAGCAACCCCTTGGGCGGCCTGCCCAGATATCAGCATCCTATGCCCAGGCAGGAGTGCCAGTGCCATGTTATCGTCGGGAGCGCCAACAAGGGCACTTGGGATGTAATTGAGGAATGTATGGACAGTTCCACAAGCGACGATAATTCCGGCTACCGCATCTAGTGGTATTCCTATTCCTACTGCCACAGGTGAGAGGCTGAGTGCGATCAGTGCCACATTGTTAACGTGGAAGCCCGGAATCAGCCCTGTCAGACAGCCTAGCCCAACTCCAAATACAAATGAGCCAATTAGCCATGCAAAATCAACTACTACAGGATCCATCTTCCCACCTCAACGGATATCAATACAGAACATCGCTGCACTATCGGAACCGATTTCTTCCATGCTTAACCTTCCTACCCATTCAACGGGCTCACCAATCGATAGCTGGTCGAGATATTCCGTTCCATCGCCAAGTAGGCAAACCCGCTCATCCGAACCCGACCTGGAAATCCACTGGCCTCCATCTTCGTCAGCGATGACCTCTCCTGTCAGCTGAACCATCTTTCCGAGATCCCACCTCCATGAGTTGTATCCGTCTCCCCAGTTCAATAATGAGGGAGCGGGGGCTTCTCCAAGCGTCCATGACCTAGCTTCCAGAACTACACGCCCATCCGCTGCAGACCACAGAACCGTCGCGTTGAATCTTATTTCCTGATTCGCCTCGATAAATTCGGAATGCTCACCCACTAACTCAATCCTAAGCTTCGTATCCCTTGTGTAGTAGTCCTCTCCGTCTCCGACATATCCCTTGTCATAGTCTGGGGAGATTGGGTCAGTGATCCAGCCCTGGAACGTGTAGTTCCCACCAATGTAAGAGAATGGGTCCATTGACACATCTCTCAATTCAGTGTAATCGTCCCCGAATCCCCCAGTTTCTCGCCCCGAGCTTGTATTGAACCCCCTGTCTAGGCATACTGCGGCCTCGTCGAGGGCCCAGACTAGCCTGCCCCCCCAGTCTCCAGTTCTTCCTTCGAATGTGGTATCCGAGAGGTCACTATCAGAAGGTAGTAGGCATAATCTATCAGTCGGAGCGGGGCCCTTGACGTACCATTCACCATTGTCCAAACCAACAGTTCCTGTTACGATGACTAACTTTCCAACGTCATAGGTCAATGCGTACGCCTCTGCCTCCCAGTCAATGTATGCGACCTCGCCCTGATTCAGAACTTCAACCTCGCTAGCCTGAACTAGTAACCTCCATCGGTAACTCCGCTCATCAAACTGTAGCCAGCCCTTCATCCTCACGTGACTTCCAGACTCTACCCATTCTATCACTCTCCCTTCGACCTGGATGTACAGGAGGTGATCGGCCCCTCCATACACCTGATTGTCCATCAGATAAAGTGAGTGGTAGGTCACATCAGGCGCCAGAGATTCGCTCAGCCATCCGTCAATCAAAAGCGACGAATTAGAGAAACTCTCTGGATTTTGTCCGACTTCTACCAGTTTGGTTTCAGTGAACTCAATTGACTCACCTTGAGCGATCACCGCACCATAACCATTGGATTGTAACCAAATTCTACCATTCCACTCGGATACCTCCCCTTCAACAGTTACAACAGTCCCTATTGGGGGCACCTCATTGTTCCAATCGATATTCCATCTGATTTTAGCAACAGAGTGACCGCCAATTTCCTGTACCTGAAGATCAATCCGGTCTGCACCCTCCCCATACGGGTCTCGAACATAACTGGTCAACACCCCTTCTATTTTCACAGTCTCCCTCGGGAAGTTCCTTATCTCATCAATCTCAATCATATCTGGCTCTCTTATCACGGCGTAGAAATTCATCGCCGAGACAAGAAGAAGCGACGTGAAGAACATCACCCACAGCTTCGTCATGTCCCGCGAAGGGAGGGGGCGACGCTTGATGGTTGTGCGTGAGCGTAATCTGACACTGAGGGCTTCGGCAAGGTTCATGACTCGGATGCGGGCCAGCCTGATGCAGGACCCGTAGCTCAGTTGGTTAGAGCGCTCGGCTCATAACCGAGTGGTCATCGGTTCAAATCCGGTCGGGTCCACCAAACCGCCTGCTAATTTGCCCCACTAACCGTGATTATTGCAGTACTAGTTGGGCGAAGTCTCAAATACGGTCTTTGTGGGCATCGTTACGATGGCCACGCGTAGAAGTGTTAGAACCAGTATGCTGATTCTGATGGTTTACTTCCTCAGCACATGGGCTGGGGCGGCTTCGGTGCAGGCACAGACTAACCCTACTCCCGACATCACGCTTACCTGCGACAACCCCCAAGCAGTCGAGGTTTACCCGGGTGCGACCAGGACTTCGATAGTGTATTGCGTCCTCCAAAATCCAACCATACACAGTGAGAAGGTGAATATACAGATACAGTCAGGGTCTCTAATCTCGGCCGGACCGGCATCTATGACTGTTGGTTCGGGTGCGGATGTTAGCTTCCAGGTTATTCTCAGAGCGGATCTAAGGATGCCCGAGGGACAGCATCAGATTTCAATAACTGCTGAAGTAGTTCAGGCTAATGGAATAACAGTAGTTGGGACCCCGACTACCTACAAGGTTCTCGCAGTGATAAAGCAGTTCAGCCGACTTAGGGTGGCTTCTGATGTTGCCTTCATGCAATTGAGGCCCAGGGTGGACATGCTTCTGACCTTCGATGTTTACAATGACGGTAACGCCATGGATAGGTTCAATGTTGAGATAGTAAACTACGATGAGCTAAACGACGAGGGATTCCAACTCAGCATCCCTCTAGTTTCTGTCGAGATTGAGTCCCTGGCTCCTGCTGAGAAGGTGAGGATTCAGATGAGGACACCCAAGAACCAAGGTTGGACTGACAAATACTTCAACCTACAATTCAAGGCGACTTCAGAGTATTCGGTAAGGACTGAGGGCATCCCAAATTACATGATTCAGTCGATGACCATCTACATCCGTGGAGTCTACCTTCCTGGATTCGGCGCTTTGGGGTCAATGATGATGACCGCTCTGGCCGCTGCCGCTATAGCGGGAAGGAACCGTCTAGAGGATGATCCAGTAATCATTGATAGTGACGGGGAAATCACTCCCTTGGACTCTAGATTATTCTAAATGCACGGGCTCGGCCCTCTTTGGCAACGGGTTGATAACTGCGATGCCCGACCACTCTACCGAAATAGGAGGTGCTCGAATGGGTAATGGAGGTCTACTTGAGAAGGCAAAGGAGCAGCAAATGGTCGATGAAGTGGTCGCTGAGGCAGTGCCTGGCACCGCTGTTAACATCCCTGAAAGGGATGTTGGTTCCGTTGATATTCTCAAAACTCTCCTCCTCTTCGCAATAGTTCCATTTGCCCTAATAATGTGGTTCGGCATATACCTGGATTTCATTCCCCTCAGCATTCTGGTCCCCGTCACAATAATCGCCTCTTTTGCCGTGGTTTGGTGGAGGTTACGGATAGGCCTTCCCGGCAAAGATGGATTCAGTCAGATTAGGGCTGCAATAGTAGTCGGGGCTTACCTTGTTTTACTGGGATTCCCCCTGATTCTTGGTACGGTTCTGCAGGGCGAGATGTCCATGGGCGAGATCGAATTCAGCGATGACGGAGATACAATGGTAGTCAAGATCAGACAGAACTCACTCACAAGCCCCACCATAGATGCTGATGTCACCATAGAGCAATCTGGAGACGTAGTATGGTCGACAACGTCATCTTTCTCGATAAGCAAGAGTGATGGGAAGGGCGATTACGGTTCAATTTCATTGGCTGTTTCAGATTTCTATGCTGACAATGCTCTGCCGGACTCCCCCTACACAATACAAATTATCGCGGGCTCATCTACAATGGTGGCAACCCTCGACTCCGCATCCCTTTCTAGGACAGTTACGGGCGTTCAAGGCTCGACTAGCGGAGCTATTTCGACCAACTCCGATAATTGTGAGGGCAACAAGAACAGCTGCCTGATGGGTGTCGCCTTGACCGCTTGGGCCGGTTTGGAGACGTTAGGCGGACTTCCGCCAGCTGGCCTGGTTGAGGCTGACTACACCCTTGATGCCAGAATGGAGTATGCAGGGAATATTGTGGTGACCTACCCAATTGTTACGGTAGTAAATGGACAGGCATCGTGGGACAGTAGTTCTGGAGAGTACGGAACTGGCTCGGCAATGGTTGGCTCAGAGGGCTCTCAGCTACCATTGGCAGGATCAGTTCAGAATGCTGCTCTGAACACACTTTACATTCCCAAAGAAGACTGGCAGGAAAATGACTACGGGTGCTATCACTTCATCGTAGAGGTTACCCAGATATCTCCATGGTCGGATGGAAGCGTCGTATCCCACACATCATACTATGAATATTCGGAAGAAGGTGCTGATGATGAGGGAAATCCTGCTACGGACGAGGCATGGACGGTCGCCTCGAGCTGCTAGTGAGTCACTAGTATTCGTCTAAATCATCATCCTCGAAAGACTCTAACCCACTCTCTTTGGCCCGTCTGTAAGCCCAAATCATGACTATGCCAATGCCAATCGTTAGTGCAACCAATATTGGAAGAATGTCAAGCCCCTCTTCATCCGCAGGCTCACTCCAAATCACGGATCCAGTCGTCATTGTGCCTCCTCCGAATGCGCTATCATCAACTAGCTGAGTAGGAGTCAGTATCTCGCAGTCCAGGCTGAATGTCCCTGCCTCGCCACCCCTCCATCCGAATTGGAGATCCATCGACTCTCCAGCTCCTACGACTACCCCCTGGAATCCTCCAATGTCGGCCTGAACCCCAGTCTCAGCTATGTCGCAGGTAATGTAGAAGCTGGCAGAAGCAGTCCCTCTGTTCGCAAATTCAGCCAAGACAGCTACTGACTGCGATGTCGAGGCCTCACCTTCACCAACTATGGTAATGGACTCCCACTCTATCTCAGGAGTGAACTGGTCAATTACCTGCTCTTGCCCCCAATTAAGTGGGATGGCGCTACCACCATAGTTGTCAATTCCAGAAGCCTCCGGATTCCATCCAGTTCTGTAAGATACAATGTTGATGGTGGCAGACTCGTTCCACCAAGTTCCGTCCGACCACCTAATCTGCACGACCCTTTCTCCGCCCCCATCTACAATTCCAATCCCCTCGGAGTCACTGGATGACTGGAATGAAGTGCCTCCTTCAACACCCATTCCATCGACTTCAAAGATAACATCAACAGAATCGAAGATAAGCCTCTGGTCCACGACTCTTCTTTCCCACCTGTCAGTGAGGCCCCCGCTTCTCTCTGAGTCTCCAGAGCCTAGCACAGAGTCACCCCAGCTAATCTCGCAGAATGAGGTCCCTCTGATGTCATGATCGTCCAAGCTATCGACAAAGACAGACTCCCCGTATATGTCGATTGAAGAATCATCGCTTGAAAGGACAATCGGGCCAACTCTGTCAAATGTACCGCTATCAGAATCCAGTGTTCCATCGCCCTCTATCGTGATTCCTCCTCCTGAAATTACAGAATTATCCACTTCCATATTTCCAGCAATAAAAATCTGGAACCCATGGTTTCCAGCCGCCATCATGTTGACACTGTCTAAGTCTACTCCCTCAATAGAGATCTGAGAATTTCCCGTGTCAAGAGTGACGCTTGAGACAGACACAGAAGAATATCCGTAACCGACCAGCCCTATCCAAACATCATCACCTCCCAGGTCGGAAAAATGGAATGTATGCTCTGTACCGTTCAAAGAAACTGGATCGGAATCGCCCACATATGCCTGTCCGCCATAGTAGCTGGCGCCCCCCACTGAGTGCATAGTAAGGGAGAAATCACCATCAATTCCATCAGAAGGCACTCTGAAAGAACCCCTTCTTTCCTCGTCCCAGTAACCAAAACTAGTAATCCCGGTGGGAGGAGTGGTCGAAGCAAGGGAGGAACCGTCCAAATTTAGTGAGCCACCCCTCTCTACAACTATGGTGGAGCCCGAAGAAACGCTGACATCTGTTTCTAGGAGGTTTAGAGTCCCACCATCAGCAATTCTGATCACCCCGTCGATTACCTCTTCGGAGCCCCATGTTACGTCAGTGTCAATCACCAGGTCTGGATCCTCAGCTGATACCTGAATACAAGAAATGCAAATCGAAGCCATCAGAAGAAAGGTCATTGTCGTTGCCGAGCGTATACTCATGAATCGAGCCGGCCCCATAGGCAAATCAATGATTTCCCTGTTATTGCGAATCCGGGCACATTGTTCGATGGAACCAAATCACTCATACACCAATTAACGGTGGGCGAGTCGTGGATGCAGTACAAACGTTAGCCGACTCATTCGACGAATCATCATGGGGATTCTTGTTGAATGTGATTACCGTTCTGATGATGTATGGGCCATTCTATCTAGCAAATACCGGTGCCATGCTTTTCGGAAAATGGATTCCAGAAAAGTTCGATTTCGATAGTTTAGTGATTGATGGCGGGAAGACCCTCGGCGATGGCTATCGAATACTGGGCGATGGGAAGTCTTGGAATGGCTTCTTCGGGGGCGCTCTTTTCAGTGGCTTCCTTACAATGGTAACACATCACTGGTGGGGAGGGAGGTCCCAACCTAGTAGTAGGCCATTTATTGACCCAATATTGTGGGCCACTCCAGATAATTGGTTTTGGTTTGGGAACGATTGGGGCGCTGCGTTTGTCATGGGATTCACCCTGGGGGCAGCCTGTATGGCTGGAGACACCATCGGATCTTTCTTCAAGAGGAGGAAGGGGCACAAGAGAGAGGGCTCAGAAAGCTCCCAGGCCCCACTGCTAGATACGATGACTTTCGCACTAGCCATTTTCGCAGCTTCATTCATATTATTCGATGGTCAGGTAATTACGCAACCCGGTCTAACTAACGAGATACTGGCCTTATTGGTTCTGACACCAGTAATTCACAGGGCTACAAATATCATTGGCTACAGACTGGGATTGAAGTCAGTCCCCTATTGAAATCACTCATCAGTATACATTATGCCCTATCGGCGGTGCGCATGAGCGTGGCAGGGATGAGGGTCCTCATTGTAGGCGGGGGCGGAAGAGAGCACGCCATTGCAATAGGATTGTCAAGAAGCCCTTCTGTGGGGTCGATACATACTTCCCCAGGGAATGCAGGTACACGGTCATTGGGGGTCAACCACGATATTGGTCCAAGTGAAATAGACGGACTCGTCGAACTAGCCATTGAGATTCAAGCAGACTTAGTTGTAATTGGTCCCGAGGCGCCATTAGTTTTGGGCCTCGCCGACAAATTGAGGGAGCATGGAATTCCTTGCTTCGGCCCGCATTCCGAAGGAGCGATGTT
>DAJH01000068.1:0-1343 GCA_002498925.1 Euryarchaeota archaeon UBA173 | reverse complement strand
GGTAGTTGCCAAGTAATCAAAGACGTCGAAGACATCCCCAAATCCCTAGACTCGTTTCATAGTCCTTGGGTAATCAAGAGGGACGTTCTCGCAGGAGGAAAGGGAGTCACGGTAACATCCGATAGGATTGCAGCGGAAAAAGCTCTTTCTTTTGCCTTGGGTGAAGATGGCATTGTTCTGATGGAGGAGCATCTCGATGGCGAGGAAGCCTCGGTGCTGGTGGTCATGGACGAAACTGGTTTTGTATGCCTCCCCCCGAGTCAGGATCACAAGAGGGCCTTCGATGATGATATGGGCCCGAATACTGGCGGAATGGGTGCTTACGCACCCGCACCGGTCGTCTCTCCATCGGTGATGAAGAGAGTGATAGATGAGGTAGTAGGGCCAATGCACCATCACCTGAGGAATCAGGAAACTCCCTACAGGGGATGCCTATATGCGGGACTTATGATAGACAAAGACGGAGCCCCGCGAGTGATCGAATTCAATGTGAGATTTGGAGATCCCGAGACTCAAGTCACAGTGCCGTTAATTGAAAGCGATCTCGGGCAACTCCTATTGGCCGCTGCAGAGGGGAGCCTCAGTTCTATCGAACCCTCCTTCTCTGGGATGTCTGCTGCGACCGTAGTTCTGGCTTCGGAAGGCTATCCGGAATCGCCTAAATTGGGGGGCTTAATATCGGGAAGCGAGGCTTCCATAGAAGAAGGTGAAACAATTGGTATTGTGCACTATGCAGGGACTTCCATGAGAGAGGGGACACTCGTCTCTTCAGGAGGCAGGGTTCTAGCTGCCACAGGTATAGCCCCAACACTCGAAGCCGCTGTTTCGACAGCATACGAAATTATCGAAAATGTCAATTTAGAAGGTTCGCATTATCGGTCCGACATAGGACATAGGGCCCTGAGGCGCTAGAATCGCCGTTTTCGACTGTTCATTTCACAACCGTTCTAAGAACGGTTATAACAGTAAGTAAAATCGCGGCGACGCTAGCCTTCAGGCTGTAGCAGACGGTGAATACCAATGAACGGAAAAGAAGACGCGATAAGAGTCGAAATCCCCTTGATGGGACTGGCCCCTGTGGCGGTGGTTTTTGCCACCCTAATGGTGCTGTTCCTCGGAGTCGACTATCTCGCAAACGGAGCAATGGAGAATGATGGATATCTGAGAATCCTGACCCTCCCTCTCGCAGCCACTTTCGGAGCTGCGCTAGGAAGGGTCGCATCATCCACTTCTGCCTCCATGGAATTCGACGGTTCGTATTCAAAATCAGATGATTCTCCCGACTATAGATTCGGAATCTTCATGATGTCATTCTTTGCAATATTGGTAATTCCAATGCTGGT
>DAJH01000057.1 GCA_002498925.1 Euryarchaeota archaeon UBA173 | reverse complement strand
CGTCCGAGTATTGTTCGAAATTCTCGATGAACATCTGAGCCAGGACGTTCGCAGTACCGTCATACTTCTTCTTGTCGTGCCACGTATCTCTGGGCTGTAGTATGGAGTCGGGGACGTCCTCACATGTTGTTGGTACTGTGAATCCGAACCTTTCATCCTCGACGAATACTACGTCGTCTAGATCGCCGTCCAATGCGGAGTTCAGTAGGGCCCTTGTCCATCTGATCTTGATTCGGCTACTTGCCCCATATCCCCCTGCTACCCATCCCGTATTGATTAGCCAGCACTTGGCGTTATTTTTGCGAATCTTGCTTGAAAGGAGGTCTGCGTACACCGAAGGGTGGCGGGGCATGAATGGAGCTCCAAAACATGTGGAGAAAGTTGCTTGGGGCTCTGTTATGCCCATCTCCGTACCTGCAACTTTGGCCGTGTATCCAGACATGAAGTGGTACGCGGCCTGCTCGGGCGTCAAACGAGACAATGGTGGAAGAACGCCAAACGCATCACAAGTCAGGAAAACTACGTTCTTCGGATTGCCTGCCATGGAGTCCATTGTTCTGTTATCGATTGACTCGATTGAGTATGACCCCCGAGTATTCTGAGTCAGAGAGCCGTTATCGAAATCTGGGGTTCCATCGGCGTTGAGCACAACGTTCTCCAGAATCGTTCCCTTCATTCTGGTGGTGGCGAAAATTGCTGGCTCATCTTCCTCCGAGAGATTGATCAGCTTAGCATAGCACCCACCCTCGAAATTGAAAACTCCTTCGTCGGACCACCCGTGTTCGTCATCACCGACAAGAGCTCTTTTTGGGTCTGCTGAAAGAGTGGTTTTACCGGTTCCAGAAAGACCGAAAAATAATGCAGAGCCGTGTTCGTTTGCATTTGCGGAACAATGCATGGGAAGTAGTCCCTCGGCTGGGAGGATATGATTCATTATCGTGAAAATCGCTTTCTTGATCTCTCCCGCGTAATGGGACCCGCCAATGATTACCAAGCCGCGGTCCAACGCCAATATGACAAACACCCCAGAGTTTGTTCCATCTTTGGAAGGAGAAGCTTGTAATTCCGGAGCATGGAGGATGGTATATTGCGGCTCATGAATTTCCGCTTCTTCGGGATTGACCCTGACAAACATATTGTGCATGAAAGCAGCATGCCATGCCTTCTCGGTGACAAGTCTGACTGGCATTCTGTGTCTAGGATCTGCACCACAAAAAGCGTCTTTGACAAAAACTTGGTCTGCGTTATCCAAGTGCCCTCTAGTCTTCTTCAATAGCTTCTCGAAGATGGCTGGCGAGATTGACTTGTTCACATCTCCCCACCAGACGTCATCAGCCATTCCAGGCTCTTTCACTATGAATCGGTCATTGGGGGATCTTCCGGTCCTATCCCCGGTTGTGGCGAGGAGGACGCCATGGGCAGTGAGCGTAGCTTCTCCTCTCTCCACTGCAATACTATGCAACTGCTCCCAGCCCAGATTCCAGTGAATCTTGCCCCTTGGATCTAGTCCATGGGAGCTCAGAGGTGTCGATGGGTTGGAGGGAGGGGCCGACATGGTAGGACCCACCATGGCCTGCGACGATAGGAATTACTCTTCAAGGCTTACGGCTGTGAGTCATATCGAAATCGATGTAAATTAGCAACAGTTCAGACGATGCTGGGGATGCGGTTATTCCCGTAATGCCCCACCGCGGGATGATGAATGAGGGTGAGCCTGACGATGAGGTCATCCGTGAGAGGTCATTCAGGATAAGCGACAGGATTGAGATAGAAGGCCTCATTCGTGGCACGGAGGAGCCTGGTAGTGAAGACGTTGGGCCTATCGAAAAGGAGCGGGACGAAGCTATCGGAGAAATTTTTGATCCGTTCGCGGAGCCTAACTCCGACTCCCCTGGAGTCATGGGTTCTGATGGGAGTGTGAAATCCGCTCCAGACATGGACATGGTCACTGAGATAGCAGTTGAGGGAGAACGTAGGGTAAATTGGCTACTCATGGGCTCTATGATTCTAGTCTACAGTGCAATAGGGGTACAAATCGGAGTTGTGATGGATCCACTTCCTGCCGGTTTTTCACTAGTCGTTCTAGCGGCAGTAGGATTCGGCTTGGGAGAGATATGGATTCCAAGGAAGAACATGAAAATTCTCGGAGTTACATGGGTCATCATCTCGATGAAAGTCCTGTATGGACTGGCTATAGAGCTCCAAAGGTGGGACGTGATCGGGGTGGAAAGCCTTGGGGCCCTATTGATTACTCTAGTGGGGCTCAACGTGGCTGTTGCATACAGGTACGATCATGATGCTATTGCAGCTCAGTCGACGCTTGTTCTTCTTGCTATTGGGTCTACAGCTGGATCGCTATTTGGACAAGAAGGAATAGCATTGATGATTCTGATTTCGACCATCCTGATACATGTTCTGGCACTCCAGAGAATGTCCGGAAATCTAGCTGCGCTAGGAATTGCTTCTTCGAATCTGTGGATTGGAATGCATGCTACAACCGGGGGTCTCCGTATCGGTGAATTGCGGATACTTCCTCTTGACTCTCCACTGCTCCTCTTCACGCTGATGATGGCTGTGACTGCGGCGAATGCAACTATGGCATCAAAATTTGCAAAGGAGGCCAATTGGTTCTCGGATGCAATGAAGGTAATGGGCTTGGGTAAGCCGGGACTTTGGGGGGTCTCCGTATCTTTGGGGCTTATTGGAGCGCTTCTGGCAGTGGCTGCGAACAGAGATGACGCGGGCTATGCATTAGCCATGGTTACCGTACTAGGGGGTGCCTTTGGTGGCTCATACCTCACCGTCAGGGGCGTTGCGCCCGGAAGGGTGGTGACCCCCCTGGCCTCTTCCTCGATTATTCTGGTTGGAATGCTCGCTAACGGACAATTTATCGAAGGGCAGTTGGGGATTTCCGAATATGTTCTTTTCACTGTCATTGGGACAGTGATTACTGGATTTGTTGTCCTGCGGGATCAGGACATAGTTACTGATAGGGTACTGTGGGGAGGGGCGGTGGCTATTCTCGTATTACTGGTAATTCTGGTTCCATCCGAGTCAGTGGATAATGGTGGTGACGGTGGCTTAATTCTTCTCTCACTTCTTTCATTACTTCACCTGGGCACTGCATTTCTTTCAGTCAGGAGGGAGTCGCCATCGCTCGCTGGAGTGACCGTTCTACTGCCATGGATTTGGATTCTGGTTGAGGAGACCCTCGAGGAGACACTCAGGACCGTTCTCGTGGCCAATGATCGAATCGACCCGGGGAGTGTCATTGAGGTAGATGTGGTTCCACTTGCAGGGTACCTTATCCTTTGTTCAATACTCATGTCCGTAGTTAATGAGAAACTGGGTTCTACAAACGTGAACCTCGCATCGAAATTCCTCGGCGTTTCCGAGATTTCGGCCTCGGTTAGAGATTCTGGAGCACTGCAGCTTTGGAGTCTGGGACTTTGGATACCCATGATTACTACGATTTTCATGGCTCAATTCGGGGGCTTCAGCGCCATAACTCTAGTTCTAGTATGCGGGACAATATGGACTCTGCATCTCATTGCCCATGTAAGAAAGGTAAGAGTCGGTGGAGTGGATATGATGTTGGGCATCATCTTTGCCAGTGCCGTGATAATTCAATGGAGGCACGGGGGTGGAGAGATTCTGAGTTTGATTCTATGCATACTACTTCTATCGCTGATTCTGTTCGAACGTGATTCTGAAAATAGAAACTACACGTTGGCGATGGGGCTGATGACATTGCCTTTCCTGATTTTCCTATCTGGAAACGATGCTTCTAATTTGTTGCCTAATTCAGAGTCTCTTCCCGAGTTTGATACTGGATTCGTAGTTGTCTTGTGTACGGCCGCCATGCTCGGTACGTATCTGCCCAAGGCCGGCACCATCGAGGACCTGCTGAGACCGGCCCTTGCATCATTGTGGCTGATGATAATTGCAATCTCACTTTCCTGGCAAAATGGAGACCCAGGACCAAAATACGCATCCATAGCGATTTTTGTCCTGAGTTCTCTATGGCTTGTGGCGAGGGGCGAGATTAGGAGAGAATTGCAAACGATTAGCCTCCTCAGTGAAAGGAGGGAAATGGCCGCTGGGGACTCATCGGGTTCTGTTTCGAAATCTGAGGGAGCGGGTTCTGTTTCAGGCTTCAATCCCAGGGTTGCCGAGATGAGGGAGTCCAGGAAGAAGAGGAGAGAACTGGCTCCAACGGATAATTTAGAAGACCTGTACACAACAGATGTTAGTCACAAGCCCGTGATTGTTATCTCGGTCATGGCAGTCGTATTGGGGGCAAATGTGCTAGTTGGTTTGACTACCGGGTCTAACCCCCTAGTTCTGCTTTCTTGTGGGGCTTTCATCACTATTCTCGTTGCAATCGCCAGATTCAGAACCAGGGGCCTAGAGCTGCCACTGCCTCACATCGGGGGAATAGAAACCCCCATCGCTCTCGCGATTGGCGGTATCGTTCTTGCGCACATCGCTTCCTTGCTCGGTCCCGGAGGCAGCAATCAAGATCTGTTAGGCTTGGCCGTGGTAGTGGTAATCGTAGTTGAGTTGGTTGCTATCTCTCTATACCGACAAGAGAATTTGCTTGATAGGATTCCGATTGCAATAGATTGGCTAATTTTGCCCCTTTTCATTGACCGTCTAATCGGAAGCCTGCTGTACGAATCCTTGCCTTGGCCTCTTACGGTAGATCCATTGACCGGGGATTTGTTCGAATGGAAACTTCCACTGCTTCTCCTAGAGGTAGTGCTCGTGATTGCAGTGATTGCAGATTTCTGGATTGACGGCCTTCGTAACTCAAAGGGGAGAGTCGACTCAAAGGGTGGGGTTGGCAGAGGCGGGCGTGCCATTGCCGTTGTAATCCTCTCATTCGGACCCGCTGGGGCAATAGCAATCTGCAGCGCTATCATACAGGGAGTGAGGAGAGAGCAGCAAAATTCTGTCGGGCTAGCCATTCCGGGAGTCATTCTGGTGATGGTTGCCGCTAGTAACTGGATCGAGGGGGTTTCATCGATAATTGCTGAGGCCAGCATAACACTTGGGGCGATTGCGATTTTCCTTTGTGTTCTGACTGTACCTGCGAAGAAGGGCGATTGGGCGTTTGTACTGGCTTCCAATGGGCATCTTCTGATCATAATTGGTCTACTTGGCGGAGGGGTAAGTGGACTTCTTCCGATAGCCCTGATAATTATGTCCACCGCGGTTTGGGTGATAGGTATACTTCAACTGAGAAGGAGCCTCAGGATTTGGGGCCTGATTGATCTCATCTTGGCCATATTGACCGCACTGGTATTCTTCGGAGGGATGCTGGTAAATCCGGGAATAATGCTGATTGGACTAACAATAGTGGCAATCGAGCTTGGAATAGTGTCTTGGCTGGGAATAACATACGAAAAAGAGCTTGTAAAGGATTGATTCGTTGGAAAATGACTCTAGCCAATTGACGATTTGCCATAACCGAAGAGGCCAACGTTGATGGCAGAAGGTGTTGGCAAATGAATCATGACGCGGACGTGGATATCGGACACGCCCGACGAAGTCGAGCATCCACATGTGCCACTTGGCATTAACGAGATGGCTGTTCCGAGGGCAGCGATACTCCTATCATTATCGACTATATTGGTGGTTCTACTTTCCACGGTATGGATTAGCGTTGACGCGTACAAATTCATGAATCACCTCGAGGACTCTTTCGGATCTGTTGATGAGTCGATGCTAGAGGTAGATGGGCGTTGGGCATGGGAAGTGGATCTCCTTTTCGATACCTGCGACTCAAGGGAAGGGGACTGGGATTGGCCCGAGAATCTTTCATCGCAGGATGATGTGTTCCTCTACCCCGGGGAGTTACGTTGTGACTGGGAACACCAGGGGAGTGGCGATCGTGCTTCTGTAGCAGTACACAACAGGGGGAACCAGACCCTGGATCTGCTACTGGAGATAGAGGGAGCCGACGTACTATTTTCAAACTCTGACGATACTCAGCTGCTGATTAACGAAATCCCAGGTAATGATTCGATAATTATAGAGATTGAGATTACTGAGGATATTGACGAAAGTAGCTTCTCGATCGTGGCCTCTCATGTTGCACTGGTTTCTTCTGAAGTGAGGCTTGATGTAACGGTATTCAAGGGGGTTGACGAACGTGAGCTTCATTCACAAGATGGGGATAGCCTTCAGGTCCATTACAGGGTTTGGGATGCTGACACAGGTGAGCTTTTGGATGAGGGGGACCTCCCAGTGAATGCCGGTGATGACCCGAACTATATCGAAGGTTTTGGGTGGTCTGCGATAGGTCTTGACATAGATGCTGACAGGGGCCTTATTCCAGGGGTTGACACCGGTACAAGCCATATCACGCTCCTGCCCCCTAGCATAGCTTATGGCGGCTCGGATGGCCATCCTTTGCAGACTTCTTGGCTTCGATTTGAGTTAGAAGTTACAGCATTTGTTGGGGTCTAAATATGGAGATTAGGGGCGTTAATGATGTCAGATGACAGTAGTCATGCGTCTGTTAGGCCCTCTGCTGGGGTTGCGAAAGAGGCTGGGAGGCGTGCGTCGGCCAAATCGGCTCGCAAAAATGAGCCGTCCTTCCATATGACTGACGAAATGCGGAGGCTTTCCACTCCGTGGGGATTGGCGTTAGCAAGAGCCGAGCAGATAGATTCCAAATCATTGGGCCCGGGAGTGATAGCTGATGTGGCGGCAGGTTCAGGAATTCAGCTCATTGCCTACTCAAAGATCCTGAAGAGGCCTGCTTTGGGGGTCGAAATAGATGGGAATATCGCCGTTCTTTGTGCGGCTAACATGTTCGTTGCAGCGGATTCGGACGATGTTCAGCGATCCATGGACAGGATTGTGATAGGGGATGGTTCTGATGCTGAGGGAGTGATGACGGAGTACTGGTCTAGCCTTCGTGAGGCCGGTACCCGAGCTCATCCCCCAGTGGCAATGTTGCACCTTGACCCTGCAAGGCCCATTGATGCACAGAATCACCACATAGATGAGATGGACCCACCACTTGGACCGCTCCTAAGTTCATGGAAGAATTACTTGGAGCCGGGGCCAAATGGACCTAGTGTGCTTCTAGACTTGTCACCACGGCTGAACGACGATCAGAGATCGATGGTTGATGCTACAATAGAGACTTCATTCCCCGGAATCAGGAGGACCTGGGAGTGGCTCAGCCAGGGAGGGGGGCGAGTTGATCGCCTGTCTGTTTGGTCTGGCTCCCTGTCCTCTAAGAGTCCGAGAAGGTGCGTAAGGATGGGTAGGAAGAAAATAATGGCCTCCATAGAAGGCAAGGCATCGACCGCGGTTGCGTCCAGTCTTAGTGAGCCGCCGCCTTTTGGATCTTGGATGACGATTCTGGATCCCGTTCTGCTTGAAAGTGGGCTGCAGGATAATTGGATTGAGTCAGCCTTTGGCGACAGGGGCGGATGGACCTGGCTGAGAGTAAGCGGAAGGAGGCCGATTCTGATACACACAGAGCCTATTGAGGAGGATGATGACCTCATGGGGTTCGTAGTAGCTACCGGACAAGTGGTACAGCACAGGCTTTCCCCTCCAGAGCTGCACAGCATCGACCTTACTGCTGCGTCTCTGGCCAGGAACGATATTGGTAGCATCACTCTGAGGTGCTCACTCGATCCGGAATTGCACCCCACGCTACAGAGGAGGTTGCATAAGGCGATGAGGGATATCGAGGGAGCTCGTTCATTCATGGCGGATATCCAGCTAGTCAGGGGAGATAGCGGTCACACAGTCTACATTGTCTGCCGAGAGCCGTAATTTCCGCCCCTACGGGGCGTCCAATCGATTCAAATAGGGAGGGTCGGTCGCCCGGATGCCTACTGGGCCACTGGGTAACCGGTGAACACGGGAGAACCGTAACATGACGACAATAGATGAAACCCAACTGGGAGATGACTTCTCTTACATCATTAGGATAGCCGATACGGATATAGACGGACTGAGGAAGATATCAGTCGGACTATGCTCTGTAAGGGGCATTGGAAAGAGGACTGCAGGCATGATATGCAGATTATCCGACATTGACGGAAGCAAACTTGGGGGTCACCTGACCGATGAAGAACAGGAGCGCCTACGACAGGCAATAGGCGATTACGCCACTGAGATGCCTTGGTGGTTGATGAACAGGCAAAGAGACTTGGAATCAAATGAAGATGCTCATATCGTTGCCATGGAAGTTTCGATGACGCGCGACGATGACATTGCTAGGCTTGCGGGAATAAAGACCTACAGGGGGATACGCCACAGGAGCGGCCACAAGGTCCGAGGCCAAAGGCTACGGAGCAATGGAAGGAAGGGTACGGCACTAGGTGTCGAGAGGAAGAAGTGAGGTGGAATAGATGGGAGATCCAAAGTTTGCAAGACCAAAAACCCAGACGCCCACACACCCGTGGAAGCAGGCACGAATAGAAGAGGAGCATGCTCTCAAGGAAAAGTACGGCTTGAAGAAGGTCGGAGGAATGAGAGAGATATGGAGAGAGAAATCTGCTCTAAGGAGGCACAGAAACCAGGCCATGAAACTAATTGGCAGGGTCGATACTTCGGAGGGACACTTCTCCCGGGAGAAGGGGGACTTGCTAGCGTCGCTTACTAGGAAGGGACTACTCTCGGATGGCTCGAGTCTTGACAACATTCTGCAGATTGATGTGGAGTTGATGCTGGCCAGAAGACTCCAGTCTCAAGTTTACTACAAGGGTCTAGCGCCCTCGATGAGGGCAGCAAGAAATTTGATTGTGCACGGCCATATTTCAATCGGAGAGCAGAAGATGACTGTTCCTGGATACCACGTTCTGAGAGATGAAGAGGAGATGCTCCGCTATACCAGTGGGTCGAAATACGAGGATCCAACTCACCCATTCAGGGAGGAACTCGAGAAGCTCCGTGCTACTGTGGATGCCTCCGAGGAAGAGGCGTCTGAGGTGGGTGGACCTGTTCAGGCGGCTGGAGACTTCGTAGAGGACATCAAGGCAGGAGAGGCTGCTGCACCAACTGTCGAGGATACGATTCCTGGAGGTGACAATTGATGCCACGCAAAGCACTTCTCCACATATACACAACTCACAACAACGTGCTGATGACAGCAACTGATCTCACCGGCTCGGAAACCATCTGCAAGGTTTCCGGAGGCATGGTGACCAAGGGCGGATCAGAGAAGTCTAGCTCCTTCGCGTCTATGAGGGCGGCCGAAAGGATGGCTGAGATGCTTGTTGAGAAGGACTTCAATCAGGTGATTGTCAAGTACAGAGGAGCTGGTGGGAATCGCTCGCACAGTGCTCCTGGTGCTACATCTGCAATTAGGGCACTAACTAGAGCTGGTATGCAGATCACAAGAATAGAGGATGTTACCCCAATACCCACTGATGGGACCAAGGCAAAGGGGGGTCGACGCGGGAGACGCGTCTGAGGTGAATAAAATGGTTAAAGTAAAAATTCTGAAAGAAGATGAGGAGAGCATCAAGGTGCTTCTCACAGATACGGACCGCGCTTTCGTTAACGCGATCAGGAGGACTCTGATGTCAGACACTCCAAAGATGGCGATTGACACTGTTAGATTCGTCAAGAAGACCGAGGAGGAAGGAGATGAGCTGTGGGAGACCGATGGCCCACTTCCCGATGAGGTGATTGCCCAGAGGCTCGCTATGATACCAATCCCAACTAAGCATGATGAGTTCTACTTCCAAGACGAGTGCCCTAACTGCGCTGAGATGGTGGAGGAAGACAGGGGATGCGCCCTCTGCACAATGCTGTACTACTGCCAAGTAAAAGGATCTGAAGAAGGCACGTGGGTTACTGCTGG
>DAJH01000055.1:4910-13654 GCA_002498925.1 Euryarchaeota archaeon UBA173 | reverse complement strand
TGGGCCTTCCACATGATGGAGGCTTGGACTGGTGGCTCTCTATGGTCGGAAAGTGGCAAGGTTCTCGGGGACTGGGAAGAAGGTAAGCCAAGAGCAAAATATGCAAGCAGGGTAACTGGGGCATATTACTCTGCGAGGCTAGGAGTGTTGGAATATCTGGAGTCAATTGGGAGATCCGGAGCTTGTCTGGTATGGAGGGACATTGGGCCTGGTTACTGGGCGCCTGTAGGTGTTTGGCTGATTCGTGAGACCGTTAGAGCGGCTCTGAGAGGGAAGAGCAGGAGCTTTGACTCCCTTGAAGAAGCGATAGCTTTCGTAGGGGGTATGGTTTCATCGCCAACTGAGTTACGGGGATCTTGGTTCGTGAACAGGAGTATTCAGATGCGATTGGACGCATTCTAGTCCGACTTGCCCAAGAAATCCCCCACTATCTCACTCTCTGCCTTGATCAGCTGCTCTGCAACTGTCGATTTGGATAATCCGAGTTTGCTTGCCAGGCCCCTTATTGAGACCTTCTTTGGAACTTCATACCATCCACTCTTGTATGCTAGCTTCACTATTCTGTACTGCTGGAGGGTTGGACCGTTCTGGGCTATTCCCTCCGAGTTTCTAGCCTTGGTGACCCTTTCAATTGGGATAGCTTCCCTGATCGACCTCAGGAAGGACACCATGGATGACTGCCTTCCAGCAACCTGGACCACGAGTCCGTTGCTGGTCAGATTCGTGCCCGCCAAAATCGTAAGGTCCCCATTCTCGAAGAACCTTCCAATGAACTCTCTTGAGAATTCCAAAGTAATCAGATGGTGAGTAAGGTAGTCCGTCTGCCATTCCTCGAGTATCTCCACTATTGTGACACCCGGCAAGCTGAAACCCGCCTGTGGGCATTCTCCATCCGCTGTGATACACTCGCACATTATTCGCAAGTTGCCCCCATCTAACCCTAGGGTCCCCCTGTAGTCCCAGCTTATGCTATTCATGGCTAAAGCAGCACGCGAGTCGTGGATTATTGAGGGGGCCGCGCACTCGACTCTGACTGCCCTCATGGAAATCCTCATCACCCCAGTGTATTGTTGAGGTTATCAAATTGCTTCATAGTTGCTAATCCAGAATCAGTTGCGTCCCCTTCGTGCTTGTTCCTCGGCGTCCAGTATGGCCTTGGCCACCTCTGGAGAATACCCAATATCGGATAGTTTCCTCACTCCATCTTCCTTTTCGGCCTCCTGTTGGACCTCTGAACTACCTGCCTCAGACATTGTGGATTCGACTTCCCATGTTCCATCTGAGTGGATTCGTGGAGCTATGCCTCGGCTCCTTCTGGCCATTACAGCTGCTGCTACAAGTAAGATACCGATGCTGGCCGCCATCAAGGTGGTGAATGCACTACCTGTTATGGTATTCAATAGTGCATTAGGAACGTTTTCGTCCTCCGCGGAGTCCATGCACCCGTCCCCGTCGATATCTGTTGATTTATCGGAAATCCAGTTCATTATCCCCGTCGGGCAGAGATCTCTGGAGTCTGGTACGCCGTCGTTGTCATCGTCATCGTCCTCGGTGTCATCCATGCATCCGTCCCGATCAATGTCGATTGTCAGGAATTGCGTGGAAGGGCAGTCGTCGATGGCATCGGATACACCGTCGTTGTCGTCGTCCCAATCATCCGTGTCTACGCAGCCATCCTGATCTACATCGTTCCAAGCAGTAGAAACCCAATCCGAGGTACGGTCTTCCTCACAGTTGTCCGATGGAGTATTGATTCCATCGTTATCCAAGTCATTGTCCTCTGTGGAGTCATTGCACCCATCAAGATCCAAGTCCATTGCTGGGCCTATTGGGGTGCTTCTCTGACATTCGTCTGAGTGGTCCAAGACACCGTCGTTGTCGTCGTCCGCGTCTTCCATCTCATCGTGACAGCCATCGAAATCCCAGTCCGTAATCAGAGTAGAGTCCCAATTTGACACTCCCATCAGGCAGTGATCGTCTTCGTCCGGGACCCCGTCGTTGTCGTCGTCATCGTCCTCAACAACATCATGGCATCCATCACCATCGAAATCCCCGGTCGGCTCTGAGAACCAAAGCGTCATCCCATGGGGGCACAAGTCGTCCCGATCTAGAATGCCGTCATTGTCATCATCCGTATCTTCCTTCAGATCGTGACATCCATCGCCGTCGTTGTCAAAAATCATGTCAGACCACCCAATCTCACCCTTGGGGCAATCGTCTTCAATATCATCGAAGGGATCATTGTCGTCGTTATCGTCTTCGTCTCCATCGCGGCAGCCATCGCCGTCATGGTCCTCGGCGAAGTCCCCCCAGTACTGGGCCCCGTCGGGGCACATATCTAGGTGATTCTCGACCCCATCCCCGTCGTTATCTGGGTCTTCCGAGGTATCATCACAGCCATCGTTGTCAGCATCTAATATGTGTCCTTCAACGCCTGACGGGCAATTATCTTCTGAGTCCAGGAATCCATCATTGTCGTCGTCATCGTCCTCTGTCGAGTCCTGACATCCGTCTGAATCGTGATCGGTCTGGAAACTGGACGTCCAGTCCGTGTCCCCAAACTGGCAGTCATCTTCCGAGTCGGGGATTCCATCATTGTCGTCGTCATCCCAATCTCCCTCATTTACCAGGTTCACCAGAACTGTAGTGCTGGTAGTCGCCTGTGACATTGTCGAGGAAGTCACTGTGATTGTTACTTCGAAGGACTGGTCTTGATTCACCTCTCTCAGGCTGGGTGCCCTGAGGAATAGCTCCAATTCGGAGTCGACGTCCTCCACGAGAGTGGTGGTTGGTTGGTAGTTGCCAGAAAAGCCCAGGTCGGAAAACCAATTGGGCATGATCTCGGAGGAGGATGCTATGACTATGTCACTGCCTCCCGGTACCCTTGGACCTCTCAGAACGAGATCTATGGTTGTCGCCTCTCCTGGATTGAGTGTTATTTCTTCACCTTGGTTTTCGGCCGGTACTAGATCCATCTGGTATACATTCTCTGACCACATGCACACGTCCCACTGGTCCTCTGTCACAGTCTCGGATTCCTCGCAGTCAGGGGTTGTCCATACAATGTCCCTGTTCGGCCAATCGAAGTTGACGATCGGTTGTGAGCCAGAGCTGATTCCATCCCCAAACACGCCCATCAGGTTGGTCGTGCTTTGGGCGATTATTCTGGTGTTGATCACGGCATATGCTTCATCCAAACTCTGTCCTAGTGGAAGTTGGCCGTTTTGGTCGAGTTGAGGGGTAGTAATCCTAGTCCAGCGGAGTTCTACCACTCCTTCACCATCAGCAGCGTCAGGGGAGGACTCGAACCATGTAACGTGAACTGAGCCGTCATTGTCGAAGTCCACTCTTGGGTTGGCCCCCCACGTCATGTCGGACCCGGGTACTAGCGAGTCTGAGACTACTGAAACCGTGCTGAGGTCGAGGCCTTCTGCCTCACCGTCAAACGGTCCGGCCCGAGACAGGTCTAACTGCATGTAGTGCAATTGGGACGGAGCGGTCCGGCTGTGCTCCTCAGAGCGACCATCGACCCAGACGATGTGTACGTTTCCGTCCTCGTCGCTGTTCACCTCTGGGCTAACGCTCCAGCCATGGCCATTGGTGAGACGGGTGTCATTCACTATCACGAGATGTCCAATGGTGCTCCAGCCTATCCCATCCTGCCATACGTAGTCGACGGATGGCCCTGTGTCCTCAATGTACTCTCCCGTTTCGGAGTCAACGCTATGACCGGGGTCACCCATGCTCCAAGTGCTTCTTGGGTTGCTAATCATTGAATATGGGTCCAGAACGGATAGGTATGTCTCGGTTGAGCCACTGCTGGTAGTCAGAGCTATGATGGACTGGACCAGTGCGTTCACCTCATCCGTGTAGTTAGCAACCGGTATGACCACGTCATCTATCCATGCTGCGTCATTCCCGGAGCTGACGCTGCCGTCCTTGGCATAGGTCCACTTCAGCGTATGCTGACCGAGGGAGACTGGTGTGGAGAAGTTCCCACTCTGGGCCCCAGACCACTGGGCCAGTTGGACCCCATCGAGGTAGAACTTGAGGAAGTCGTATCCAGCTTCGGATGATACGTTGTAGGAGAAGCTGACTGTTCCATTGGCCAGGACGCCGGTGAACTCGAGGTTTGTACTCTCACCGTGCGTTATTGAACCGGATTGTGCGGAGTAAGTTCCCGATATTGGCGTTGATGAAGGGTTTGTGGATGAAACATAGGTGTAATCGGCTGATACTGATGTCCCTCCATCGCCATAGGTGTCATTCAGGAAGATCGTGTAGTTCCCGGCCCCGGTAAAGCTTACCAGGACACCGCTGTATTGATTGTATACTGAACTGCTATTGAAAGAGGCGACTGTGCCATCGGGTAGGATGACATCCATACTGAACTCGGAGGCCCAGTTGTCCACGTTCACAGTCAAGTCTACCGTCTGGCCAGCCGGTTGTGTGTAGTTACAAGAAACCGAGTAGAAGGAAGGATTGCCCGTGGCTCCCCCTATGTCACATAGGTTGGCCTGTGAATAGACTAGTCCGTTGTCAGCTGCTTCCACTGACCAGATATCGGATGAGCCGGACGCCCCCCATCCATTTGTGAGGTATCCCGACTCGAAGTCTCCCTCGAAGTTGGCCATGTTATCCGAGGGGTAGAGGAACATCTCGCCCCCCGCATCCTTTGTCGCCGTTGTTAGTCCATCACAGGTTCTGTCTGCGAGGCCGGTGAAATTCGCATTACATTGTGCTAGATCCATCATGTGGGATCGGACGTGAGTGTCGTTGGCCCATATGGTGTTAGCACCGTAGGATGTTGTTCCGGCTACTGGAATCGGGATTATTCCCGCATTGACGCAGGCGTCATGGGCCTCTCTGATACTCTGGTTATCATCGGCATCCTGTGCCTCATAGCCATTACCTGAGCCGCCATATGGCCCTTCGTCGGAAACGGGAATAATCAGCTTGGTAGCATTTGGATTCCAAGAGTGGTCTGCTGTCGAGGGTGGGTTACCTGGGGTCATTGAAGAGTAGTCCCTCCACGAGGTGCAGGCCCATGTCGATCCTGGGCCCCACATCTCGCTGTAATACCCCCAGTCAGTGGGGATACTGAGTGCGGATCCATTGTAGACCACCTCAGTGAGCGCCCTGATTCCACCGGAATTGTCAGTTGGGATTTGACCGAGATAGTCTGTCCTTGGCCCTGCGGTCCCATTTCCGCCAGCGGCATATCCGTCCTCGCAGTTCTTGTGATTGGATGCGTGGGACATCTGCCCGCTCAAAGCATAAAGTGTCTCTAGGACAGTGATACTTGCCGACTCAAGGAGTGGCTTAACTCCTTGGAAATACTCGCCGCTGGTCAGATTTCCCCCATAGAAAACTGCACACATGTCTTCCCACTCGGCGGTCATAGAACCAGATGTATCCAGTAGACCGACGTACTCAATCAGGCTTCCACGTGTATCCTCCCATACCACGATCACCGTATTGTTTACTCCTATCGAAACTGCTGGGTTTCCCTTGTATCCCAATGCAGGGGTAACGAGAGTGTTGTTAATCACAACCTCAACCCCTCCCGTGGAGTTCATTGCCATCATTTTGTAATAGATCAACGGGGTTCCGAAGTAGAGTCCCTGAGGGTCGTAGGTATCCACCCATACGATATGCATGGCATCATTCGAGTCTACTGCTATATCGGGGTCGTTCCTGATGCCAGTTCCCTCAGCGATGATGTATTCGCTGGTGAGGGTCATGTTGTATACATCGCCTGTGGAGCCGTCTTGGTCGTCTTCCGACGGATCGAGTATCGAGTAAAGTATCTCAACATCGGTAATCGCCCAGACTATGTGGGCATTACTGTCGGAGTCTAGGACCATTGAGGGACTCGATACCTCTGTGTAGTTGCTCTGGCCCACTAGGGTGTTTGCAATCAACACGGTATCGATACCGTTGGTGGAAATTAATGCATACTGCAGCATTGGGGAGGTCCCATTCTCTATCCAAACCAGATGGACTCTTCCTTGGTCGTCCATTATTCCGGTGACCTCTATCGGATTCGACGTGTTTAGATTCGAAAGTAGTGCTTGGGTGGCCGCTTCGTCAGTCGTGTTATTCGCGGTGAAGTTCTTGCTTTGGTCCGGTTCGAGGGAGATGCTTGCAAGGGACATCGAGGGCGCGAAAAGAGAGGTCACTAGTATTGCTATAATCAATACTGACATCTGAGATTTGGCAGTATTTTTCTTAGCTGCCATTCTATTGCTTGCGTCTACAGTGGCTCGAACCATGCCATGGCAAGTCGGAATTAAACCAAAGTAGGGTTACCGGACATGTCCAATAACCCTAGAAAAATGGCTCATTGCGATTTCTTGAGGGCCTCGATCCTGTCGTCGTGTATCCTCTCCCATGAGAAGTGCCCCTCGGCCGTAGGGGATCTGCCAAAGTGCCCCCCTGCGGCCGTCCTTCGATAGATAGGTCGTTTCAGCTGTAGATCCCTTATCATCGCGGCTGGCCTCCAGTCGAACGTCTCTAGGATACTGTGAGAGAGCTCTTCGTCCGATATCGTTCCTGTTCCGAAGGTGTTTACGAGGAGGCTGATGGGTCGTGGTACCCCTATGGCGTACGATACCTGAATCTCACATCGATTGGCAAGCCCCGCTGCTACCACGTGCTTTGCGGCCCATCTAGCGTGATAGGCGGCCGTCCTATCGACCTTGGATGGGTCCTTGCCACTGAATGCCCCGCCCCCGTGCATGCCCCCTCCGTATGTGTCAACTATGATCTTTCGACCAGTTAGTCCGGCATCTGAGTATGGTCCGCCGGGATCGGCGAACCTACCCGTACCATTGACTATCAGTTTGTAATCGGATGACAGCCAATTGGGAGGTACTGCGTGCTCGACTACATGCTTGCGGATCTGATCCTTGACGAATTCTTGCTCGGCTTCTACATCTCCTCCGAACTGATTCTTTAGTGCGTCATCATGCTGGACGGCAACCACAACCGTTTGCACGTGATTTGGATTGCCCTCGGAGTCGTACTCCACGGTCACCTGGCTCTTTCCATCGGGACGAACCCATGGAATCTCACCGCTCGCGACTATAGCATCCAGACGTCTGCATATTCTCTGAGCCAATGCTGCCGGGAGGGGGAAAAGCCTGCCTTCCATCCCAGGAGTGCCTTCTGTTTCCTTGCATGCAAATCCGAACATTACACCTTGATCGCCAGCCCCCTGGGACTCCATGTCGCCATCAACTCCCTGGCTGATGAATTGGGACTGTGTCGTAATGAGAACCGTCACTTCGCACGTTTCAGGATTGGTTGCATCCATCCCTATGGAATGATCAGTGTATCCGATTTCGCTGGCGGTCTTCCTTGCTATGGACTCGTACTCCTCATCGTTGATTTCTCCCGCTAGGGTAACTTCCCCCGCGAGTACGATGAAGGCCTTCTCCTCAGTGCCTTTGACTAGTGTCTCGACGGCCACTCTCGCGTTTGGATCGATCATCAGGCAGGCATCCAAGATTGCATCCGAAATAGAGTCACACAGCTTGTCTGGGTGGCCAGCTGTGACAGATTCTGCCGACTTAGCTGGGGCCAGACGCTCTGCCATGCCGGTGGAGGCGGGCGTTTCCCTCAAGAGTGTTGTTGGGGAATTCTGAACATCAGTATATAGGCAGAAGTTTTCTTGGCGAAGGTATGCAGAAGGACGGAGCCGACAATCTCTGGGAGAGGCTAGAAGTACAACTCGAGTCTTGGATGGTCGAGGCGAGTTTTCCCGAAGAAGGCTAGGTTGAAACGTGAGATCTTACCTTATTGTGGGTGGTAGTAGCGACATTGGCATCATCCTTTGTCGAGCTCTCCTAGAAGAGGGTGCCGCAGTAACTCTGCTAGCCAGGGATAGTTCTAGATTGGCGGAATTCCCCGAAGGCAAAGTAGGGAAATTCATCGGTGATGCGAATGATGAAGAGCTGGTGAAGGAAGCCGTTCTTTCAGCCATTTCAGCGGGGAATGGAAGGTTGGATGGAGTTGTCCACCTCGTGGGTTCCTTCGCAGTGAGGCCACCACATGCAATGAGTCTGGAGGCATTTGAGCAAGTTATTACGACCAATCTCAGTAGTGCGTTCGTGACACTCTCAATCGCATGCAAGCAGATGCTAAGAAACGGAGGGGGGAGAGTGGTTTTCACCTCGAGCGTCGCGGGTAGCCTCGGATTGGCGAATCACGAGGCGATCGCCGCGGCGAAGGGCGGTGTTGAGTCCATGGTTAGGTCCGCCGCGGCTACTTACAGCAAAAGGGGAATCAGGGTTAACGCAGTTGCCCCAGGTCTTACGGATACGAGGCTTTCTCGCCCCATAACGTCGTCCAGTGCAACAAAGGAGGCTGCCGTAGGGATGATTCCCTTGAAGAGGATCAACGAACCGGAGGAGGTGTCGTCGACTATTCAGTGGCTACTGACTGACGCCCCCGACAACATTACCGGACAGGTCTTCCACCTGGACGGGGGAATGTCAAACGTGAGGGGTTAGTATGGAATGGAGGAATGCTGTTCTTCTCTCCAAACTCAAGCCGGGCAAACCAAGGATGGTCAACATAGGCCTGAAGACCCTTATGGTAGTCCAAGACGAGGGCGTGGTTCATGCCACTGAGGGCCTATGTAGGCACATGAGATGGCCACTGGGGCTTGGAGGGAAGGTAGAGGATGGGTGTGTTACGTGCCCCCTTCATCAGACAAGGCACAGGATAGATGATGGATC
>DAJH01000055.1:4317-4493 GCA_002498925.1 Euryarchaeota archaeon UBA173 | reverse complement strand
CGCGTCCAAGATGGGTATGTTCAGGTCAGAATTTGACTGTGGTTCAGTTATGAGGGATGGGTTCCTCCAAGGCTCATGCAGACCGGTAGGCCTGACTGGTGGGCAGATGCAGTATCACATCTGTCGGAGGACCCTCTAATCGGGGGGATCGTTGAGCAATATGAGGGAGAGGGGCT
>DAJH01000055.1:0-3926 GCA_002498925.1 Euryarchaeota archaeon UBA173 | reverse complement strand
GTGAAAGCGGCTGATTCTGTGCACGCCAGATTGGAGGGGGCGTGTGGGGTCATAGACAGGGAGTCGATTTGCGGACTAACTCTCGAAGAGCTGTCTGAGTGTGGCCTGTCCAGGTCAAAGAGCCAGTACATCCAAGGAATAGCCACGAGCGATACGCCCCTTCTACCCGAAGGTTACGAGCAGATGGACGATGCTTCGATCATCAAGCACCTAGTCGGCTTCAAGGGTGTGGGGCCGTGGACCGCTGAGATGATGCTGATTTTCTCCGTTATGCGTCCCGATATCCTTAGTCTGGGCGACCTAGGCGTGGTTAAGGGCATACGAGGGCTAGTCCCAGAAGCGGAGACCAATGAGCAGCTGGAGGCAGTCGCAGAAGCTTGGAGGCCATACAGGAGCGCGGCTTGTTGGTTCCTGTGGAGGTCCTTGGATCCCGTTCCTGTCGAGTACTGATTAGAGCAAAACACCAGTATATATGGATGGGAGGAATGGTAAGTATATGCAAGTAATCGGGGTGTATAATGCCGATGGGAGCATCATGGGGGAAATCAAGTACCTGTTGGGGAAGATGAGGGGGACCGCCCATTGCGCGCTATGTGATATAACGCACAGAGGAGTGTCCAAGAAGAGAGAGTGGAAGGAACTCGAGGCGGGCCAAGACTTCGATTTTGAGCTACTCCACCTAGATGAGCAGGATGATGAGTTGCGTTCTTTCACTGAAGGCAGAACGCCCTGCGTTTTGACGAGGACGGAAGAGGGCTTCGTGATGCTGTTGGGGGACGAGGAGCTAGAAGAATGTGGTAAATCCGTGGAGAAGTTCTCTCAATTACTCATCAAGAGTAGTCATATATCTATCGAATAATGGGGTTTATCACTCGGCCAGAGGACCGAAACTGAGAATCACATAGGCCGCTTGAACCACCATCAGCATACCAATCAGAGAGAGGACCAGGCCAGTTGGCCTTGGAAGGTATTCCTGCAGGTGGTTTCCAGAAAGCCACGCCATTCCCATGACCGTGATACCGACAAGCAGTTCCTTTCTCGCGGAGCCTGGTGGATCGGTCCACATGTCAGTCCAAGGCACCAGCCCCCTTCTCTGGAAAGTAAGACGGAACCAGGAAATATACAGCAGGATGATTCCGAAAATACCCACTACGCCTAGGGTGAACGAGGGGGAGTCCCATGGGCCGCCAGCCGAGATTTTGAACAGTACGGTGTTGGAAAGCAACAACAGGCCAGCTCCCGCGGGAGCCCTCCAGTCAGGTGGATTGGCGTCCGCCATAGTTGAGCCAAGAGGGCAATGGGCTTGAAATCGACTAAGAAGAATAGTTCTTCTCCCGGGCGTGTTTCGAAGACTCGTGAAGGAGGGGCTGATTTGGGAGGATTCCGTCGATGCTCCACATCTAGATCTGAGATATGATGTCCTAAGGGAGGGGCTCCCCCGTGGTACTGAACACTATCCAGGGATTGATGATGATCCACGTACCAGATTCCTGTGTGCATATGAAAACGGGGTTCTTGTTGGCTGCTCAACATTACAGGTCGACAGCAGGGGTGGCTGCGATTACAGAATTAGAGGCATGGCAGTGACACCCGAGTTTCGCAATAGGGGAATAGGAACTGTAATTGTGAGGGAGTTGCAACGATATGCCGGAGAAATGGGTACTGGAATTTGGTGCAATGCCAGGATAAAGGCCGTGACCATGTACGAAAGATGTGGTTTCGAGATAGTATCTGAGGTATTCGAAATCGAGGGGATCGGGTTACACTATGACATGGAGTGGAAACCCGGTGAGAATGCATAGCGCGTGTTGTGTAGTATAGGAACACGAGTATATATCCTGAATGTGAAATCAAAAACGGCTCTTAATATCCCCAACCCCCATCCCACATCTATGAACGTAGGACAGATACTAGTATTCCTGATTGGAAGCTATGCCTCTTTCGCGATTGCCATAATGACAACTGTACCATTTTTGGCTTAGTGAATGAGAAAGCTTCGATTGATGGAACATGGGTAGCGGAAGCAAGGCTGCGCATGTGGTGAGAAAATGGAGCACGGGCCGGGATTTGCACCCGGGTCCACGGATCTGCAGTCCGTTGCATAGCTGCTCTGCCACCCGTGCAGCAGCCTTGCGACTCGCAATCCTCTCTTGAAGGCTCTCCGAGGCTCTGCATACCTTGATGGTCGTCCTGCCACTCGTGAGGTGCATGCCGGAGATATCCTCGCGGTTCGAGGGTCTAGGCGTTGGTTTTGCCCCGTATCTGCAGCCACCGGGGCCCGAGGTCGTTCGATGGACTGTTGGCGAGCCAGGCTTCTCCACGCCTGAGGAAATACTCGATGCGACAATCGAGGAGTTGCGAAATGGGAATACGAAGTACACAAGAGGCGCTGGTTCTATGGAGCTATGTCAAGCCGTGGCCGACTATGTCTCCAAGCACCACGACATAGAGGTGGCAGCAGAGGACGTGGTAGTCACTCCGGGTGCCAAGCAGGCCATGCTGTACTCGTTTCTGATCACCACGATGCCAGGGGACGAGGCCATACTTCTCGCCCCATCTTGGGCTTCCTATGAGCCGATGCTTGAGTTCATTGGAGCGGTTCCAGTTCACGTTCCCGTCAGGAAGGACAACTTCCACCCCGATCTTCAAGCGATACGTGATGCTATCTCTGAAAGAACGCGTGTGATAATACTCAACTCTCCTTGCAACCCGACAGGGGCTGTTTTTACTCCGGAGGAGATTCAAGGAATACTGGACATCGCCATAGAGCACGATCTATGGATAGTGTCCGATGAGATATATTCGAGAATGGTATGGGTGGACTGGCCTCACGTTTCTCCAGCTGCCCTCCCAGGCGGAATAGAACGAACCATAGTGGTGAATGGGTGGTCTAAGTCATGGGCGATGACAGGGATGAGGCTCGGATTCCTGACAGGCCCGCCAAACGCAGTCAAGGCTGCGATGAAGAGTCAGGCGAACTCGGCTTCTCATGTCCCTACCTTCATGATGGAGGCAGCCAGGGTTGCGCTCTCCTGCGAGGATTCTGTACATGAGTTCAATCACGAGTACAGGAAGAGGCGCGATATCATGAAAGATGGTTTGTCGAAGCTACCCGGAATCAGGGTTATCGAGCCAGAGGGGGCATTCTACATATTCGCGGACATCACGGGGACAGGAATGACCGACACAGAATTCGCCGATGGCGCCCTGGAGGCCGGGGTCCAATTGATTCCAGCATCACTTGTTACTGAAGGAGACGGTTTCATCAGAGTATCGTACGCTACTGACGAGGAGGCCATAAGAGAGGGGCTAAGCAGGCTCGGAAAATGGCTATTGGATGAGTGACTTTGAAATTGTCATATGTGCCCAGTCCATCCATGAGCGATGAAGTGGGGAGGGGGAGTCACGTCCTTCTCGACTATGTCGGATACTCTTCTCCCGTCCCTGAAGATGGGGATTGGATGCTGGCTGTACTGAGGGAGGCGGTGGAGGCTTCGGGCATTAGGGAAGTGCATTCACACGTTGTAAACTTCGATGGTTCGGAGAGCCCTCCTGGCTTCGCTTCTGTAGTATTGATTGATGAAAGTCATGTAACCGCTCACTGCTACTCTGATTCAGGACTACTGGCGATAGATGTTTTCACCTGTGGGGACAAGTCTCCCCTAGCAGTGGCCGAACACATCCAGGAGGCCCTGGAGGCAGAGGTTGTTGGCATTCAGCTGATCAGGAGGGAAGTTGTCCCTCGTTTCATTTCGGGTGATTAGATTGAGTATCAGGGACTTCATTGAGGAGCATTATTTGCATTTCAATGCCGGCGAGTTGGCAAGGTGTTCGTCTTCGCTTAGAGGGTTCCTAGATGAGGGAGGGAGGCTCATGGTGACCCTGGCAGGTGCAATGTCTACTGCAGAAATAGGGAGGAGCTTGGC
>DAJH01000018.1 GCA_002498925.1 Euryarchaeota archaeon UBA173 | reverse complement strand
TTTCCTGAAATTCCAGTCAGTTCGGTAAAACTGGTCGACGAGCGGTATGAGGTCATGACGGAGGATGGTAGGTCCTTCCGGTCTCAAGTGCAGCCCCTCCTGGCTAGCGGGTTTGAAGGGAGTCACAAGTTCGTCACGCATCTCTTCGATCAAAGAGAAGATGGCTTTCCCCTACTATCTGATCAAGACGAGTCGACCATCGTTCCCGGTATGTTTCTCTGCGGACCCTCGGTTCGTCATGAGAATCACGACTTCTGTTTCATCTACAAGTTCCGCCAACGCTTTGCCATAGTGGCACAAACCATAGCTTCGTCACTAGACATCCCGACTGATGAGTTCGTGGAAGCATACAGGAGCTGGGGGATGTATCTCGACGACCTATCCTGCTGTGGACAGGAGTGCTTGACATGTTGAATAAAAGCGATATTCAGGCTTCGGGAAATATGGCTCTGGAAGCAGGGTCCGGTCGGACCCGAATCGGGGAAATGATGAGTTTCGGATGGCTTGGTCAGACGCTTGCCAGCCTTTGTTGGATTCTCAGCGTGTTCACCTATGGAATCAGCTCCACTGGTGATTGGTTGCAATTGCTCGCTGCATCCTGTTGGATGGTATCAAACATCGCCACGATTGTGGCTATCGATGGTTCTTAGGGTGCGGGCGGCTAGAATCCGAGGTCATTCAGGTCCACCTCGCTGTTCATGTTGACCCTCACAGGGAATGCGAGAGTCACCCCCGCCTCCTCGAATCTCCTGAGTATCTCCGTGACGAAGAACGACTTGGATGGCCTCATCTTGCGTGCGTTATCGACGTAGTAGCGAATCTCCATCACCACCTCCTGGTCGCCGAAGCCCCTCAGGACCACCTCGGGAGGCTTTGGCTTGCTTACGATGTCGGGATGGCTCTCGGAGATGTCCTTCACTATCTCCTCAGCCTTGGTGACGTTCGACCACGTGGCAGTGAGGCCCAGCCTGATTCTGACTCTAAGCTCCATGTCGGAGCTGTGGCTGAAGTTCGCGACGGCGTCCTTGGTGAGCAGTTTGTTGGGGATGGTGAGCAGGACCCCGTCCGTCGACCTGACCCTTGTCGTCCTGAGCCCGATGTACGTCACGTCACCCCACTTTGAGTATGTCCCGCCAAGACTCTTCGGCAAAAGTATCCTCTCGCCCTCCCTGAAAGGTCTGTCTATGATGATGAACACTCCTGCGATGACGTTCTCCACCGTATCCTGGGCGGCGAAGGCGACGGCGAGCCCGATGAACCCAAGGCCGACCACCAAGCCCGTCACGTTGATCCCGAACTCATCGGCGGCAGTCAGTATCACGATCGCCCAGAGGGCGACTCCCGAGATTCTGTACAGGAAATTCTCGAGGCCCTCGTCGAAGTCGACGTTGTCTAGCAGCTTCCTCAGGTATGCCTTGACGACCCCTATCAACGGGATTCCAATGGCGAGTATTAGCAGACCCGAGGCCGGTCCAGCGGACAAGGAGTCAGAAAGGCACGGGAGGGTCGGCTCTAGCTCGTTGGGAAAGTTATCAAGACAGCCCGACATGTGATTTCGCTAAGGAAGGAGGCACAATAGGTTAGCGTACTATTCTAGCTGTATACGCTCGGTACGGGGGGACATCCTGAACACCACGAACAAGGCGGCCATGCCGACCACTAGGAGTGCCGCGGAAGCCCAGATCGGCAGTACCACTGCGCTATCCGATGGGAACCATATTGGCAGTACGTCGAACAGGGACTCCCCTCTGACGAGCTTGCCGCCGATGGAGGATGCCATCGTAGTCATCAGGAACGCCATGACTGCTGTGGAGGACTGGAGTATTCCCAGAGGCCTGACTTCCCAGAGTCCGGGCCCCATCCGGACCCTTCCAACCACGAAAGCCGCCCAGAATCCGAGAGCGAGTCCGCTGTAGACGAACTTGTTGTAGAGAAGATCGTTCCCAACCGTGTTTTCTGCAGCGAAGTTGCCGCTCATTATCGCGATAGGCATGAAGAGGAGGGCCATGCTGGCGCCTGCCATGGAGGCCTTGTCCATCGTCACCATCAGGGACTCCCTCTTGTCAGCAGGGACCGGTATGTAGCGTATCGATGCGCAGCCGACGGCACAGACCGTCGCCAGCACCATGGTACCTACGACAATCTCAGCCATGGCCGTGTGGAACGTATCAGCCCCGAACATCACTGCTCACCCCCCTGGAAATTAGGGTCAGCCACCCACTCTTCCTCTACAGAGTCCCAGAGCCATCCGGGGTTTTCCTCCGAGGGAACTAGCCTAGACCAGTACTCCTCGTCATCGTTTTGGGGCTCTTCTTCCATACCAGGAGGGGGGGGCGGTATTTCTGGCTCTGATTCCACCACCTCTTGAGTATGATCGAGATCATCCTTGCCATCCCAGGGCGAGAGCCTGATCTGGATAGATACGATGAATGAGAGGATCAGGAAGGCGAAGGCGAATGACTGGACTCTTGCGTCCCATATGTCTCCCTCGAAAGGAACAGGTCCGGTACCCATGGTGAGCCATGGCAGTTCCATCGAGAAGGATCCGTTTAGGACGGTGATTTGGTACTGTATGCGGGTATCTCCCATGGTGGCGGGGATTTCCGCTTGCCACTCGTTGCAAACTTCCGAGTCTTCGCAGTTGGAGCTTACAACTGCGTCATTGGGTGACCACTCGCCCTCAAGCATCCACTGTACGGAAAGAGAGGTGGAGTTGACGGTGTGGATTTCAAGGGGGTCTCCGTTTCCACTCGCCCTGTAGGCTGGGGCAGTCCAGTCTGGAGACAGTCCAGGGAGACCTTCGGGTACCGGTGAAACGTCGATCGAGTATCCCCTTGATACGCCGGTGTAAGCCATCCCGTCATAATTCGGCTCTGACCCATGGTGGATCTGTGAGAACAGGTTGTGGACGCCTGCTTCCTCAGGTGCAAGAAGGACCCAAGTCAGCGTGACCGAGCCGCTTGACGGGACCACCGTCTCGACATAGTTCGAGGAGCCTCCGTTGGGGTCCTGAATCACATGCCATCCGTGATCCTCTGGGTGGTCGTCGTTTCCATCAATGGAGCCCAGTATGAATGTCCCGAGCAGCCTGTTATCGGAAAGGGACATTCCGGCCACATTGACGTGTACGGCCACTGCGTGCCCTGCGAAAACGTCTCCATCCTGCGAGATTGAGATGGTTCCATCCGATGGGAGGCTCATCGATGGGTCCCCGTGACATGAGCCTCCACAGGTGTAGTCCCTGTCGGCGTCCCCGTTCCCCCCGGGGTTGGCCACGCTAGAGCTGGATAGCATCAATAACGCCACCACAGAGGCGATTACAAGTGTCCTAGACATCTCAGAACCCCCTCCGCTTCCTCTCGGCCATGGCGATTCCTATGGCGGAAGCGCCCAGTACGAATAGCATGGCAGTCAGTACTAGGGGCAAGATGTCAGAGGAGCCCCCTGACTCCTCGGCTGACTCTCCGGCCGTGCTTGCATCGACGCTGACATGGTTCTGGCCATCCAATACCCAGACCACCTCATTCCCATCGACTACGGTTGTTACTACGTAATACAATGTAGAGGCGACCGGAGCCTGCTCGCTCCATGTCTTCATCGAAGTAGCCCCCTCCGGGTTCATCTGGACGGGGGTTAGTTCCCCCCAGCCTGGTGCCTCATCCATGGAGGTGAGTCCGACCACGGTTGTTATTGGGCTGGTGGACCTGTATATTCTGTACTCTTGGGAAGCGTCGTCGGTCCACGAAAGTGTTACCGTGGCCCCTGAGACAGTGGCCTCCAGGGACTGCACGGTGATTACGTCGCCATATGTGATCTGATTAGAAATGGTGTCGGACATGCCCATGTCGTCAATTACGGTGAGTGATACGGAATGGACCCCTGATGGGAGAAGGACGTCGACCGTTTCACCGGTTAGGCCAACGCCATTGATTATCCAGATGTAGGAGGAGATGCTTCCATCCGGGTCGCCCGAGGAGGATGCATCGAAGGTCGCCATGGCACCCGGGGTGGGTGGCGAGGTTTCCGATTCCCAAGACGCGGTTGGTGCGACGTTTGCAATCACGACCTCGGTGAATGATGAAGACTCTAGGCCCCAGGGGTCGCTAGCGGTAACCTCGACACCCCACGTTGAGCCTGGCTCTAGACGGGACTGGTCCACAACTGACTGCCCATCAAGGTCGGGCACATGGAATCCGTTCCTGGACCACTTGTATGTGTAAGAGATAGGTTCCCCATCCGGATCGTTGGAGATGGAGGTGGCAATCATGTCTGACAGGGAGTCAGGATTTTCCATCATGTTCCCAATGGGCGTGTTCTCGAGAGAGACTTCTGGGGCGGAGGGAGGTGCGTTGTCTATCGATCTTGAGGTGGTCTTCATCGATGAGCCCAATGACTCCCCATCCCCGGGTAGCACCTGTACCGACCAATGCTGATCTCGAATAGTCAGGGAGGACGGGATACTTGTCATGTCATCGTAGTCCCTGACCCACTCGCCGTCAACCCACCATCTGATTTGGCTGCCCGATTCCTGGTCGCCGTCGATATCGGTCTGCTCCCAAACTACGGAAAGTTCCGTGGAAGTGGTAAGTGGGCCATCCGGCAGCATCGTTATCGATGTGACCACGGGTGGCGTATTCCCAATCAATACTGAGCCCGTCTCGAACCACTCGGACCAGACCAGGCCATCGAAAACCCTGACTTTAGAGTACCAAGTTTCGCCCTTGGAGGTGAAAGAGGGATCGACCGTCTGCTCGTCATTGAACGCAGATACCCTGACTCCATCCCTGTACCATCTGATCTCGACGTCTTGTATTATGTCCCCGTCGGAGTCGAAAGAGGAGTATGAGAGCTGTAAAGCGTCGGAAGTCACGGCATTGCCGGGCGGGTTGACGTAGCCATTTACAGTGGGCTGGTTGTTGGATGAGCCGATTATTATCTTCCCACTTGTGATGGTATCACCGAAGTCGGTACCGTCATGGGGAGTAATTGCTACCTCCCACTCATCATCGGACCTGATCATGATGCTGGATACGGACGCCTCTCCATCCAACTCAGTGACCCTTGAGCCGTCCAAGAACCAGTGAATGGTTGTCTGCTGAGTGTCTTGGGGGTTTCCATCTAGATCGTAATACTCCCAGTCAAGGGTGAGGTCGTCTATATCCAGGGGGGCGTCTGGTGAAATAGCAAGATTCCTTGCAATCGGAATCGTGTTTCCGATTGTTATGGGATTCAATGAGACGGTGTCGCCCTCGTCATCCCCGTCGCTCGGAGTGACTTCGACTCTCCAACTCTGACCCCTTGCTATCCAACTGTTGGGGACGTCGGTCTGGTCATCGATTTGTGAGACGCGCAGTCCGTCTCGATACCACCTGATAGTAGTGCCCTGCTCCGAATCGCCATCTGCATCGTCGTAAGTGTAAGAGACGCCCAGGCCCGTGGCTTTGGTTGGATTACTGGGGACGTAGTAAACATTGGAGGCAGAAGGGGGGTTGTTGGTCGGCCCTGCCTCAGAAAGGGTCCATGTCCCTGTCCCCCAACTGTCGCCTGAATTCTGGCTGTTTCCGTTGGCGTATAGGACAGCTAGGTCGAAGTCTACATCCCCAGTTCCAGCAGAAGGAGCCGTCCAGTCTGCGGTCCAGGATCGTGAGGCGTCGCTGCTATGAGTCAGTTCGCCACTCACCAACTGGACGTCTGTACCGAGATTTGACCAGCCACCGGCACTCGCTAGCAGGTTGAAGCCTCCGTCCCCAGAGATGTGAGGCCCCCCGTCCCATACGAGCGAGTATGTGGAGCCTGGAGTATACCCTCCGGCCCCCCATGGTAAGCCGCTGAGGGAAGGGGATATCGGGGAAGAGTTGGAATGACAGCTGCATCCGCTGGATGAGCTGCCGATTTTTCCGTTTGAATTAGCGAAAACCACCTGAGAAGTTGAGGAAAGCAGGAAAATTAGAACAAGGCCCACCGCAAAGCTACGTCTCGTCATAACTCGCGATGGGGGAGGTGACTGAATATGTTGCTGATGGTGATGGCTTCCATTCTTCCGCTGCATTCATGGATTGAACACTGGTGGGCGGTGCATGCGCCCCATAGAGAAAGTGGCAGTAATCGGTGCGGGAAACATGGGCTCTGGAATTGCGCAGAAGAGTGCGCAAGAGGATTTCGAGGTCCAGATGGTGGACCGTGAGGAGAAGTGGGTCAAGAGGGGGCAAGAGATCGTCTCGGAGTTCCTCTCGGAGGCTGTGGAACGTAGGATATTCAGGCCAGAGAAGGTTGAGGGCATCAAGAGCAGGATTACAGGGGTCATTGGAACAGAGAATGTAGACCCTGGAACGGACTTAGTCATCGAAGCAGTTTTCGAGGACTTCGACGTCAAAACAGCGGTTTTCTCTAAGCTGGATGAAGTCTGTGATAGCCATACGGTACTAGCCAGCAACACTTCGTCACTCTCAGTGAACGAGCTAGCCTTGGCCACTGGTCGTCCTGACCGGTTTGTTGGTCTGCACTTCTTCTACCATCCAGCTAAGAACAGGCTGATTGAGATCATTCCTGCTGAGACTACATCTCCCGATTCCTTGAGAGCGGTAGAGCAGTATTGCAAGACTATGGGGAAGGTTGTGATTATCTGCAAGGACCGGCCTGGTTTCGTCGTTAATCGGTTCTTTGTCCCCTGGCTCAACGAGGCCTGCCTTCTTCTAGAGGAGGGGGTCGGGACAACTGCCCAGATTGATGCTGTTGCGCGTTCTGCATTCAGAATAGGCATGGGCCCCTTCGCGCTGATGAATCTCACGGGGCCGCCGATCGCGCTGCACTCCACTGACTACCTATCCGAACAACTAGGGGTGGAGAGATTCAGGGGGGCCGAGAATCTTCGATCATTGGTGGAATCCGGTGCGATGTGGGAGATAGGTGCAGTGGAGGAATGCAATGACGCTTCCTCCGCGATAATCCGCGAGCGCCTCCTAGGTCAGGTTTTCTCGGTTGCAGCACAAATAGTCGAAGAGGACATATGCTCCATGGAAGATGTCGACAGGGGTGCCAAAGTGGGTCTTAGATGGGGCATTGGCCCATTTGAGATAGCCAATAGGATCGGGATAGAGGAGGCTGTTGGAATGGCCTCTACTTATTCCGAGCTTGCTGATCTAGAGTTGCCGATGTGGTTCAAGGAGAAGGACAGTGCATTCGAGTTCTCGTATGTTGATGTTGATGTTTCCAACGGAATAGCAACGGTTCGGTTGAATAGGCCAGAGGCAATGAATGCCCTGAACGTTACATTGGTCAATCAACTGGGAGAATGTCTGGACAAGCTGAATTCAATGGAGGGTGTTTCTACGATAGTTCTGGAGGGAGCGGGTAAGGCATTCGTTGCTGGTGCTGATGTGAAGTTCTTTGTGGACAAGCTGAGAGCTGACTCTTTCAATGAAATTTATGACTTCACGGCAAAGGGGCATGAAGTACTCGACAAGCTCGAGAGGAGCGAGAAGACCACTATCGCCCTGACTACTGGGCTCGCACTGGGAGGGGGGCTTGAGTTGGCTCTGGCCTGCGATTACAGAATAGGCACCAAGAGAACCCAATTCCGCTTCCCTGAGACCGGTATTGGAATTTATCCAGGGCTTGGTGGTACTCAGAGGACGACGAGGATTTGTGGAATAGAGTGTGCTAGGTATTCTGTTCTAGCTGGTAATTTCCTCGATGCTGTGACTGCTAGAGCGCTGGGTCTCGTAACTCACCTAGTGGATCCCTCCGAAGTAGATTCCACCATTATGTCCCTAGTTGGAGAGAAGCCAGATAACAAATATCCCGGAATGGCTTCTGATGAGTCGAATCCAGTTGTTGCCTTTGCTTCCTCATTCTACTCAGACCACAATATGGATTCAATATCCTCTGGGGTCTGTCCTGATGGCTTTGACGCCACTGACAAAGTCGTTGGAAGGCAGCTCAAGCTGCTATCACGAGGGGCCCCCGTAGCTGTTCGTATGGCAGGTTCGCTTCTCGACGAAGCGATCAAGACGGGTGATGACTTGGATGCAGGGCTGTCAAGAGAACTGCAGAGTCTGGAGTCTATTTTTGGAACGACCGACGCTCTTGAAGGGCTATCCGCTCTAATCGAGGGGCGCAAGCCAGACTACGTGGGCGAATAAGTCTCCGAATCACATTGCCCTGGTTGGGGACTGTGACCATGCGGGCGCTCTGTAATTTGCGATTAGCGCGTAGATGTAATCCCTTATTCTGATTCTAGAGATCTTTACTTCCATCGGCATTTCGCTGTTATCAATTGTCTCGTCTATCCAGTTCTTCAGTAATCTGTCCATTTGGTTTCCTCCTCATACTTAGTGCAGTATTCACACTAACCCACCGAGCTGGCATATATGATTGGATAGGTTATGGTGATTACACGTAGGTGCATTTTATACACTAGATACCTTGTGGCCAACCTGTTTCACATGACTTCGCACCCCACTCTGAAATTGACTAAGACTGACGTGAACAAGGTACAGCGCTCGATTGACGATGTCATGGTTGAAGGAAGCGACATCAGGAGGATTTTCGGGAAATACAATGACGAGGTGTTTGATGTCGGCTGGGAGGTAGATGCTGCCGTTGACGCATTCTCGGTATTCAGCTCAAGATGGACCACGGAGATCCTAGCAACTCTCTACATTGCTGGGGACAGGAGGTTCAATGAGATGAGGGGTTTGCTCAGGGGCATCAGCAGCAGGACTCTCTCGGATAAGCTTACGACTTGCGTGGAGCATGGCCTCGTTCAGAGGGTTGTTGAGGAAGGGCCTCCTGTTAGGGTGAAGTATAGCCTCACAGAGCATGGCAGGATGGCAGGCAGGTTGCTTGGACCGCTTGTAGCCTACATGAAGATACACCAGGGCCGTATTGTCGGGCCTAAGTGATACGTTTGTGTAACGAGCATTTAGTGAGCTTGTAGACGCATCATTAAAGCCCCCTAGGTAGACTAACAGAAGTATGGCTCTGATTGAGCAGTGGAGAAAATCCCATCCTTGGTTCGTTGATTCGATTGGCGCGATGGCTGGTGCAGTGCTGGGACTAGGTGCTGTTTCTCCATTCTTCGTGCCGGCCGCACAAGGTACTCTCATCGCCCCCAGGGAGAGGGATTGGGAACACCCACTGAGAAGGAGGATCCTCAATACGCTCGAGAGGTCGCCCGGAATTCACTTCAGGGAGTTACAGAGGAGTCTCGAAGCTGCCAATGGGACTCTTCGGCATCACCTGAACATTCTTTCCAGAGAGGGGACAGTTACAGTGGTCCCCGTTAACGGCAGGACTTGCTACTACGCAGGAGCACCCGCCCAGATAGAGATACTGGAAGGCACTGGAGTGGAGGACGACAGAAGAGCAGCGGCCATGATGCCCGTTGGACTATCGGAAGTTCAGAGAGTGGTAGTTTCTAGACTTACAAAGTCGGATATTCCTGGTTCCCAGGCGCAACTGGCTCGGGATCTTGGAAGATCAAGGGCTTCTGTTCACTCCGCGATCTCTGTACTCAGGGACAGAGGGATTCTCAATCAAAGCGGACTATCACTGGCACCTCACCTTAGTGGACTAAGCGGATCGAGTGTTGACTACCCCTGGCTAGATATCAGGGTCGAGTGCTAGTCGCTACTTCGAATTAGGCCCGTAATGGGGCGGAAAGGTACTCATCGCAGCGAATTCTCTTGAACCCCTTCTCCCGGGGTCGGCTCGTGTTCAGAATTAGACTGGTGGAGCTACCGATGCCCACAGGAAGCAGGGACCCGGATATTCTGCTGTCTTGGCTCCTAGATTCAATGGGCCTAGTTCGCAGGAAGAGTGAGTCTGGGACGCTAGATGAGGCCCAGGGTGCGCTTCACAGACTAATGAGGGGGGCGCTTCTCTCGGAGCCATTGGCTGGATGGGATGCGAAATCTCTCGGTGAGACCTCTGGTTTGTCTCAAACCGGCGTCCATCATCAATTAGTGAAGCTAAGGGAATCCGGACTAGTTTCAGCGGAGACAGATGGTAGATGGCATGTTCACGTACTCAGAGGGGGTTCCATCTCTGCTGCTGTAGAAATTATGTCTGCCGAGGCTAAAGCGATACTGAAGCTTAGGATGACTGAGTTTGAAGAATATGTAGTTGATTCTGAAGAGAGGATGGCCATAGCGGTGGAGGAAGAGTCCCCGGAATTCAGGGTAACTATTGCCGAGCCTCGTGCGAGTGTGGATGGGGTTGACAGCTTAGATGCTCTCGTCAATGACCTAGGCCTATCAGGGGACCGGGCTAGATCTGATGATAGGATAGCGCGAATGGTGCTTGAAGAGTTGGCGAATGGATCTTCTGCAATCACCATCCTAGCGCTTTCCGAGAAAGTGGGAGAGACAAGGTCCAGGGTGGGCAGGGCAACAGAGAGGATGAGGTCCGCGGGAATTGTTGAAAGAGTCCCCATGATGGATAGGATTGCCCAGGACGTCTATCTAGGAATCATGAGGCAGCATGATGCTCGAGGGGTGGATTGGCTGATGACTAGGGGCGGTCTTGGCAGGATTGACGAAGGCGTGTCGAAGAAATTACTGAACGGATTGAAAAAGAAGACGTTGAACATCGAGAATGTGCAGTCGATACTGGAACCCGTCTCTCTCGACGCGCAGAAAGTATTGCTGAACACTCTCGGAGGTAGGATGCCGTATGGTTTCAGACTTGCAGGCAAGGATGGAGCTGCAGTTTCCGAGAGGGTAATGAGGAATACGGAAAGAACACTCAGGAGATTACGGACCGTAGCACTGCGGCTCGATGAGGCGCTAGGTAACTAGGCTACTGTCGCCGTCTGAGCTAGATCGTCAAGATACCGACTAACTTCAAGTCCGAGTTCCTTGTTGTCTTGGATAGAATGTAGTCTGACCCTCATTGCAGAAGCCCCGTGAAGTCCCTTTGTGAATGATACTGCATGCCTCTTGAGATTCTTACCTCCGTTGGGGCCGTAGACTTCGTCACTTAGTTCCAAGTACCGATCCCAGCACCACTTTCTGGCCATCGACTTATCTTCGTGGCCCCAGGGAGGTTTGGAATGTGACCAACCGAGGTCCCTTTTTATCTCGTGAAAGATTGTTGGGTTTCCTATTGCACCCCTGCCGATCATTATCCCAGATGCACCCGTGGACTCCAGGCAAGAGTTAGCTGAGTTTGCATCTACGACATCCCCGTTTGCAACGACTGGAATGTCGACAGATTCTGAAATCTGACGTATTTCTTCCCAATCTGCTATCCCGGAGTACCTCTGCCTTAGGGTCCTGCCATGAACACATATCCTCTCAACGCCTTCCTCCTCGAGTCTCTGTGATATCTCCAAAGCGGTATTATCTCCACTGCCAGTTCCCAACCTCATCTTTACCGTAATAGGCACATCTGACACGCCAATACATGCTCTGACCATGGAGACGACTCTGTCTGGATCCCTGAGAAGGGCGGCACCCGCATCATTTCTGCAGACCTTGGGTGCGGGACACCCGAAGTTGATATCGATTACATCGGCCCTATCATGTAGCATTTCCACGGTTTTTGCCATCTCTCCGATATCTCCACCAAAAATCTGCGGAATGAAGGGGTCTTCCCGTGGGTCTGTCTCGACCTTGAGCCACGAGTACGTATTCCTACGTGTCAATCCGGACGCAGCGGTGAATTCTGTGACCGTTACATCCGCGCCGCACTCCCTAGCGAGCAGGCGGTAGGCCAAGTCGGTGACGCCTGCCATGGGAGCCAGGAATAGTGGAACCTGTTCGACGTTCACGTGCATGGGCAGTAACTCCTAGTTATCACAGTGCACCCAACGAAGGCGGGTAATGTCCTAGAATGAGGATTCCCAATCATCGACATTCTGGGACCTCTCCCAATCAGCGTCGGTGATTGAGTCACGAATCTTCAGTGTCTCTCTGGACAGAAGCCAGTAAATTAGTGCCAGGGATCTCCTTCCCTTGTTGTTTGCTGGAAGGACGAGATCGACGTTTCGCAACTTATTGTTGGCGTCGCAGATACCGACGACGGGCATTCCCGAGCTGACTGCCTCGGAAAGTGCCTGGGAGTCTGCAGCTGGATCAGTGACTAGAATTACCTCAGGTTCGATGTAGGTCCTCAGTCTTGGATTCGTTAGTGTACCTGGAATGAACCTGCCAACTATTCTCTTCGCTCCAATCGCCTCGGCGAACTTGCGCGCGGGCCTCTGTCCGTACTGCCTTGCGCTGACAACTAATATTCGGCTAGGGTCGTAGTTAGATAGGAATTTTGCGACTGTCCTGATGCGTTCATCTGTCTGACGGATGTCAATGTGATGTAGCCCACTGCTGTCCTGTCTGAAACTGTCCAAGAAGCGCTTCATGTCTGCAGACTTCTGGTTGGTTCCTATGTGAACGGCATGCAACTCATACATGTCCAGAGGGACTAGGGGGCTCAGACTGTCATCCACAATGATTCCTCAGCGTCGCGGCGACCTGCCGGCTCCTCATAAGCGCTACGCATGGACCGAGGTGGGATAAATTGGCTCAGTCCAGATCGGAGAGGGGCGTGCAATCGGGATAATCATGTATTTCCGGGAAGTAGACGCATGGTTTCGTGACCCACAGGGAGACTCTGAATTCATCTTGGAACGAGAGCGTGTCTATTGGCGCGGCGAATGCATATCCACGTGCTCTTACCTCTAGCTTCCATTCACCCTCGCCGAAGCCTGAGACGTTGGACCCGGTTCCGGACGCGCAGTCGTTCTCGCTATCCCACTCCTCTTCCAGAGAAACGGTACTTGTAGACAAATAGCTCCAGCAGACTTCTTGGTTTGGCTTACGCAGTGTAATCTCGACAAAACGGATTTCATCGGTGTTGTTACCTAGGTACTGGCCGATCGTTGCTGACCACTCGAAGGTCACTGAAAGGTCCAATGACATCTTGGAGACCGTTTGATCGACGTGGATGGTGGTGACATTCGCATAGCAGTCAACCTCCTGCGCATCCTCATCTCCTCCGGGAAGGACACACTCATTCTGGGAGAACTTGTGCTCCCACCCTGTGGGGTCGACGGGAATATTGTCGATTTCGTAGTCTTCCCTGAGATCCTCCATTACTTCCCTTTGGATTGCGAGTCCCATGCATCCGCTAGAAAGAATCGAAAGCAGCATCATCGCGACTAACGAGAGCCCAACGGTTGGCCTTGCCATCAAATTGCCCGAGAACACTGCGTGACTTGAATGCACGTATGAAATGGTGCCTCTCGGTACTCATAGGGAACGTCAGTGCCGTTGGCTCAGTTCACCTTCGTCGTCATTGAGGCGAGCCGTTCGTGGTGGCTACTGGGGAAGAACCCTACGAATCACTCTTCTTCTTCTATTGCCCGGGGCTCATGCACTTCGCGGAACACAATGGTGCCGACACCGATGTGGTCTCTGAGTGTCCTCACGAGGCTGAACTTAGCGTATGACCAATTCTGGTCGTAGGCTATTGTGTCCGGAAGGGTTACTGTGAGGTCATCCTTCTTGAATTCGATTTCGAAGTCATCGCGTCCAGTGTTCATATTGAGTAATGTCTCGACCTTCTCCTTGCGATCTTCCACTACCTTCACTATCCTGTACTTGTAACGAAGAGTTGACCCTGCCAGGGGGTGGTTGTAGTCGATTCTAGCACGACCCGCGCTAAGGAATTGCAGTATTCCTTGCCTTCCTCCAATTTCCACTGGTGCACCTATTGCCAGCATATTTGGATCACGGACGCTCCTCATCAAGACGTTCTGCCCTATTGTCTCGACTAGACTGGCGTCCCTCTCGCCATATGCATCTGCAGGCTCGATGTCTACTTCGTAGTCCTTGTCAGCCTCTGCCTCGGTCAATGATGATTCGAACCCGGCGATGAGCCTACCGTCTCCAATTACTGTGACGAGAGGCTCGTATGTTCGGCCTTCTTCATGCATTTCATGCTCCTTGGCGACCTCCTCTCGGGTGGTCTCGATCAGCCTCTCAGCTTCACCTTCGTAAAGGTCGTAGTCAATGTGGACTATTGCACCGCTATCCATGAATGGGCCTCCTAGGCGTCCGGCCGACCCGCTTCCCCTTTTTCATACAAACGGTGGCACTACCGTCGAGCTAGGTTCGATTACTCCTCTTCCAATTGACTTCGTTCACTCGATAAAAAGGCTAGACCAGTCGCAAGAATGGTGATTACCCATCCTCCCCAAACGAGGTGGCTTCCCTGGAGTTCGTGAACAGTCACGCGTATCCTGTCGATGTCACCAGTCTCATTCAGAAAAATCGAGGGCATCAGGTCCTGAACTTGGAATCCGTCGAGGATGAGGATTGTGTCTCCGAACAGGCCAACATGCCTGTCTACTTCGGACCTACCCATGACTCCGAATCTGAGAATACCTGGCTCAAGTGTGTCTACCAATTCTCCATCCTTTCTCATCTCAACCACAACTCCAAGATATGCATCGCCGACGTCGAATCTGAAATCCTCATCTCGATTGTCGATAGCTACGGTTTCTACCAGAGTGTAGTCATATTCCCCATGCTTCACCGGTTCGTCTTTCACGAGTGTGACCAAGTGAGAAGGGTCCGATCGATCAACAAGTGTTGTGGTCATCACATGGCCGACTAGGAGCAATAGAATTCCAAGGTGGGCCAGATGACTCGCTAGCAATCTGATGCGTGCGGGAGGCAGTTTCCTTCTGTCTGCTTTCGAGAGGGATTTGTAAGCAGATGAGCCGGTTTTCCATGCCTGCCTTGCCACAGGTGGTAAGGAGAACGCTAGGAGGGTAATCAGGAAGATGGAGAGGGCTCCCCTAGTTGCGAAGGATGTTATGGGCAGATGAGGGTCGCCGGGTAGGCTGAACATGTCTGCAAAGTATGCAAAGGCCAATGAGAGAAGTATCGCTAACACGAGAAGTGTATTGCCGGTCCTCGTGTCTACGGAATTGCCCCACGAGTATGTGGCCAGGGAGAGGGCGAGGAGTCCGATGATGGGTGCGCCGTAGAACTCGTGCGCCTCTAGGCTAGTGCCATCGATCTCAACAGTTAGAATCATCCAAGTCAGCAGCAGGAATGCAGATCCTCCGTACCATGGGAAGCTCTTTGCCGCGCGCGTGCGCGAGGAAATGCTGTTGAAAATTGCCCACGACTGGCCATCTTCCTCCTCAGTCATTATCCATGGGACGAAGAATGGGATCATCCCTGCGAAGGCCTGATACCACTCGGAGTTCCAAGTCCAGCTCGAGAAAAGCATCAGTGTGACTCCCAATGCGACCCAATGCGTTGGTGGCTTCTGTGCGTCTCCCTCTACTAGGAGGACTATCGCCGAAAGTCCCACCAGAAACGTGGCTACTGAGCCGATCCAGAGAGACACGGCAACGAATGAAATTACTAGTATCATAGACAGGTTCCTGTTTGACTCAACTAGAGTTGTCCTTCCTGACTTTCTAAGAGAGTCTGCCTGTTGACGCCTTAGGTGCGAAACTGCGTAGTAGCAGAAGAGTAAGATGGAGAAGATGTACCCTAGTATCTCCGCTCCAATTGCATCTAGTTCTACAATCTCCAGAACCCTGAGGTAGGGGTCCTGCGGAAGGGAGCCCTCCCCATCGGAAACGAATGCATGAACTGAGGCCCAGACGCCATTCGCCCTGGTTACCAGAGTTGCATGGAAGGCGAGGGCTCCTGCCAACATTCCGACGGCAGGGGACAAATGTGTGGCGAGGCTGTTCGTGTTAGCCCTAGCGTGCATCACGATAAGAAGTGCGAGCCAGGGGAGAAGAGAGCCGGTCTCCACTGGGTCCCATGCCCAATACCCACCCCAGTCTAGGACAGTGTATGCCCAAAGGCCACCAAGGCCTATCCCGATTGTTCCGACGAGGAAGCCAGCCCTGGCCCAATGTAGCTGTGAGATATGGATTGCAAGAGGCTCGTCGCCCCTCATTACCCCGGCCAGAGCTACGCTGGCTGTAGCGATGCATAGTGAATAGAAGGCGAAAACTATTGGTGGATGGATAACCATCAGGTCGGTCTGCAGAAGCGGGTTTAGGCCTCCTCCAATCAGGCTTGATGAGGCCTTGAATGGGTCTAGCATTGAAGCTAGTATTAGCAATAGGGAGGTCCATCCGTGCATTATCCTGATCTCTAGGGGGGTCTCTCGTAATTTGCTAGACATGCTCAAAGTGACTATTCCCATTATTGCTGCCCATAGGAGTAGTGGCCCTGACCTGCTACTCCATACTGCAGAGATGCGATACAACAGGGGGAGTTCTGATCCGCCATACCTAACTACGAGATCGAGGTTTTCGGCATCGATGATGAAGGCTACTGCGAGCAACAGGAAGGGAGAGGATTGGGAAGCAGCAGTGACAATCCGGACGAATGAGTCGGCTGACTTTTCAGGCCTGATAATGTGGTGAAGAGACGCACAAATGGCGATCAGCAAGAGCAATTGCCCTAGAAGGGAGAGCAATAATTCACCAACCATAATATTTGGCCCGACTGTAGCCGAATGCCAACATAGCTGGGACTATCTTCTTCAGATACAATCCCGGCTTGCGTAGAAGAATTCTGAAGCCAACCATTGCCTTTCCACCGGCACCCATGTCGGACATCTCGTCAGGGAAGCATCTAGCCATCAGTGACATCTCGTCATCCGACAGATCGAAGAGTGCGTTCTTGCCCTTCAGAATCTTTCCGTAGGGAGGGAACTCTTTCTTCCAAAGTGCGGGGTACTCAGCTAGCCTAGAGGCGCTTAGGTCTCCCTCGGAGATAGCGGCTGCGGCAGTCTCAGCGGCAAAAACAGCGGACTTGAGTGCCAGGTGGGACCCACCCTCGAATAGAGGTGAGGTGAATCCAGCTGCATCTCCCACAAGCATCAGCCCATCAGCATGAGTATTCTCGTGAGGACCTGAAATTGGAATAGTGCCTCCGAACGCAGGGTTTCCCTTCTTCTTCCAAGGCGGCAATACTTGCTCCAAATCCTTGAAGTGTGTATTTTCGATGAAATCGTCTAGGGCCTTCTTGGTCCTTGGCTTGTCCTCTGTCACAAGCCCCACATTAGCTCTTCCTTCACACTTCGGAATCATCCACAGATACCCCTTTTCAGCGTATTCTGGCCAGATGTAGAAATCCAGATAACCGTCTGTCGGGACATCGATTAATTCGTATTGCATCCCGGCAACTACCTTGCCCCTTGGATTGAGTTCAGTAATCTTGGAGGTTACCGACGCGACTCCTGATGCGTCTATGACTATCTTCGTCTTTATTGGAAACAAGTCGCCCTTGCCCTCACAAAGCCATCCCGAGAAAATCCCTTCCTCGTACTGCTTAGTCATCCCAGTGACCTTGTGTCCGAGGCTCAACCTTGCGCCCTCCTCCACAGCAGACTCGGCTATCCACCTCTCGAACAGGTGCTTCTCCAGAACATAACCATGCTCAGAAAGACACTTCTCTGTACCATCGGGGAAAATTACCCTTATGCCCTTGACTTTCATGCTAATCACCTCGTCAGGAAGGCTTAGTCCCAAGTTCTGACAGGCGATATCAGAGATACATTCGCCACAATGAACCGGCGTACCAATCTCCTCATGATCCTCAATAAGTATTGTCTTGAGTCCCAATCTGGCAGACTGAAGAGCTGCGTTACCTCCACCGGGTCCAGCCCCTATTACTAGGACGTCGCATGTCGTGACCGCCTCGCTCATGGCACGTCGAGTGCGGATTGCCCAATGAAACCGTCGGTCACGCCGCCTACGGCGGCGAGCAAACCTTCTCATCTTGGAGGCTCTCCAGAGGGCTATGGGCTGGCGCAAACTGTCGCGTTACATCCACTCCCTCGAGGGGGCTGGAGAGCTAATCAGGGTAGCCGATCCAGTCGATGTCGAGTACGAAGCTGGTTGCTTCGCTGATCGCTTGGTTAAGAGAGGAGGAGGGGCGATTCTATTCGAGCAACCCAGACTCCCTGATGGCAGTATCAGCGAGTTCCCCCTCGCGATGAATCTATTCGGAACGAGGGATAGGACCAATCTGGCACTGGGTGTGGAGTCCCCTGATGAGATAGGAAACAGGATGGTGGCGCTCATGAAGCCGGACATAGGCGGGATTCTGAAGGCCCCTTGGACCGGTCTGGGGCTTGCCATGGAGGGAATATCGATGGCTCCCCGAAAGGCGAGGGGGGGAGCTTGTCAACAGGTCGTTATGGAGAATCCCGACGTTACCAGACTACCGATACCGAAGACGTGGCCAGAAGATGGGGGTCGCTACATGACGCTCCCACTGGTAGTCACTGCGGATCCTGAAACTGGGGTACACAATATGGGGATGTACAGGAGTCAGGTCTTCGGGCCGAAGGAAGTCGGGCTTCACTGGCAGGCGCACAAACACGGAGCTGAGCATGCTGATTCATCGACTGGGAAGATGCCAGTGGCGATTTGCCTTGGAGGGCCACCGGAAGTGATGTTCAGTGCTATTTCACCCCTTCCCGACAATCTTTCAGAGTACGAGTTCGCAGGTCTTTTGGGAGGTGGTAGATTGAAGATTACCAAGTGTCTGACGAATGACCTTTGGGTCCCAGCGGAGTGTGATGTGGTAATCGAGGGGTACATGATACCTGGTGAAACGAGAATGGAGGGTCCGTTCGGTGACCACTTTGGACACTACTCGCTTCCGGATCTTTATCCACTAATGCATGTGGAGGCCATCACTCACAGGAAGAATGCCATGGTTCCGATGACCATTGTTGGCGTTCCCCCCATGGAAGATGGTTACCTCGGAGAGGCTATTGGAGATGCGTTCCTCCCAGTTCTGAAATTCCAGCATAGAGATGTGGTGGATCTTTTCCTGCCACTTGAGACTGGTTTCCACAATCTGGCAATAGTCTCATCCAAGCAGAGGTATCCCAGACAAGGGAGGAAGACCGCTCTTGGACTGCTAGGTGCAGGCCAGATGATGTTTCTCAAAGTGATCATAGCGGTCGATGATGAGCATCCAGTGAAGGACCTTGAGTGTCTTCTCGATGTCTTGGACGTCAGGGTGAGTATTCCCGATGATCTAGTTATCCTCCCGGGAATGGTGGCCGATTCTCTTGCTCATGCCTCTCCATGGGAGAATGTTCATGATAAGCTGCTAATCGATGCTACCAGGCCAGCAGACGGGGATAGGCTGCATGGAACAGCGACTCCGCCCGGTTGCCCTGAGGCACTAGAAATATCGGCTTCTGGCATAGACGGGGTCGAACAGGCGAGGTTCCTCCGATCTTCCATGTTGGTGGTGACTACAGAGATTGAGGGAGGGCCCAAGCCCGAGGAGAGTGTGGAAGAAGTGAACGAGCTCGGTGCAAAGAGGCAGAGGGAGAAGATTGCAAGAATATGCAATGAGATTTGGGATTTGGAAGGCTCGAAGAACCTGAGGTGGCTTTTCATCACGGACACTGATGCAGACCTTTACGAGGAAGGCTGGAAGAGGCGTCTGCTCTGGCAACTATTCTGTCGATTCGACGTTGGAAGGGATTTCCATTTCGACGGCGAAAGGAGGCGTGTTGCATGGGATGCCACTGCCCCAATTCCGTCAAACGAGGGGAAGTTGCCTGTTCGCAGATGGCCGGGGGTTACATTGCATGACCCAGAGGTGCTGAGCAGAGTTGACTCCTGGCTGGAAGAGGGTGGTTTCTGATGGGTATCACGGATATCCTGGAGTTCGTTAAGGTAGAGCACACACTTTTCTCTCTTCCATTCGTCCTGATTGGCTACGTTCTAGCTCACAACCAGTTCGTTCACGAGCTTTCTTCACCGATGTTTGGCATTGATCTTCTTTGGATCCTGATTGCAGCAGTGGGTGCGCGGGGGCTGGCCATGGCATTGAATCGGATAATAGACAGGGATATTGACGCTGCCAATCCTCGAACTGAGAATCGGCATTTGGTTTCAGGAGCAATGTCAATTGGAACGGCTTGGACGCTGTCCGCGATTTTTCTAGGCATGCTTCTTTTCGGGGCTTGGCAACTTAACGAAGTAGCGCTTATGATGGCATGGCTTCCAGTCGTGGCTTTCGTGATCTACCCGTATACTAAGCGCTATACTTGGCTGTGCCATTCATGGCTTGGACTATGCTTGGGGCTTGCACCGGCAGCTGCTTGGGTAGCTGTCTCGGCTGATGTGCATGGATGGGCTGCAATTACCGGCATGCATGATGGTTCAACAGAATTCTATTGGTATCCCGAGGTGCTATTTATCTCGATAGGGGTCGCATTGTGGATTTCTGCCTTCGATATGAACTACGCCAGAATGGACGTTGAGAGCGATAGGGAAAACGGAATCCATTCATTTCCTTCCAGGTTCGGTGAGCGGGCAACAACCAGAACCTCGATACAACTTACTCTCCTTTGGTTTGCATGCTTCGCCATTTCCGAACCGATGGATGAGATATGGTTTCTTGCTGCAGCAGGAGTCATGTCCGTTCTGAATATAGCAGTGATTCTCTCTCGGGAGCGATTGGCGGACTTCCAAACCACTCTGTTCCGAGTTTCGATGCTTACAGGGTGGGTCCTTCTAGCCGCCATTATGGCGGTCGATCCGCTAACGTCTGACGGGATGTTTGACTGAGGTGCTGTGATGTTCGTCCTACGCTCTGAATATGGCCCAGCTGGGGATCAACAACAGGCAATTGATTCGCTGGTCGACCAGATAGAGGCGGGGCAGGAAAGGTGCGTTCTCCTGGGTGTGACCGGTTCGGGCAAGACTTTCGCAATGGCGAATATAATCGAGAGGCTGCAGCTTCCGACCCTAGTATTGTCCCACAACAAGACGCTGGCCAGACAGTTATGGCAGGAAATGAGTGAGTTGTTTCCAGGAAATGCAGTAGAGTACTTCGTGAGTTACTACGACTACTACCAGCCAGAGGCATACATTCCAGGGAGAGATCTGTATATTGACAAGGAGTTGCAGATGAATGAGAGGATTGAGCAGGAGCGTTTCTCTACCGTGGCTTCTTTGGTCTCCAGACCTGACGTCATTACCATCGGGACCGTTTCGTCGATTTATGGGCTGAATCCCCCTGAAGTCTTCGAGCAGAATCACATGAGGTTGCATGTTGGTCAGAAGATCGACCCTCAGGACGTGGTAAGGGAGCTTGTTGGCCTCCAATACAGGAGAACTACGGGTGGTATGACTCGTGGCGATATTCGACTTCGGGGGGAGGTTCTGGATATCTGGATGCCAAGCAGGGATGATCCGATGAGAGTTATATTCGGTTGGGAAGGGATTGAGAAGATACAGATATGTGAGGCGATATCATGGGAGTTGCTCGATGAATTCGAGGAGGCTTGGATACACCCTAGAGAGTTCTATATGACAAGCGAGGAGAGTTTCAATGATGCTCTGCAGGACATAGAGCACGAGTTGGACGGCAGGGTTGACTGGTTCCAAACAAAGGGCATGGACATTGAGGCCCATAGGATAGAGGGAAGGACTAGATTTGATCTAGAAATGCTGACTGAGATTGGCTCCTGCAAAGGAGTTGAGAACTATTCCAGACACTTCGATAGGCGAAAGAGGGGGGAGCGGGCATACTGCCTACTGGATTTCTTCTCTACCAATGCAGAGAAGTTTCACGGTGGCAGCGAAAGATATCTGGTGATTATGGACGAAAGCCATGTTACTTTGCCGCAGGTTGGAGGAATGCATGGAGGGGACTTCTCCAGGAAGAAGAATCTGATCGACCATGGATTCAGGCTGCCATCCGCATACGATAACAGACCCCTGAGGATTGACGAATTCCAGTCTATTGTACCACAGATGGTCTACGTTAGTGCTACACCCGGAGAGCGGGAGTTACGACATCTGGCGGAGATTACTGAACAAGAGGTGCCGACCGAGCTTATGCATGTACCGGGTGGCGGTGGTGCGTCCGAACCGCAGCTTAGCAAGAAAGTTGGTTCGACAACCTTAGAGGGCACACTTTCGCAAATAGAGGGGGTCGTAAATATGGAAATTAGGCCAACGGGACTTCTCGATCCGAAGATAATTGTCAGAGGCGTGGAGGGGCAAGTACAGGATCTGATGTCTGAGATTAATTCCAGAGTGGAGAGGGACGAGAGAGTCCTGGTGACAGTGATGACGATCAAGTTCGCTGAGGAAGTAGCTGGTTATCTCGAACGGAATGGGATCAAGGCGCATTACCTACACTCTGAGATTGACACTTTGGAGAGAACTGAGATAATCAAGGCGCTCAGAATTGGTCATATTGATGTCATTGTCGGAATAAACCTCCTCAGAGAGGGTTTGGACATACCAGAGGTTTCACTAGTTGCAATCTTTGACGCTGATAAACAGGGCTTCCTCAGGAATGAGAGATCCCTCCTCCAAACAATAGGCAGGGCATCAAGGAACGAGAACGGAGTTGTCATCCTTTATGCTGACTCGATTTCTCCCTCAATGGAGGCGGCGATGAGGCAGACCACACAGAGGAGGAGCAGGCAGAAACGGCATAACGATGAGCATGGAATAACCCCCAGAACCATACAAAAACCATTACCTGTGATGGGCCAAGAAGTTGCTGATCTTCTAGCTGGTGCGGCTGGGAGGGCTAGTGGTGGTGGCAGAAGACTGGTAGGCAAGGCACCGGGCAAGAAGGGGCTCGAGGGGCTAGCCCAGAAGTTCGCTCTGGGAGCCGGGATGTGGAATACGTCCGATTCGGTATTGGATAATGTGAGTCAGCCGGATTGGGTTGAGGATTCCGAGGATATTCGAATCGAGAGCGGAGATGATGTGTCGAGGATTGTCGAGAAGTTGGAAAAGGAGATGCGCGCTGCTGCGGCACGTCTAGATTTTGAGAGGGCTGCGTCAATCAGGGATCGAATTATACAGCTTCAGAGTACGACCAATTGAAGGGGAATGAGAGATTCGAGGTGGCGTGGACGGGTACTCGCGCGACGACTTTGATGTGCCGGTCGAGGACTACGATTTCGGAACGGTTGACAGTGTTGGTTCCTTAATCGATCAGATGTCGAGGGCTGGAGGTTTCACAGCGACGAAATTGGCAAACGCACGCGACATACTCCGAGAGTCGATGGAGAACGTCGGAGATGAGGGGGTACTGAATTGGATTTCATTCCCTGCGTGTCTCTGTGCGACAGGCACTCGTGGATTCTTCTTGGAGGGCCTGAAAAGAAAGTCGTTCAATGTGGTAGTTACTACTTGCGGGACGCTTGACCACGATATAGCGAGGACTTACCAGGAGTATTTCCATGGAGACTTCGAACTCGATGACATAGCCCTCGGCGAGGAGGGGCTCAATAGGCTGGGCAACGTGATCGTTCCGAACGAATGCTATGGGGAAATCCTGGAGAATGTGGTTATCCCGTGGCTTGAGGAAATAGAGATAGAACGTAAGGAGAAAGATGCTGACAATCCATGGCTTGGATTCGGGTCGGTCGAGTTATGTTGGGCGTTGGGCGACAGGATAGATGACGAGTCATCGTTACTGTACTGGATTGCAAAGCATAGAATCCCCATGGTGATACCAGGGATTACTGATGGATCAATCGGCGCACAGCTATTCATGCACAGACAAAAGAATCCCCAGTTCTTTGTGGATTTGATGGCGGATGAACAGATTTTGTCTGACTTGACTTGGCCAGCGAAGGAGAGCCATGCACTGATGGTCGGAGGTGGGATTTCCAAGCATCATGTTATCTGGTGGAACCAATACAGAGGGGGGCTTGACTCTGCTGTATCGATTACAACAGCACCAGAGTATGACGGATCCCTCTCGGGGGCTCGACTTCGTGAGGCGATCTCATGGGGTAAAGTTAGGCCAGAGGCCCCTCAGGTGGTCGTAGAGGGCGATGCCAGCCTCATTTTGCCGGTCCTCGGTGCCGATTTATTCTCCCAATAGTAGTCAAAATTACGATGTGTAACGTGAAAACGGCTAAGAGCGGCCCATCACCCGGCCTGCGTTATGTCCGTCGAGAA
>DAJH01000067.1:1470-2789 GCA_002498925.1 Euryarchaeota archaeon UBA173 | reverse complement strand
AGATGACCTGTCAATTACAGAAATCGCCTCAAGAAGCTTAACTTCAGAGTCCAAATCCAAACCATACCCACTCTTTGCTTCAATTGAAGTAGTTCCATTTTTTAATGCTGAATTTAATCTTCTAAGACCACTCTCGACAAGTTGTTTTTTCGGTGCGCTACGAGTACTATTCACAGTCTTCATTATCCCACCGCCAATTTTTGCAATTTCCTTGTATGACTTGCCCGATATTCTCATTGCTAACTCATTTGACCTGTCTCCGGACCAAACCAGATGTGTATGGCTGTCTACGAATCCCGGTACAACGGACTTCCCGTCGACATCAACTACCCTTGTTCCGCTATTTTCGCTCTCCGATGGATACCAAGGTGCAAACTCTGCAACTAACTCTTGCATTGGACTAATCTTCTGGATCTTTCCGAACTCAATGAGAATGCCCATCCCAGGAGGAAAAATGAGGGACTCCCTGTCCAACATTCTATTTCCAGATAGAGGGAATTCATCATCCCCCGTCGAGAGATGCGCAACTTCCCCACAATTGTACAAGAGTGTCTTCATGATGTCTGCAGGTTCCGATAGTTGAAAGAACTCGCGCTCTTGGGAGCCTTCATGGGGGGCATTATCCTAGGCATTGAAAGTACAGCACATACTTTCTCTTTTGGTAGTGTTAGTACTGAAGGCGAGCTCTTTCCATCATTTTCGTCATTATTCCGACCCGAAGAGGGGGGCATTCATCCTCGTGAAGCTGCTGATCATCACTCCGAGTCAACATCCATATTACTCAATAAACTCTCGACCAATGAAAATTTTTCTTGGGACTCCATAGTTGCAGTGGCATTTAGCCAAGGACCAGGGCTAGGTCCCTGCCTTCGTGTTGGCGCTTCGGTGGCCAGAACACTTGCAACACGACTTTCTGTGCCACTTCTAGGTGTGAATCACTGTGTCGCCCACATAGAAGTTGGTAGAAATCAGACCGGTTGCATAGACCCTGTTCTACTATATGTTAGTGGGGGAAATACTCAGGTAATAGCTAGAGCAGATGGGAGATACCGTGTTTTGGGTGAAACACTGGATATCGGTATTGGAAACATGTTGGATAAGTTTGCCAGGTCTCAGGGACTTCCCTTCCCGGGGGGCCCGAAGATCGAACAACTAGCTTTGACCCATTCTAATATGGGTCCCCAGTCACTCGATGAGGTAACACTACCTTATGGGGTTCATGGGATGGATCTGGCTTTTTCAGGAATGCTCACCTCTGCTATTCAGAAGATTTCTGAGGGATTGTCTATGGAACAAGTCTGTTGGTCCCTCCAGGAACA
>DAJH01000067.1:0-1071 GCA_002498925.1 Euryarchaeota archaeon UBA173 | reverse complement strand
GGCGGAGGTGTAGCGTGCAATGAGAGACTTAGAGAAATGAGTCAAACGATGTGCGAAGAGAGGGGAGCTCATTGCTATTGGCCAGAGAAGCCATTCTGTATCGATAATGGTACAATGATTGCAGAACTAGGTCGTAGAATGCTTGAATGCGGTATAGAAACTAAGATTATGGATAGCGCCATCGATCCTTCACTCAGGACTGATAACACCATAGTGGTATGGCAATAATAATCACGAACTCTTATGAGAGTCCGTCCAACCGGCAATTTGAGGATTGATTGGAAAGTGCAGAGGAGACGTAGGAAGAAGGCCGCCCCAAAGAATATTTTCGGGTCTGTTCCACAAGCTACTCAGAAGTCTAATCCAAGGAGTCCATCCAGCATAAAGTCACCCAAGGTGAGGACTCAGATAGCACCTCCTCCTTCAGTCCCCGGTGCTAAGAAAAGGGAAGAGGCCCCAGTTCCAACCGTAAAGGAAACCATAGCTGAAATCACAAAAAAAGAAGTCATAAAACCTGTTTCTGAGGAGACATCCGTCGAAAATCTTCAATCTGTAGAAACTCAGCAAACTATCACGGAAGAGAAAGGAGATGAGCACATTTTACAGGAGCAGATTCTTGGCAAAGGATCTAGCAAAGAGATCGTACACGAGAAGAAACTCATTCCATCTGAAAAAATTATCGAAGAGCAAGATGGAGGTAAGAGTCTGAAGGCACGACAAATCATCCAGAACAGTATGCTCAAAGCCTCAATTGCAGTAGAAGAGGCAAAAACACAGAAGAAAACACAGCAAAAGCCTGCAGAAGCCCCAAAGAAGCCACAGAGGAAGTTCAGAAACAAGACCTCGTCCTATCAGCCAGCAAATAGAGCTCGTAGACTGGACAGGAGTAGGCACATGGAGTACAAGTACGAAATGCGCGGTCTACTGTCGAAATTAGGAGTAGAAGAGGAGTATCGATCAAACCTCCTTGCCACTATTTGGGCCAGGGGTGAAAGGCAAACAACGATGGAGGCCAAGGAATTCTTGAAAGAAAAACTAGACGAGGGTATAATCGACGACGATCAAATGACA
>DAJH01000066.1:1527-38846 GCA_002498925.1 Euryarchaeota archaeon UBA173 | reverse complement strand
GAGTCCAGGTACTCTATTGGGTACATCCCGGTCTTTTCGTGGCACTCGGCTACCTCGCTCCTAGTTTCTGACGTGTGTATGCTCAGCCTAGCTCCCAGTTCCCTGGACATCTCGCTCGCCTTTCTCAAGACCTCCTCCGTGCATGTGTAGACGGCGTGAGTTGCTATTCCATACTCGACTCTTCCAGAGCCAAGTGGACCGGCCCTTATCAGCGAGTCCAGCTCCCTAAGGGCCTTGCCACTGTCGCTACCACCGTCCTCGGGCGGGGGCCAGTCTGTCGTAGGGCCACAGATAATGCCCCTCATCCCAGAGTCGGCCACAACGGGGGCTATTGAGCCCGGAAAGTGGTACATGTCGCAAGCGAACGTGGTTCCTCCAGCGATCATCTCAGCCACAGATGCCCTGGCTCCTATGGCCGCCAATTCAGGAGTGAGGTTCCTCTCACTGGGGAATATGCTGGTCTCCAGCCATTCCATCAGACCTAGTCCCTCTCCCATGCTCCTGTTGAGGGTCATTGGGAGGTGAGTGTGCCAGTTCTGTAGGGACCTGGTGATGAGGAGATCGCTTCCGTCGATCGTCTCCAGTACGTCCTCATCGCCATTGCTTTGGCTGTACGAGCCATCGACGTGGAGCAGAAAGTTGCCCTCCCTGGTAACCCCATCGTGATCGATGAGGCGAGTGTTCACAATCCTGCGACTACCCGACTCCATGGTACCGCCTCAGGGATATGGCACCTCAAGGTTCTCATGCTCAGTTACTTCTGTTTTGTGGCCAGAATGGTATCAATCTCTGTGCTAGGGACTGCATGTTACGTGTCTGTATCCACACCTTCCCGTTTCCGTTGAATTCTAAGACAGCGCCTTCACCGCCAAGCAAGGCTGAACCAAGGCCGCCTACCTTGGACAAATGGTAGTTGAGTCCACCCGTGAATGCGACTACGTGCCCGTTGTCAACAACGATTGGGTTTTCCTGATCCACCTCGACTTCCTTGATCGCTCCGTATGACGTGTAGTATACCTTGCCAGGGCCACTCTCGCAGAAGGCCCTCAGGAAGAACGCCCCCTCCCTAGAGAACAGGGCCTTTGCCCCTTGGAACTTCGTGTCTGTGTCGACATTCGGAGTGCAGGCCATGAATGAACCACCCTGCATCATCAGCTCCTCCCCGGGAGCAACATCGAATTCCATGATGTCACCAGGGGCTGCTGGCGCCATAGATACCCATCCACCAGCGGATCCTGCAGTGTATGTGTTGACGAAGAAAGACTCCCCTCCAAACGCAGATTTAGCCATGCTCTTCAGAAATCCTCCCAAGCCACCGGAACTCATCCCTGTCTTCATGTCGACGCCTCTCGATTGGGCAACCATGGCCCCAGGCTCGACCTTGAGTGACTCTCCAGGACCCAAATTAGCGGTCATTAGCGTGAATGCTGGTCTGAAATCGTACTCTACGTCCATATCTTCCGGATAGTGCCATTCTAAATAACGCATTTGCCGTTAAGTGAACTGATTTTCACCCCATCCGAATTCTTCATCCAGGCCTCGATCAGGTCTCCCTCCTTCATGGGGCCGACACCCTTCGGAGTCCCCGTCCATACGAGGTCTCCCGGACTCAATCCATACCATTCCTCGAGGTGACTCATTATCGATTCGAATGAGTGAACCATCAACTCTGTTGAGGCCAGTTGCCTGACATCCCCATTGACGGATAGGCAGATTTCCATCGGCCTAGGGTCCCAAGGGGACCAAGTGCCTAGGGCCCCAGAGCCCTCGAACCCCTTGCCCTCCAGCCATGGCCACCCCTTCTCCTTGGCCAATGTCTGCCTAGTCCTGTTAGTGGTGTCGCACCCCACGCACATCTCCACAGGCTCCAGATCGTCTCCGAGCCTGATTACCATCTCGACCTCGTGGTCTATGTGCTCATCAGCGCCGAGTGCAATCACGTTGTTCCCGTCATCGTCTGCCTCGGCGTGTGCAGTGTGCGGCATCAGGAAGAATCGGGGGTAATCAGTGACGTCCCCCTTGATCTCCTTAGCGTGCTCAACGTAGTTCCTGAATACGGCCCATCCTACTGCCATGTACTTCGCAGGTCCCCCAATCTCATTATCACATCGATTACAAACTCAGCAGGTTGAAGACGTACACTCCACCGAGGGTGACCGATGGCGGAGGACCCATACCGAGCTTTAGGCGTCTCTAAGGACTCCACGGAAGCCGAAATTAAGAGGTCCTACCGGAAGCTAGCGAGGCAGTACCACCCAGATAGGAATCCAGATGACGCAGCTGCGGAGGAGAGGTTCAAGTCAATCCAGAAGGCATACGAGGAAATTGGCACAGCAGAGGCTAGGAGGGAGTTCGATGAGAGGAAGAGGATGGAGGAAATGTTCCGAGGCGGCAACCCATTCGGCGGCGGCAACCCATTCGGAGGGGGAGTTGATTTGGGAGACATTTTCTCTCAATTCATGGGCGGCCGCGGATCATCGCAGCAGGGATTCTCAAGACACCCGCGCCCTTCTTCCAGGCGACCGCCGTCTCGGTCCGAAACGGCCAAGGGTGCGAATATCGAGTCAGGACTTGATATCTCACTGGAGCAAGCCAACTCTGGAACAGAAGTCCGCTTCAGTCATCGAAGACTTAGGAGGTGTGAGAGATGCAACGGAACCTCATTTGGCACCTCTAGGGGCTGCACTGCATGCAATGGCAAGGGAGTGCAGACCAAGGGAAGCACGCTAACCGTCAAAGTACCCCCTGGAGCGGTTCATGGCCAGCAGCTGAGACTCAAAGACATGGGCCATGAACATCCACAGGGCGAACCAGGGGACCTCCTGATCACCTTAAGGCTCGACGCCGAGGAAGGTAGGAGGTGGGAGGAGGGCAGACTAATCCAAGAGGTACCCGTTCCTATCACGACACTCCTCTTGGGGGGAAAGGTCAGGGTTCTGACACCCGCAGGAAAGAAAATTGAGATCGACGTTCCTAAGGGGACGAGAATCGGAGACAGGCGTAGAATCCAGGGCCAGGGGTATTCGGGCAGCCCACTGGACATCGAGTTCGTACTCGACGAACCAGGCGAACTCACGGACGCACAAGCAGAAGCGTTGAATTCTTTGAGAGAAACAGGCCTATAGCCCCACACAACCAATGAAATATAGGTCTCGCAGGGGAATTGATTGTGCGGGACTTCTCAGGCGTTGCCGAATCATTAATCCCCCGCAGGAAGAAGGTGCATGTCGCCGTCGTCTTGTTCACGATAATGATGGTACCCGGGATAATTGCTACTCTCGAACCAATCGACATAGAGTCATACGATATGGAATCCCCAGAGTTGGACGCGAATCTCGTTCTGAGGGAGGAATTCACCGCTGCAGGAAACATTTGGGGATTCGGAGTCTTCGTCAGGGACCCGTCATTTTTCGGAGAAAGTGGCTCGGACGTCGACATGATCGCAGACTACCCCGGAAGGTCGTCAGGAATCACCAGTCCTGCAGGAGGAATCCTAAATCTCACCGTACTAAGGGAAATCGATCAAAACGCCAATACACTTCGAGATCATGAAATTTCACAGTTCTATCTCCCAATAGCCTCTGAAATTTCCGGAGACCCAGCCATCGGGATTCTCGACCTAGCATCCGATTTCAGATCGTTCATGTCAGGCGAGTCCTCTCTGACACAGCCGAGAATCAACCCCTACAAGCTGGCCACAACTCTTGACATAGAGGAGTCAACCGATCCAGCCCCAACAAATTGGACAGATTGCGGAGAACTTGAATGTCTCGAATTCGACGATCAGAACATCACCCAGGACCACATAGACCTTGCAGCTCACAGGATGGCCAATAATAGCAACGGAGCATTCCTCAGATTCCTCTCTAACGATAGAGCATTTACACCCGACCCAACGAGCCCAGTAATCGGACCTGTCGGGCACACAATAGCAGAGGACGGCTCGATATCATCAGAATTGTGGACCAATGGCAGATGGTCTGCATCAGCAGCATGGCTAATCGTCAACTTCGACAGAGAAGAAATGCAATCCAACGGTTGGACGTTCTCATGGAAGAACGCCACAGCAGAATTTGGATACGACTTGGAGGGACTCACACTGAAAACAGACCCTGTGAGGTACACAGTTGATTACTGCAGATCAAGAGAGGAAACGGGCGCACCACTCTGTTCCGTTGAGTGGTTATATCTCTCTCTGGAGGAGGATCTCAGGGAGAGCGATGACAACGTAGTCACCCTGATGTTCGCGGAGTCAATAAATGTCGAAATAAACAGGGAACTCCTCTCTAGCGTCTATCTGGTGGTGACGATGTCATTCGCCGTAGTGGCCTTGCTTTGGATCAATCTGAGAAGGATCTCCGACGTCGCCATAGTATCCACAGCACTGACCCTTTCTTTGGCTTGGATGTACGGGCTAATTGGTTGGGCGATCATCTTTGGACAGAAAACCGGATTCGAGTTCATTTTTAGATCCCAATTCTCAAATCTACTGCCGATATTGATACTGGCTCTGGAGATTGACGATAGCCTCCACAGCCTCCACAGGTACAAGGAGGAGAGAAAATCTGGAAAATCCCCGGAAGAGGCCTCCCGAATTTCAATCAGCAAAGTGGGCCTTGCGATTATGCTGACATCCGTGACCACCATAGTAGCCTTCTCCGCCAATCTTTCATCCGACATAGCCGCTCTCAGGTCATTCGGGATAGAGGCTGGCATAGGAGTACTCTGTGCCTTCTTCCTGACAGGACTATGGGTCCCTCTGACCAGGATGGACGTAGACATGTGGCTAGACTCAAAAAACAGGCTACGCGAGGAGCCACCAGACACCCTCCACATGGTTCCAAAATCATGGCTATCAGCCGTAGCAACTAACTCGGCAAAATTCTCGCCTCTGGTGATCGCTGCTTCTATTCTGGTGACATTAATTGCAGTTCCCATGATGCTTTCATTGGAGGGGGATTTCCAAGTAGAGGATTTCGTCGAGGAGGAATCCGATCTAGCTGTCGGTGTCAGCCTGATAAATGAGAGATTCAGTGATGAGGGGGAGCCTGCGTATATCCTGATAGAGGGAAATATTTCCAACCCTATGATACTGTCCGCGATGGATGAACTGAGACAGAATATGAACTCTCATGGCGAGGGTGAACCAGACCAGTTTACAAGGTCCCCAAGTGGGGACGTAGAATTACTTGCTATAGATCAGATGCTGTGGTACCTCAGGGCCGCAATGGCATGGAACCAAACCCCCTTCGAAGAGGCAGGATGGGATTTCGAATCATCCGATGGAGGCATCGGATGCGAGACAATAGTCATTCCCAACAGGGACTTCGAGTTCATCTTCATACCCTCGACAGAGGATAGCAAATCGCTGACATTCCTCTACGGATTCATGCTAACTAGGGGAATACCGGCAAGCGGGGGGTATCCCGCTCTCTCCACTAGCATTGTCGGCGAGTTCCTGCAGGTAGAGGGCGACCTCGATTTCGACAACCCATGGCTGACCAATTCAGGCAACACTCCAGTTTATCCAAGGACCTCGATGCGCTTCGGCATCTCCAGCCCAGAGCAGTTCGCCCTTGTGGAGCCAGCTCTGGCCCAACTGGAGGGGGACATGGCCCCCTTCCAGAACTTATCGTCTAGCAACTTCAGGATTAGAGGGGACCTCGCCTCCGCCTTCATAGATGACGAATACCCTGTTACATGGGCGATACCCACTGGCGAGCCTGTGATCAGATTCGTAGCTGCTGACTCCATGCAGGACGATCTCCAGGGAACGATACTACTCGGACTAGTACTTTGCTTCGTTACTCTGTGGTGGGGTTACAGGGAGGAGGAGCCAGTAAAGGACAGGATTGAGTTGGTAAGAGACCCCTCATTCATCAAGCGAGTCCTTCTCAATGCAGCCATCCTATCGTCCTTCGCGTACTTCCTAATGGGCATCCAGTACGCAATTCCTCTAGCGGCCCTGTCCCTTGTCTTATCCGTTATATGGGGCAATGACGCGTTCACCTTTGCAGCGATCACAAGTGCCCCAATCAGCATAGTCATAATCTGGTTGTACGCCTTAGTCGATGTCTTCGGATATGGCCTAAACATGGTAACGGTGTCAATAGCTGCCATTTCCCTGGGAGTCGGTATAGACTACGTGATTCACCTTGTCGAGAGGTACAGAGAGGAGACCTACAATGGAAAGGACTCGATGAGTTCGATAGCGGTTGTTGGAGGGGCGTCTGGGATAGCTCTGTTTGGTTCGGCAGTATCAGATTTTGCCGGATTCATGGTCATAAACCAGTCAAAAATGGGCTTCTTCTCAACATTTGGCTTGTTCTGCGCTATCATGATCGGACTATCCCTGATTGCCAGCATGGTGATCGCCCCCGCGATGTTGGGAATGTTCCATCGCAGTTCAAACTAGTACGATCAAAAGAAGCCGATGACGATTAAGCGATTATCCAAATCGAGACTGCAGTCGAGAAGACACCCAAAACCACCGATTGAACAATTATCACCCAGCTCTTACTCCTACAAGCAGCAGCAACCGAATCATCAGCATGCTTCTTCCCCCCAGAGGAGGACTCGTGCGTCCCCCTGAATCCGTGATATACGCATACTTGCGTCGTAGACTCCAGCAGGACGAGGCAACCCGCTGTGAAGAATCCGAATACCATTGCAGCCGTCAGTGGCTGATGATAGGGTAAGAAGTCTGGCAACTCCCCCCCGAAAAAGAAGTAGAGGTTGGCAGCAAAACCTGCCGAAATTAGTAGAATGCCGCCATAGAGCCTATTTTTCCTACCGGTCACAGAGATATTTCTAACCTCAGCAAGGGTCTCCTGCACCAGACTACCTCCAAATTCCAAGCGAGTCTCTGAGTGCCGACTCAAGGTCTTTGTGTAGGAATTCATATCCGGAATCTTGAAGCCTCTTTGGGCGTACTTTCTGGCCTTCGATAAGAAGCGGTCCCGCCAGTTCTCCGAATAGTATCTTCATCGTGAATCCAGGAATAGGGGCTATGGCGGGACGGCGGAGAACACTGCCTAGTGTCTTTGAGAATACTCGCTGAGTCACTGGCTCGGGAGCAGTCATGTTGTAAGCCCCTGAGCAGCTCGAAGTCATCATCAGATGGTGTATGGCATACACCTCGTCATCTAAGGAAATCCATGACATCCATTGCTTACCTCCAGCGAGTGGCCCCCCTCCTCCCATCTTCCAGGGTAGAAGCATTCTCCCCAGGGCTCCCCCTGTGGCTGAAAGAACAATTCCGTTCCTGAGGTTGATCACCCGTATCCCAGCATCCCTTGCAGGATCGGTAAAAGACTCCCAATCGATTACCGTGTCCGTCAGGAAACCACTGCCAGGTGCGCTAGTCTCATCGAGATCCTCATCTCCCCTGTTTCCGTAGTATCCAATTGCACTGGCAACAATGAATGACTCAGGCTTTTTGTCTAGCTTACTGAGGGTTTCTGAGAGGAGCATGGTGGACTCTCGTCTTGAATCCACAATCAACTGCTTCCTCTTCTTACTCCATCTCTTATCTCCAATCCCGGCCCCCCCTAGGTGAATCACAACATCAAAGCCCTCCAAATCAGAGGATTCCAGAACACCCTTATCTGGGGCCCAAGACAACTCCTTTGCCCCTTCCTTTACTGGCCTTCTTACCAATCTCCAGACATCATGCCCGCCAGTATCTAGAAAGGCGACGAGTTGTGTTCCAATTAGGCCCGAGGAACCCGCAACCAGAATCCTTTTCCTGCCCTCATGGGCGAATCTGGAGTGCTCCTTCATGTCTCTCTGCAATCGCAACTCTCTCGCTTTGAACATCTTGGAAATCCTGCCTCTGACTAGCATGCCTCCGAGGATCCTATCGGCCAGGTTCCCTAGTGGTCCGAATGGAACCTGATAAGTCACCTCGTCCCTAACAGTTGTCTTCCCTCCTGACTCGACTAGATTGTGATCGTGATTCCATGACCAAAAAGGTCCCTTGACCATCGTATCCGAGAAGTGATGTGGGGGGTCGTAGGCGGTGTGCTCAGCTACCCAAGTCATCTTCAGAAAAGGTGCACCAGGGGCAGGGAATCGAAACACCCTCTGCGAACCCACCTCAAGAGAGTCATCGGCCCTAACCTCCTCCGCTACCTCCCATGGAGGCATCAATCTCCTGAATGACCCCTCGTGCTCAAACCACTCAAAGGTTGAGTCAATGCCTGCATCTACTACAGTCTCATGTGTGTACTTGTACATTTTTTCACCTCGGTGGACTCTTTGGGATAGGTGCATCCTCTGCCCATCTCGTGAGGTAAGCGTCTAGCTTCAGCTTCCTCTTCGTGTTTGCAGATGACATGTAACGAACCTTCCCAAAAATCGGTCTTTCAGGCCCCCATGCCCTGTCGTGCCTGCCCAAAACCCAGAAAATTCCAGTATAGGAGTTCGGATCCCTTCCATCAAGAGCCCATCTGTCATTGATCCTAATCATCCAATCAGCTGCAGTCTCTGGATCTGGCGACCATTCGAGTATTCTCTTCCCCCACAGCATTCTGAGGTAGTTGTGCATGTGACCTGTTCTGAGGAGCTGTCTTTGCGCGGAGTTCCAAACTTCATCTTCAGTCTTGGCTCCCTCTATTTCGTCAAACGTGTAACTGGTCCTTTCATCATCCCTGTGTTCATTCAGTGTCTTTTTTGCCCATCGGGGTATCGAATCAAGTGTGTTGTGATCTCTCCTGAAGTGGGCGAAGTTGAAGCCCAACTCCCTCCAAGTGATTATTTGATCGAGGAATGACTCAGAGGACTCTGATAGCCCCCACCAACCAGATCTTGACCCCCTGCCAGTATCTTCTATGCAGACTGAGTCATACGTCCAATTTTCCTTATCGAGAACCGCCTTGACCACCCTGAAAGAAGAAATATGCCCATAATGTAACCAGGGGGACAAGCCGCTGACTGCAGGATTCTCTGCATCATTCCTGCCTTCTGAGTAATTCCCAAGCCTTCTTTCAATGAAGTTCTCGAGTATCGAAATTGCACTGAAGTAACCACCACGGACAGAGTCAACTGGAAAGACCTCGTGATCTATGTCTAGTGGCTCCATGGCCTTTCTTCCAACATTTCCACCCTCTGCAACTCTCCAAATCCACTCCAGGGGAGGGAACTCTAGATCGAGCTCATCCACAATTTCCGAGAATCTGGACATATCGAATGAAATGTCCCGCTCGACATTCTCCATCGAATCTTCTTCAGGGAAAGTAGACAGGGCCCGGTGTAGACTTTTCTGCATGTGCTTTCTGAATGAATAGGCCGTTTTGTGGGCTCCATCGGCATAACCCATGGGCAATACCCCATTCGAGTCCACTGCCTCTACACTGACTTTGCATGTACGACTCGCTCTTTCCATTACCCAGCGAGGAAGGTACGTGGGAAAGTCATCAATAACTACGGCGCATGCCTTTGTGGAGAGCTTACTTAGCATCCCGTCGCCAGAGACGATGTGATTCTCAATCCATGGGACATATGAAATCCCCTTCTGCTCGAAGATGGATTTGTTGTCCACCATGCCCTGGACAACGAATGTCAGAACTCTTTCGCTGGACCACTCATGCCTGGTGGATATACACTCTACGACCAACAAAGGCTTGCCTAGGTCCAGGCTGATCTCAATCGCCCTATCCAGAGCGGCATTGTAGTGATACCTCCTGGTCGCCGTCATCCAGTAGAGTACGAACTCTCCGGACGCATTCATGTCGATGTCATTGAGGCTACGAACCCTCGGTGATACGACGCTCACCGAGCTTGCACCTGCATCAGACATGCCCCCGTCTTACGTTCGTGCGCATATAAGGCGGTGTTTTCTTGCATGCCATATTCCAAACACTCATTCATAACCTCCTGTACAAACCGGGAGACATGACAATCCAAGTCAAGAAAGATGCCGAACCAATAGAAATTGAAGCAGATGCATACCTCCCAACGGAGTATGGTAACTTCAGGGTCAGAGTGACCCTTGACAGCGAAGGAAAGGAGCACGCATTGCTCTACACGGGAGACATATCTAACGGAAATGCCCCTCTTGTGAGAATACACTCAGAGTGCTTGACAGGGGATGCGTTCGGATCAATGAAGTGCGACTGCGGCCCCCAATTACAGTCGGCAATGAAGAAAATCCAAGAGGAAGGATGCGGAGCTATTGCTTATCTGAGGCAGGAAGGAAGGGGAATCGGCCTGCATTCCAAGATCCAGGCTTACGCTCTGCAGGATGTAGGCTACGACACCCTGGATGCAAACCTAGCTCTAGGCCTCCCAGCTGATGCAAGAGAGTATGACATAGCCGCCAAGATGCTCAAGGAAGCAGGAGTGGAAAGAGTACGCTTGATGACGAATAATCCGCTGAAGGTCAAGGGCCTCCGAGACAATGGCATTGAAATCGACTCAAGACTAGAGCACATCTCCGGAATCTCAACAGAGAACCTAGATTACCTGTCCACAAAGGGTAAGAGAATGGGCCACATACTTGACATATAGGTATTTTTCCGCACAACCGGAGGAGAAGATTATGTCGTCAATGATAGGAGAGAAAGCACCAGATTTCTCATTGAGTACAAGCGATGGAGATGAATTCAATTTCAGCGACCTTGAGGGATCGTGGAAAGTGCTTTTCTTCTATGCCAAGGCCGGCTCCCCGACCTGCAAGAGGGGATGTCTGACATTCAAGGAACAATACGAACTATTCCGTTCCCTTGAGCCACCGGTCGAGATTATTGGTGTCAGTCAAGATTCCGTAAAGCAGCACAAGGAGTTCAAGGAAGAATTAGACCTTCCATTCACCCTTCTGTCTGACCCTGACAGGAATGTCGCTGAAATGTTCAAGGTACCAGTACACCTAGGGTCATTTCCAGCAAAATCATCTTTCGTAATTGGACCAGACAACACCATCCATCATGTCTACGATTGGCTATTCAGGCCGAGAAGGCACGTAGCCAAGATTCTTGATTCTCTAAGCAGCATAACTGATGGTGGTAGATCTTCTTGAGCTGGAACCAGATTCTCACTGATGCAGGCCTCTCCGAGAGGGAAGTCAATGCTCTAACTGTCCTTTCCAAGAACCCTAACATCAAGGCTAGCGAGCTAGCAAAAGAGCTCGACACCACCAGGCTCGATGCATATAACTCACTGGAGAGACTGCAGAGGATCGGCCTCGTAACAACTACCGCAGACAGGCCAATGAGATTCTCCAGCCCTCCGCTCGACCATGCCGTGACTCACCTCATAGAGATCAGAAAGGAACAACTCAACCGTATTGAGCAGGGTCTTGGCGACATAAAAAGTGGAGCGAAGTACTCCTCGACGTCCACGGACCCCTCCACCGATGACGAACCGAAGTTCGCTGTATTGAAAGAGAGAGTACACATAATGAAGAGAATAGAGAAACTATCCAATGAATCAAAGAACGATATCGTTCTCACATTGGGTAAGTTTGGAATCCTACATCTATGTCGAAGTAGCGCTCTCCAAGCAGTAAATGACGCTGCATCCAGAGGAGTTAGGGTGAGGGTACTTTCACAACTCGAAAGGAGAACGATAAGATTCTACAACGACCTTCATGACTCCATAGAGGTCCGTCATTCTGATGACTTGGATGCCCAGGGGGCTCTAGTAGACGACTCAGAGGTTGTTCAATACCTAAACATGGAGTCAAATCCTGTTGGAAGAGGCAAGAATGATGCCGCCTTAACCGTTGAATCTGAGTCCTTCGCAGAATCTCAGGGAAATCTTCTGGATACTATATGGGACGACGCAATACCATACGAAACAGCCTCGAAAAGATTCACTGAAGAGAGAATAGTGGATCCTCTGAAACTGACTATAGATAGCGGCTCATTCCTAGAAAAGATCAGACAAGTCCTACAGCTATCTGAGGACATGCCAGAAGGCGACACTCCATTCAACCCCGATGCCTTCCTAGCCTCCGGTCTGGAAATCAGTGATGCTCGTAGAAGCCTAGAGTCAGGAGGAATTGAGGCGCTGTCAGACTTCGGAATTGACGTAGACTCACTCCTAAGGCAGGTCGGCCACAGGGTTGGAGAGGAGCTAACATTCTCACTGAGGGGCATAGAGGGAAACATCGAGTTTCTAAACGAGATGATGGACTGGTGGGAATATGCGGGGTTGGGACAGCTCAGTTACGACATCGACCCCGAATTCCACATCCTAGTTGAGCACCCTCCCCAGAGAGCGGACGGCCTCCCGATCCACTCGTTGGATGACGGTATTATCGAAGGTGCCTTGATGTCCAGATACCCCCATGAATCAGGGGTTAACGTTACGAGAACCACTACCGGGGACAGCAATATGTCGGTGAAATACGAAATAAACTTCAACAGTTAGCCCTCGGGCAATATACATCACATTATATTCACAAGTCCCCGCCTAGAATTGTGCGTCTGTTGAAGTTCATACTCTTCATGAGGCAGATTACCAAGAAATCTCCAGCAAACCTGGATTGGATTCAGAAACAGGGCCTTCTGGCAGTCAAGCTTTCACAGATTTTTGCCCTAAGGCCTGACATAATCAGCCTTGAAAAGTGTAAACAGCTACAGACTCTTTACAGCAAGGCATCGACTATTCCCACTGAGGATGTCTTCGATATACTCAAGGAAAAGGCACCAGATTCCTACCATGACGGAATAGCATGGTTCGATGTAGAACCAATGGCCGCGGCATCAGTCGGCCAAGTTCACAGAGCCAAATTGAAATCAGGCGAAGATGTAGTTGTCAAGATCATCAAGGAAGATCACGAAAAGAAGTTCAAGAGAGACGTAAAAAGAATGACTCGTTGGCTAAGGATGGCTATGGTGTTGTCACCAAAACTCAGAAGAGTGGGAAACCCAATCGCTCTACTCGACCATGTCCAAGACTACACGCTCAGAGAGCTTGATTTGAGAAACGAGATCAATGGCGCCGCCAGACTCCAGGCAATCAAGGAGGAACTTTCCAGTGACTTCCCAATGCCAAGGCTGAGATTCCCAAGATACTACCCAGAAATATCCAACAGGCACGTATTGGTTTCCGAGCTAGTCACGGGGGACACTCTCGAACAAGGAATAGAAAAATCCAGTCTGCAATGGAATGATCTGCTCGAGCTATTCAGAATCCACGGTGCGTACATGTTCGGGGTTGGGACATTCCACGGCGACCTGCATCCTGGTAACTGTATTCTAGATTTAGATGGAAACTTTGTTTTCATCGACAACGGGGCCATATGTGACACTCCAAGAAAAGTCAGCGAATCTCTGTTCAATTTTTTCTACCATCTTTCGTCAGACAATAAAGAACTAGCCTTTGAAGCACTCATTTCTCTAGCCGAGAGGAGGCCGAAACCGGCAAATGTCGAGAAATTCAAGATGGAAATGCATGAAATTTATCGTGACTTCGAGAACCTTAGCGTCGGAGAGCAGAGTTTGACAGAGGTAATGATGAAAACAGTTAGGGAGGCCGTGGAGAAAGCAGGGGCAGATTTCGGAGAGGAGGGATTTCCAATTATCCGTTCACTGATGTACATGGATGGACTGGTGATTAGAACTCATCCAGAGGTCAAGTTGATTTCCCAAATGGGCCCGTCACTGATTGAATTTAGAGACGGACTGGGTCTAGGTGATTGAATGGGCGAGCATTCTGATGTGATTGTGGTTGGCGCCGGACCTGGGGGCTTAGCATGCTCCATGCTATTGGCGAAGGCTGGGGTAAAAGTCACCATTCTTGAGAAGTCCGATGGTGTTGGAGGAAGGACCAGGGTCTTCGAGAAGGATGGCTACAAGTTCGACAATGGCCCCACCTTTTTCCACTATCCCGAAATTATTGAGGAGATTTTCGAGTCAATCGGGATGGACGCCCGCGAGGAGTTGGGGCTAATCCCATTGGACCCCAACTACCGTTTAGTATTCGGAGCCGGAGGAAGCTTGAACGCAACCTCCGACTTAGAAGACATGGTATCGCAAATAGACGATCTATGTGGTGAGAAGAATGCCAAGGGGTTCCGGAGATACATCGAAGAAAACAGGAAAAAGCTGAGACTGTCCAAGAATTGCCTAAATACGCCTTGGAAAAGTCCAATGGATCTTTTTAGTCGTAGAGCACTAAGAGTTTCCAGGGTCTTGAAGCCTTGGAGGAGCGTCTCATCGGATCTTGCCAGACTATTCCCCGACGAGAGGATGCAACTGGCAATGTCGTTCCAGACCAAGTATCTGGGAATGAGCCCATTCCATGCTCCGAGCCTATTCACAATTCTTGCCTATCTCGAGTACGAACACGGAGTTTTCCACTCCGAGGGCGGTCTCGGAACAATAACTCAGAAGATGGGCCAAATTGCAAGGGAACTGGGAGTCGACATCAGACTTAACGAACCAGTAAGGGAATTTATTTTCGAAGGGAAGAAAGTCGTAGGAGCCAGAACAGATGAGCAGACATACTCAGCTGATCGATTCGTAATGAATGTCGATTTCGCAACTGGCATGAAAGGCCTGATACCAGATGAACTGCGCAAAAAGTGGTCCAACAAGAAATTGGATGAGAAGTCATATTCATGCTCCACATACATGCTCTACTTAGGTTTAGACAAGTTGTATGACACCCCCCATCATCAGATATACGCTGCGAAGGATTACCAGAAGAATCTGAGAGAGGTCACCGAGCACAAGGTAGCTTGGGAAGACCCGTCAATCTATGTCCAGAATGCCTGCATTACAGATCCCACCATGGCACCAGAAGGACATTCGACGATATACGTACTCGTTCCCGCCAGCAACTCACATGATGGAATCGATTGGGACCAAATAAAGGATGATTACATGGACGTCATTCTGAAACAGATGGAACATCTCGGGTTTTCAGGGATCAAGGAACATATTGTTTCCCAGACCATAGTTACACCTGATGACTGGGCCTCTCGAGACATATACAAGGGAGCAGTCTTCAATCTCGCGCATGGTCTCGACCAGATGCTCTGGAGGAGACCTCAGAATAAGTTCGAGGAGCTTGAGAGCCTATACCTGGTAGGGGGTGGAACGCACCCAGGAAGCGGACTTCCAACTATTTTTGAGAGTGGTAGAATCTCTGCTAAGATGATATGTGCCGATTTGGGAATAGTTCCGGATTGGAACGGCACAGAAACTTGGTTTGACGATATCAGAAGGCCAATTATCAAATCAAATAACTGACGAGGCACCACCATGGATGTGTATGATGCGTCATTCTTCCTATCAACTGCTTGGATTGGACCCTTTTGGTTTCTGATGCTGGTATATCCGGAAGAAGAGAGAACTGAGAGGGCCATGCAGGGCCCTTGGTTCTTCATCGGCCCAATAGTGATCTGGTTTGCAGTTACCCTTTCAGACCCGAATGCCCTTTCAGATCTCTTTGGTGACATGATGTCGTCCCAGCCACTCGAGGCACTTGCCTCCCTCCTAGGAACGAAAGCAGGTGCCTCGGCCGCATGGGCCCATATGGTAGCAGGCGATATCTTCGTGACAAGGTGGATATGGAGGAGGAGCCTAGAGATGGGTGTCGATCCATGGATAAGGACATCCTCAGTATTCTTCGCGGTAATGCTAATGCCGGTTGGGATAGCAATGCATATTGCCTTGGCCCGCAATACCGAATCAAACACGTAAACTCTTGAATCCGAGCCCCTTGGAATGGCCATGGAGGACCATGTGTCGCTAACCGCAATAGAAAGGAGTGACGAGGACTGCATCCTCAGATTTGCGGATGGCGCTTCCTTCAAACTGGGTTACCTAAGCATAAGGAAGCGCTGCCAGTGCGCCAAATGCAAGCCCAGGCAAGTAAACGATCAACGAAGGCTGGAGTTCGAAGAAGAAATCGAGAGATACAGGTTGGAGAAGCCGAATGTAGAGGTCGTGGGCAGGTATGCAATCAGGCTAGTATGGCCATCTGGGTGCTCAAGTGGCATACATTCATTCTCTCACTTGAGGAAAACAGCCGAAGAATTAGGATCGAGACTGTGAAAATTTACTTGCGAAGCCCTCAAATCAGGCTGCTCACGCGCCATGACGTCGACTCACTGGGTGCCCCCCGCTGAGCCGTCGGTGATTGTATGAGCGAGGAAGAATCCAATACAGAGTCTCCAAACGGTCCCGAAAAGGATGACTGGCATCATTTCGCAAGTGCTAGTTATGGGTCTGCAGATGCAGAGCCAACCGAGGTCTTGGAAAACGAGACAACCCCCGAAGAGGAATGGTTCGATGGTGACGACTACTACCACTCAGGCGGGTCGATTGACTGGAATGCCCCTCCCTGTCCAGCACCTTTGGGCATAGCCCACATGATCAAGATTGGAGTGTGTGACAACTGCCTCCACAGGATTGGTGGTAGAAGGGTAGACTCAACAGGCGCCGAAGGAGGCTCAATACTACGTGCAGAAGCCCATTCCAGGGACTCCGAGCTTGAGAAAGTTGAGATTCCAGAACTATGTCCGCTTTGCGAGAACCTCTTTGAGGATGTAATCAACATAGTGGACAGGATAGTCGAGTCAACTAGTCCCTACCAGTATTCGACGATGCAATTCGGAATCCACCTCCCAAAGGACATGATCCAAAGTGAGGACTCAATTAGGACCAAACATGGGGCCCAAGGATCAAAAACGCTCAAGCCGTCTTTTGTCAAGGCCATACAAGATGAAATATCCAGCAGGACGCAAGGGGTATCCTTCGTCAAAGAGAGCCCTGACATAATGATCACCATCGATGCATTGACACTCAGGGTGGATGTCGACGTCAGACCTATCTTCATCTACGGCAGATACAGAAAACTTGAGCGAGGCATACCTCAGACCAGATGGCCATGTCGCGCCTGCAGGGGAAGGGGAGGAGACTGCGAAAACTGCCAAGGAACCGGACTTCAGTACATTGAATCAGTTCAAGATCTGATAGGGGAACCAGTAAGGAACTCTATGGAGGCAAACGACACCTCATTTCACGGAATGGGAAGGGAGGATATTGATGTCAGATGCCTGGGTTCAGGAAGGCCGTTTGTCCTCGAGGTCAAAGGTCCCAGAATCAGGGACATGGACTTGGATAAACTCTCAGAGGAAATTAACTCGAAGTCCTCAGGAAAAGTGGAAGTGAACTCTCTTCGATGGAGCCTGAAGAAGGAGGTCAGCAGGATTAAGGAAACGAGATCAGAAAAGTCCTATACAATCCGCTTCAAAGTCGAAGAAGAACTTCCTGAAGATGAGGTGGTAGAGGCCATAAGTTCACTCTCTGGAGTGACCCTCGAGCAAGAGACCCCGAAGAGAGTGTCCCATCGGAGAGCCGCTAAGACAAGAAAGAGAAAGGTGACCTCAATCAGTGACGTCACGGTCGAAGGCAACGAGGTACAGTTCTCTCTGAGATGCGAGGCAGGAACCTACGTCAAGGAATTGGTTCATTCCGACGAGGGGAGGACGGTTCCTTCAGTACGGGAAGTAATTGGAACGGAATGTGAGGTTCTTTGGCTTGATGTCAAGGATATCCACGCAGACTGAGAAAAGGCAGAATCCGACGCCCTTAATAGCACGCCTCAGGTCGAGCGCTTCCACGACCTACGGTCGATGGTGATATTATGGCAACAAGAACCCATGGCACTAGGCAGGGAACGAGGTCCATTCTCAAGAAGAAGAAGTCGGAGAAGGGCCGAATTTTCATCAACAGGGTCATGCACCCATACTCCGAGGGAGACAAGGTTTGCATTGTCCTCGACGGCGCCCAGCAGAAGGGAATGCCTCACCGAAGATTCCAGGGCCTAACGGGCACCATTGTCGAAGCACAGGGCAAGGCGTTTGTTGTGAGGGTCACTCAGGGGAACAAGGAGAAAATTGTGGTTGCAAGGCCAGAGCACTTGCGACCCGCTAAGTGAGGTGCTTTCTATGTCTGATAGAGAATTCATTGATTTTGCTACTGTACGGGATTTACTAGATGCTGCGAATGAGAGGAGAGGGGAACTCTCCTACGAGCAGATGATGGCTTTACAGCACGCCACATGGGCATCAAGCACCAACAGGGGCGGAACGAAGACCGACCCAAAGGTCTTCGCAGATCTCTTCTCGGTGCTGATGGAGAACGAGAAATTAGCAGAAAATCCAGACATATGCGCAAAAATAGCAGAACTAACTCCGATGGACGTAGCTGGTGTTAGAGTAATAATCGCCAGTAAAAGGGTTGCAATGGATACTTCCGAGATTGAGGAAGTGATCGAAATTGTCCGTCAACATGTCCTCTGAGCCGTCATTTCAGAGTTTTCCTATTGACTAAACCATTGATGAGGGGAACCCCTCTCCAATATACGAGAACGATGCTGTCCGACAACTCCAACGGGGCCGATGAGGAAGACGAGGGGCCACTGTCCTCGACTACATTGGTGCGCGTCCTAGACGTGCTCGACAGACGCCCTGCCGGTCATGAAATCCAAGCTCTTGCCGAACCCTCATTTCACCTAGTCAGGTCTAGAGTAGTTAATGCCGACGAAATTGAGCAGGGTTCTGAGATAAATATGGATTCTGGAATTATAGGCCCAATTTCTGAAATCAGGTTCAAGGACCTCTCGCAGGCATCCCAGGGGGAGCTCACAGACTCAATATTGAAGGCAATCTCCAGTGACCCAGAAAAGCACCTCATGTTCTACAACAGTGCAGGCCCGATGTCCCTCAAGTTTCACGCCTTCCAACTTCTGGCGGGAGTCGGTAACTCCAAGGCGATGCAGATGGTAAAGAGCAGAGGCGGAAACGGCTGGTCAACCTTCGAACAGGTGGATGAGTCATGCGGTATTGAATCGGCAAGACTCCTAGCTGAGAGATACGTTAAGGAGATGGAGGACACGGCTCAGACACCGAGTTTGTTGGATATTCTGGTTCGCTCCTAGGGTGACGGGGTGATTTCTTGGAAGACCTCGATGCAAGATTGCTGGTTGATCTGCTAAGGGATAGGATGACCCCCGACAAAAGTCTAGGACAGCATTTCCTCCTAGACGAATCTGTGATTGCAAGATCCATACAACTCCCATCAGAGCATGGATCACCCGTCAATCGGGATTCGCACGTATTGGAAGTCGGGCCGGGACCGGGGTCCCTAACTCTCGGTATACTGAGGACTGGAGCGAGATTAACGGCATTGGAAATAGACGAGGAGGCAGTGGATCACCTGAATCGTGTTTTCACAACAAATGAAGAGCAGTTCTCGCTGGTTAAACAGGATGCACTCAAGGCCCAATGGCCTGACGACATAACTCATGTAATTGCGAACATTCCTTACAGCATTTCCAGTCCACTTCTAGAGAGGATTCAGAGGTACCACTCAGAGACCCCGCTTAGATCAGTTGTTCTCCTGGTGCAGGAAGAATTCGCAGAGAGAATGTCAATGAGAGGGGGCCCGGCAAGCGCTGGTCCGCTAGGCCTTTCTCTCTGGTTGGACTTCGAAGTCCTCATTGATGCAAAGGTCCCCTCCAGCTCATTCAGCCCATCTCCAAGAGTCAACTCCAGACTGATATTGCTCCGGCCAATCGAAAGAACCGGAATAGCACCCGACTTCAACCGCAGACTATTCAGGACCATCACTCAACACTGCTTTGCAAATAGGAGGAGGAAATTAAGGACGCTCCTATCGTCCACACCTAGGAGGATTTCTAGGGTCAAGGGATGGCACAAGGACCGTTGGAAAGGGGCTTCAGGAGAAATCCTGAAATCAGAAATTCCCGAACTTCCAGAGGACTGGGCGAATCTAAGGCCAGAAAATCTGGAAACCAAGCATTGGGTCATTTTATCAGATACATTTTCAACATTTAATGTCGAATAACGATGGTTTAGTCATCGCCTTGATAGGGACCCCCTCGCTCGGCGAGGCACGGCACAGTGCGCGGGAGCTCTGTCCTAAGGATGTAAAATCATGGCAAAGAAGGACACCTACCTAGCTCTCCTAAGAAGGGGCATAGATGAGAATACGGCCCAGATTCTCTCCGACGGTGGAATCAAAGTTGGCGATCTCAAAAAGATGGATGTCGACACCCTGATGAACAATTACGGTCTAAAGAAGGGAATAGCAACATCCGTAATCGACGCTGTCAAATCTGGCCCTAGAACCTCCAGTAAGCAGAGATTCCTAGCTGACGTTCTATCGAAAGATGGTAAAAAGAAGGTAGACAAAATTGAGGAGCAGAGATTCAAGAGGGAGCAGAAGGACCTTCTGGCCGATCTTCTCGAGAAGAAGGAACAGCTCAGAATGGCCCGCGTCGATGCCTTCAGGAACAAGAAGCTCGTAATGAACAGACTTGGGAAAACAGTCGAACTAATAGTGAAACTAGAGAATACCTTCGACGATGAGTCAAAGGACGAACAGCGCTCAAAGATCAGAGACCAGCTGGAGACCAGGGGCCTCGAGGCAGCCAGGGACCATGAGTTGTTGGAATTGGTTGGAACTCCTCAGGACATCGTCGACTTCAGAAGAAAAATAGCTCCCGTTCTTTGTATGTACGCATGCCCGCATTGCGGTGAAGAGATGGATCCCAGGGGTGGAAACCTAATGGAAGACATGTCTGATTACGTGTTTGTCTGCTGGGAATGCGAGGAGGAGTTCAGATCGCCCATGGCCGAAACGGTAGAGTCCAGACTTGAGAACGGATCTAGAATCTCCATCAACCCCAAGATCAAACCCAGACTTCCTGTGGTGAAGCCTCCGAAGAAGGTCGAGTCGGCTTCGGTTGTCGACCTGATGATCAAGGATTTGGAGTCCACAGGTGCATCAGCCAAGGAATTAGAGGCCGCTGTCGAATCGAGCAAGCTCTCGGGCGGACTGATGGATATAGACGACTGGATAGACCAAACATTGGCTGTCAAGGGGTACATCCAAGCACAAGAGGACAGGGAGGACTTCATCATAGCCACAGGAGCCGGAGCTACAAAGTTCAACAAGTGGATGAAGAAGGCCGGTCTACGATTCAATAAGCAGACCGGAAGATGGTCCAGGACTGATCGCTGAGGCGACCATATGTCTTACGACAGACATCTAATTCGCTTTTTCAGGGGCTCTGAAAAATTAGGTCAGGCAGAATCCGAGCCGGATTTGAACATCATAGACATTGCCGAAATGGCCAATGTGGAAATACCGACAAATTGCACATCGGGAACATGTGGAACATGCCTAGTCAGGCTAGTCTCCGGTTCAGTTGACATTCCCGAGGAACTTCCACCCGGGCTTGACAGCTTCCTAGTCGAAGAAGGCGGAATCCTCACTTGTTGCATGAAGCCCACTGGCTCCTGTGATATCGATGTGATCCCTCCAATATAGGTGAAAATATGGTAGACTGGTCAGATTCGGGATTCTTGCAGGCCCTGCTAATTTCGGTCATAGGGGTCTCTATATCGATCTGGTGGCTCTCGACTAGAATATTGTCAAAGATTGAAGAAATAGAGGAAAGGAAGAGTAGTAAGAAATCGGGCGATCCACCGAAGAGCGACTAAGGGGCACTATTCGTTCACAGCAGCCGTCCAGCGTTCAGAATGAGGAATGCCAACCACCTCTAGATGGCAAGCTAGAATCCCATTTTGGTCGTTTAGAGCGTTCCTAAGTCTGATCAGATCATCCAGACAGCATGGGCAGTGTGGATGGGTAGGTTGAATCCATAACTGCACTATTCCCGATTCATCGACATCAACACCCCTGAGAATGCCCTCATCCGTTATGGATTTTCCATGCGGCTCTTTCCTCCCCCTTAGGACCCTAGCTAGCTTCCTCTGTGCTAACTCCTTGGCCTTGCTCAATTTTACCACTCCATCAGATCAGGCAATGATGAACCAGCCGTCAGGCACTCCATGCCCCCACTGGTCCTTACCCACGTGTCTTCATTGCCGATTGCCCCTTCTCGATGAATCACCTTGGGCTCTACCGCCATGGTCCCGCCAACCCTCAATTCCCGATCAAAACCAAGAGCGACTACTGGCGCCTCATCTAGCTCCAAGCCAACAGAGTGTCCAAGGAAACTGGACTGATTGGGGTGCATCCCCATCAAGTTCTCTGAATGCCCCATCTCCGATGCCATCTCGCTCCCCCTAAGCCAAGCAGACGAACAATCTTCGCCCTTCCCGAGTTGGTCCACCACAGCTTGCTTGATCTCCACCATGTCATCAAGCCTTGACATCCACTCCTCATCCAAACTCCCCACACTGAACATCCTCGTACAATCAGAGACGTAACCCCTGTGCAGGTGAACGATGTCTACCAGAACTGGATCTCCGGCCTTGACTCTTCCAAAACCAGCTCCCAACGAGGAAATGGGGCTGGCCCCCAGCCCACCTATTGCGGAGTCGAAGTAAGATGGGACGGAACCAGAACGTCCGGCGGCGACAACGACCCTGTCGCAGTCCATCGGCCAACGTCGCATCCTGATTCTGCCTCCGAAACCGGCTTCCCGACTTACAGAGTCAGCGGCAGCAGCTAGATCCAACTCTGTACAACCTTCCTTACCTGCCTCGGAGACGGCTTCGAACATTCTACTATTCACCTCCCCACTTTCCTTGTGCATCTGTATTTCCCACTCTGACTTCACTTCTCTGAGTGAGTAGAGGATTCCTGTTCCGTCAAGAGACTCGCCTGGAATTCCAGACATCTTCGAATTGAGGAAGGACCACCTATCATGTGGAACCTTTCCTGAAAGCATCGAGGGCCTTTCTGTGCAACCAGAGGAAACCAATGAATCTGACAGTGATGCCATCCTCGGCTGCTTCTCGGAATGGTGGGGCGAGTCGTCGCCTCCCGACTCGAAAACCGCTCTTTCCAAAGATCTTCTAACCCAATGTGTGGTTTCTATTCCGGATTCCTCTGAACCAACCAGAAGTATGCTGTTCTGCCTCCCTCCAGTGAGCCAGTATAGCTCAACAGGGTCATCAATTAGAATTGACTCAATCCCCTCCGATGTAAGTGCGGAAGAGAGCGCTTTCTGCCGTGACTCAAGCTCCGAAACCGGGACACGCCAATCCTGCCCATCGGGCCCGGTTATGGACTCCGCATCCCAGACCATGGATGCTCTTCCGGGCCTTACCATGAAAGGGATTTGGTAAGTTAGGCACGTCCTAAACAACCCCAATGGCCTTAGGTGGGCTACCTGTGGGGCCCACTGTGACAGGCGTTCTGTCGCTGGACGACGTTTGCCTTGATGGACGTACAGTGTTGCTCAGAGTGGACGTCAACTCCCCTCTAAACCCAGAGACAATGGAGTTCATGGACGATCGCAGATTCACTGAGTTCCTTTCAACATTAGAGGCCCTTTCTTCATCAAAAGTCGTAATCATTTCGCATCAGTCAAGACCGGGGTATCTTGATTTCACGAGTACGGAGCCACATAGCGTCCTCCTCTCGAGTCTGATAGGGAGGCCTGTCGGGTTCGTTTCAGATGTCTGCGGCGAAGATGCCATTTCAGCAATCAAGGGGATGGACGACGGGGACGTCCTTTTCCTGGACAATGTTCGCAAGCATGAAGAAGAAATCAGCATGAAGAGGGCCAGCCCCGAAGAAATGGCCAACTCCGAGATTGTTAGGAACCTCTCTGCGGTGATTGACGCCTACGTCACGGACGCCTTCGCAACTGCGCATAGGAGCTCCCCCTCCCTCACTGGGTTCGCTGGTGAGGTGCCATGCATCGCTGGGCGTCTGATGAAGAAGGAGATCAACGCACTGAGAACTGCAGTTTTTGACCCTCCTAGGCCATACGTGGTTATCCTTGGAGGCATAAAGTGCGACGACTCGCTTCGTGTGGCATTGAACCTCATCGAAAAGGGGACGGTGGATAGGATAGCTATGGTGGGGGTGGTTGGAAACCTCATGCTATGGGCGGACGGTACGGATATCGGTGCCACGAACAGGGACTTTGTTAGGGAATCCCTTGGCGACTCCTTCGAAGAGACATGGGAAATGGCCGAGGAACTAATCTCCAACCACCACAACCTGCTATTCCTCCCGACCGATTTGGCCGTCGAGTCAGTAGGAAAGAGAGTGCCAATGTCGGTTAGTGACTTACCCACCGAGTTCCCAATTTACGATATCGGAATAGAGACGATGATGAATCTGAGGCCACTGATAATGGGGGCAGGATGCCTTCTCTGGAATGGCCCTCCTTCCTACTTCGAGAAGTCCGAGTTTGCATATGGGACTATCGAGATCATGAACATGTTCGTGGAGGCCCCAGGGGTCACCATAGTCGGAGGGGGCCACACTAGTGCGCTCTTCAACCAGAGGGGGAAGGCCGGAGAAGTCCACCACAACAGCACTGGAGGGGGAGCTGTCCTTTGCATGCTTTCTGGAGACAGGATGCCCGTGTTCGAGGCGCTCGAGTCATCTAAGGAGAAGTTCACCCCGCTCCTTTCCGCTCTGGGATTGAGTCCAAGAGAATCGTGATATGGAGCCACTGGGGAGATTTGAACTCCCGATCTTCTGATTACGAATCAGACGCTATACCGAGCTAAGCTACAGTGGCAGCGACGCGTCCAATCAAGAGTCCCGGATAAGAGAATCGGTGCCGTAGGCAGTACTAAGTCAGGGCGCCCCTATGGGTGCGCATGGAAGAGACCACCGAGGGCGCAGCCCAGGAAGGAAGCACATTGTCAGGAACGCCAAGTGAGACACCCGCTGCTGATGCAGGCGTGTATGAGCAGACCCCCCCTGTCGTCTATGCCTCGAAGTCACCCGTTCCAATCATCATTGGGGCCATATATTCACTATTCCAGGTAATTGCATTTCTAGGCTCTCTTGCTCTTGTCTTAGGCGGCGCCCTGCTTGCAGGTTTCGCGGCCGAAATGGGGGAAGGTGCGGCCGAAGGAGGATTTTTGCTCACCCTTCTCGGGCTCTTTACACTCGTACTTTCCGCTATCGGCGTCTATGCAGGCGTGCTCATGATCCAGTACAAGAAGAAGGGCGTACACATAGCACTCGGACTGCTGGTGTTTGGCTATGTCTTGCAGGCACCCATGAACATGGCCATGGGTCTCCCTGTCTTCGATGGAATGGGCTTCGGACTTGTCACGAACGGCCTTTGCGGGGCACTTGTCGCAATACCCCTGCTAGTCTCCAGCATTTCCGAACAGATGGATTAGTCAGCGTAGCGCGCTCAGGTCAGCTATGTGCCCGATACGCTCATTCACATCTGAAAGGATTCCCTCGAGAGCAGTCTGAGCTCTTCCCTCTGCACGCATGACCAGGATGGGCTCAGTGTTGCTTGGCCGACACAGGAACCAACCGTCTTCGTACCTTGCTCTGATCCCGTCCACAGTGGAGCACTCGATGTCGGAGAAGGCCTCCCTCACAGCGCCCATCACCTCTTCGCGCTCCCCTGTGAGGGGGATCTTCGCCTCTCCAGTCGAGGGGTAGTCAGGCAGGGACGAGAAACGATCGGAGAAGGACGGTCCGCCATTGGATGGGGATGGATCCCTCCCAACTATCTCCAATAGCCTTGCTGTGTTGTAAAGCGAGCAGTCGAATCCTGGCCACTTGTCATGGATGAAGAAGTGCCCGGACATCTCTCCAGCGAGGGGAGATGACGGATTCCTATCCAATTCCCTCTTCATGAATGAGTGGCCCGTTCTAACCATAACCGGGACTCCTCCGTATTCCAATATCGACTCCTCTAGAGCCAGACTGCACTTCACGTCGAAGAAAACGGTCCGCTCCTCCTCTGAAAGCGACTCCCTGCCTGAAAGAATATCCTTCGCGAAGAGCGTCATCAGCCTATCTGGATGAATGAAGTTACCGAGTTCGTCAACCACGCCTATCCTGTCCCCATCACCATCCATACCTATGCCGAACTCACAGCCATTCTCAGTGACAGCACGGGCGAGGTCCGCCATATTCTCGACCCTTGTTGGATCGGGCGGGTGGTTCGGGAAGGCATTGTCCCACGAGCAGTGAATGGGAACCAAGTCTACTCCGGACCTTTTCATCAGCTCTACTGCAAGCGGCCCCGGGACTGCGTTGCCACAGTCAATCGCAATTCGAACAGGCCTGGATGGCTTGCCAGAGTTTTCCAAAATCGCATCTACAACGTCTAACTGGAAGTCCGGGAGATCTGTGACATTACCCGATCCGATGTTGAAATCTCCTGACTCAAAGGTGGCTCGTAGCTCTTGTAGCTCTTCTCCCGCCATCGGAAGTCTACCTCTGCAAATCTTGAATCCGTTGTATTCTGGTGGATTATGGCTAGCTGTGATAACTATAGAGGCATCTACTTCCAAATCGACTGTAGCCCTGTAGAGGACTCCTGTGGTGGTTATTCCCAAATCTAGGACATCGGCACCAGCCGAAGTTATCCCAGTTAGAAGTGCAGTATGAAGCTCAGGCCCAGATTCCCTGATGTCCCGTGCTACGGCTATCGTTTTCGCATCCGTGTGAGTGACTATCGCAGAGCCGAGCCTCTCTGCGAACTCAGCATCGAGCTGGCTTCCAGCCAAGCCACGGATGTCGTACGCCTTGAACACGCTCACACGTCGGGCTGCATGGGGCTGCTCCTAAGCGTTCCCAATACCGGTCTTTCATTCAATCGGCGTACTTGTCTGCTCCTTGAAAGTGCAATGAGACATATTTCTCGTCGCCTACGACCCAACTGTCGTGCGGCTCTGGGCCGATGTAGAATAGATCGCCAGGAGAGAGGGTGTAAACCTCACCGTCCTTGAAGGCGCAGGTGGCATGCCCCTCAAGCACCATCCCTAGGTGCTCTACCTCGCAGAAGTCCGTTCCAGAGAGGGGCGAGACATCGACGGACCACTTCCACCCGGGCTCATACGTTGCTCTCCCTATTGTCATTCCCTCTAAGTGGATTACCTCAAACGTCCCCTTCTCGAAAACCCGCAACTCGTCTGGCTCGTCGAACCTCTTCAGGATAATGTCATGGTTCATTGAGCGCCACATCCACGAAAGGCCTCACAGACAATCTCAATCAGTGCCCCTAGGGGGAGTCCTGCTGCTTGGTATGCAGCTCTGGCCGGGGGCATCGTGTCTCCTAGCCATTCGCCGTAGATTTCGTTGACAGCCCCGTAATCACTCATGTCAGATAGGAGTATCACCACCTTGACAAGATCGGATCTAGATGAGTTAGCTGCAATCAGCAAGTCGTCAATCTTCGAGAGGGCACTGAGTGTCTGCCCCCCTATCGAGTCGCCCCCGTCAACGCCGACTTGTCCTGAGAGCCAGATGTGATCTTTGACAGTTATTCCCGGCGAGTATGGAGCGAAAACTTCCGCTCCCGTATCTATCTTCAGCTTGCGAGCCATGTAATCCGTAGGGGCTGCCAGTCAAAGAACTAATCCCGGAGCATCTCGATAATCCTGATGTGATCCCCGGATATTTCTTCCTCAGTAATCTGGTCTAGAGGCCTCCACTCAGCATGCGAGGCGTCATCCCCTGCCACGGGGAGTGATTCTGGATCGACTTCAACTAGGTAGAACAGGGCGATGACATGCTTGCGTGGATCTCTGTCTGGATCCCCGTGAATAGATAGAGCGACCGGCTCGAATCCATCCACTCCCGTCTCCTCCTCTAGCTCCCTGATTACAGCATCTTCAGGGTCCTCCCCATAGTCCACAAAACCTCCTGGGAATGCCCACATACCCTTGTACGGCTCCTTCCCCCTCCTGATTAGGAGAACCTCAGTTCCAGAGTCACCCTCTCTCAGTGCCACTGCGTCGACTGCCACCGACGGGCTTCTGTAACTATCCCGTCCACAGTGATGGCATGCGTCATTTCCCATATTTCCTCCTCCTCTTCTGGAATGACTCTAGAGCCTCGTAGAGGTCAGACTTAGTGAATGACGGCCAGTGTACATCAGTGAAGTGTAGTTCAGAATACGCAATTTGCCATAGAAGGAAGTTCGAAATCCGCTCTTCGCCGCTAGTTCGGATGACTAGGTCCGGGTCAGGAAGATTAGATGTATACAGTCTACTGGATATTTGCCCAGTATCTATCGACTCAAGAGAAATTTCACCTTCTGCGTGTGCTGCAGCGACCTCCCTCACTGCATCAACTATCTCTTCCCTGCCACCATACGCAAGACACACGGTGAAGAGGAAATCAGAATACTCCGATGTGGCATCTTCTGCAATCCTGATTGATTCACGGACCCTATCTGGAAGCATCTCTAAGCGTCCAACGGCCTGGACCTTCACCCTCCTGGAGTGTATCTTTGGATCTTCAGAGATTTCCGTCAGACCCGAGACGTATAGGTCATACAACGCCTCCAACTCCTCTTCCGACCTCTCGTTGATATTCTCGGTAGATAGTGCGTACACCGTGAAGTAGGGAATTTCCAAATCTAAGATCCAGTTCATGACCTCCTTGAGTTTCTCCTTTCCCTGGTTGTGTCCGATATTCCTGTCCAACTGGCTGTTCCAGGCAAACCTCCTATTTCCATCCATGATTATCGAAACGTGCTGAGGTAGACCCCCCTCCTTGAGACGGCTCCCCAGTCTGTTTGCTCGAATCCTGTCAGTCCTAGAGACGAAACTCCATGCATAGCTAGAATTAGCAATTATTCTAGCTGGAACTGAGACTATTCTGAATCTCAGCATCCACTTTGCAAGGGAGTCTAGGCGTACTCCTAGGGCACTCCGCCGCCTCCCCATGAGTTGACCAGATGACGGCCCCACTAAAGGGAGTCGCCTTGGAATGAGATTATTCGAATACGATGTCTGCCGAATCCCCGACCTCTTCCAGAAGGCCCTTGTCAGGATTGACCACAATAACTTGCCCCGATTTTTCCCATACTGCTAGATCGTGTCTGCTGTTGCCAGCGTATCCGAAACCATTCTCTCCAAAGCGTGCTACGAGGGCCTCGGCCTTTTTCTTGTCTCGCAGGTTGTAACTCCTGTCCGATGCCATGACATCTGAGAATAGGCCTACATGAGCAGCGACCTGTTCAGCCACAATCCTGTCAGAAGCGGTTGCCAGAATCAGAATCCTTCCCTTGGCATGCTCTCCGGTAAGCCAGTCGAGGAATGCATGGTGATAATCGAGCTCCGAGGGGTCAAAGACCAGCTTCCTCGCTAAGTCCCTCTTCCACTCAGCCCTCTTGCCCAGGAATTCCTTCAGTATCACTCCGGGAATCATCCAAGGGCGCCTTGAAAGAACCCTCTTGACACTGATATCGGACAAGTCAGACAGTATCAGAGTGCCATCCATGTCCACCGCCAGTGGTATGTCCGCCCCCTCTTCTCCCATGCTGGCCGCTCTACGCCTACCGGTTCAAGCCTTCGCAGAATCACACACCAGCCGTCCCTATGGGATGTTGAATGGCTTCTCAGGTCGGGGGGACTTTCTCCAGTATGTCCTGAGGCAGACAACCCCGAGCCCCATGAAGAAGAGGGGTATTGGAAGGTCGGCCAAGGAAGGGGGGATACTATTGAGCAGAGTTGTGGTGGCGAAGAAGAATGACATCAGAGAGAGTGCAGCGAACGTTCTGTTGTTGAACATGGCCTTCTGATACGGCCTGACGTAGGCCAGCATCGTAATCGCTGGCTCGGGAGCACCCGACTGATGCGAGGTCGCCTCCATGACATCCAGTAGACACTGCTCGTACTCCCATATCGCGATGCCCCCCCTGTGAGAGTAGAATGCTGCATCTGAAGACCACTCCTCGGGTGCTGTGGACTTCCATCCATCTATGAGGGACGACCTCAACTCCACTATTCCCAAGGTAGATCCAGATTCGTGGTACATCCTTGAGAGGTCATGCATCAGGGACGCCAGATCCCTCATAGCTGGCTTATCCGAATCATGTGGCCGAAGAGCGTCAGATAGCCTTGGAGGGCCGATTCGGACACTCTCATCAGAGATATCTGAGAACCTCACATCGAGGAGGCTCAGGGTTCCTGGCTGCTCTTTCGTAAATGGAGCTCTCCAAATGAACTGGGCCCTGAGGACTCTCTCTATTGCCTCATTTCTGGTATTCCACCTCTTTTGATCGGGAGGGGTGGATCTTGTCGACTCCATGGCACTGTGGTACTCTCCTAGAATTGCCCCAGAACGCCTGAGAATCTCGGTTGAGGACCCCATGTCGTTATCTCGTAGTCCGTCCATCAGGGAAACTTCTGAGCCAATGAACTGGTTGTCGAACTTCCTGACGATGGCTATGTCTTGTCCGTTCCAGTAGAATCCACCACATGGGGAGTCGCACATCTCTGGGGCGTGCCTAGACCTTGCCCTAATCTGCCCATCCGATCCCCATGGTAGGAACTCTGCCACCCATTCCTCATCTCCACTCAATCGCACTACTGGGCCCCTGGGTGACTCCTCATAGGTCAGAGATGTGATATTTACAGTGGGCACTTCGCCCCATGACTCTAGATCCGATATCACCTTCTCCCAGTCTCCGAGCCCATCGATCTCCTCTGGTTCAAGCATGGAGGCTGACATCCCTATTCCAGCTACCTTGACGGACCGGAACCCAGTCGGACACGGGTCATCAGATTCCACCATTCTCATTTTTCTAGGCCTCCATAGCGGCACATGTTCCCGAATGACCAGCTTCTTGGAATCCTGATCGAAGTCGTAGAACCTTGGAGTCCCTGTCGCGATCTCCACCGATACGATGTCCTGTGGGCTGATGGACTCAATATGCATAACAATCGACCGGAGAGAGTTCCCATGGGCGGACACCAAGACGTTCTTGCCTTCCTTGAGGTCCGGAAGAATCTCCTCCTCGAAGTAGGGGATGGTCCTCTCGGCATTCATTTTCAGGCTCTCACCACCAGGGGGAGGAACGTCGAACGAACGCCTCCAAATGTGCACCTGTTCCGCCCCATGAATCTCTGCCGTCTCCGCCTTGTTCAGGCCCTGCAAGTCGCCATAGTGTCTCTCGTTGAGCCGCTCGTCTCTGAATACGGGAACGTCGTTTGAGAGAGAACTCCTGCTCATGATTATCTCCGCGGTTCGCTGTGCTCTCTTCAGACCGCTAGTATGTACAACGTCGAACTGGATATCTGAAAGATCATCCCCAGCAGTCTCAGCCTCTATGACACCCCTCTCTGACAGCTCCACATCAGTCCATCCAGTGAACCTGTTCTCAGCATTCCAAACTGACTGGCCGTGCCTGATTAGGACCAATATTGACATATCATCCCTCAGGAATTGTGGGTCTCTCTAAGTCTGGGTTCGTGGAACATCAGACCACACTCTGCGGCCCTAGCCCTGGCCATGAGGGCCAAGTCCTCCTTCATCTCTCGCTCGGTCTTACCGGATGAGTCACAGTAGAAGTTCGTGCTCACGATAATCTTCGAGGATCCCACGGAACTCACCCTGACCCATGAGTCCTCCTTCTTGACAGATCTCGGGTCCGATATGACCTGCTCCGACAGCGATTCGCAGAATGACCTCAGTGCGTCTTGATCACTGCTGGCCTCGAACTCAAAGACTGGCCGTATCCTCCTGAACCTCCTCTGGCTGAAGTTCTCCACAGCCGAGTTGGTGATATTCGCATTGGGAACGGTCACCAGCGTGTCAGCACCGGTGCGGATGAGGGTCGTTCTGAGGGCTATGGTCACAACCTCTCCTTCCACGCCATCGACGATAATCCAGTCTCCGACGTTGAACGGCTGATCAATCAGGATGCTAATCGCTCCGAAGATGTTAGCCACTGAATCCTTGGCTGCAAGCGCCAGAGCCAGACCGGTAATTCCCAAACCTGCTATCAGTCCATTCAGATCTAGGCCACCGAGACCCGCCATGACGAAGACTCCGCTAACGACAACTGCCAGACGTCCCACTGACTCTGCTACGCTAGCCAATGACCTCCTGGCTGCCATGTTGTCCCCTTCGACTACGATGAAAGCATCCAGGTAGTCCACCAAGCGATATGCGGCCACAAGCATCAGCAGAACGAATCCGGCGTACACGTACGAGTTGGCCGTATCCACGATCCCAGAATCCCAGATTGGACTCGTATTTTCATTCAGCCAATCTATTGACATGTTGATCACTAGGAAACCAATCATCCATCCCAATGAGGCGGGTGCCAAGACGCTCTTCCCGTCAATCCGTTCGGTCTTGGACAAGATGTCCATTAGTCGGGGAAAAACAAACCTGCGAGCTAGCACCCCACTTGCCACGCTCAGTGCAATCACAGCCACCATCACAGTCATGGTCCCTGTCGAAAAACCGAGGAATCCAGCCTCTCCTGCCATAAAGTCGTCTAGTTGCTCCATGAACCGGCCGACGTAGTGTCACACATAAACTCAGCCCCGGCCCATAGGGCCGGACAACGAGGGATTGAATACCGCCTGTATTGTCGCAGTGACGGACATGACGTCGAGAAACTCTCCAACCGACTCGCATAAGCGCCCTCGGGCACCCGTTGCGGCGATGCTGATGCCGCTCCTGCTCTCGGTGCTGGCACCGGTAACGATGATTGCCCCAGTAACCGCTCAGGATGACGGAGAGGGGCTGTCCCCACAGGACATCTGGTCTGACGAGTATGCATTCCAAGTATTCCCATGGGGGGGTGACAGCAGGGTACAGTTCAGAGAGTATCACGACTATTTCTCAATGAAAGAGAGGATGCAGATACTGGCTGATCAGAACACTGAGATTATGACATTCCACGAGGGTATGCCCGGGGGCCTGAACGCCAGGGGGGATCAGACCAACCTAGGAACATACCAGGGGTGGTTCTACAACCACGATACCCCATGGGTCAAGATTACTGCAGATGTCCATGGAGGAGAATGCAACACTTTCGTCGGTGACTGTGGAAACTACGAAGACCGTCCCGACGTCATGCTAGCCGGAAACTTCCATGCCAGGGAATGGATGTCATATGAAGTGCCAATGCTATTCCTTGAGACTCTAATCTACTATTACGGAAAAGCGGGAATAGACAACGATGGAGACGGGCTAATCGACGAAGACGGTTGGGATGGCATCGACAACGACGGAGACTGCTTGATGCTGAACGCGTCCAATCAAGACAGCAATGGTGACGGGAATCCATGTGGACCGGGCGATTTGGGGGTTGACGAGGACTTCTCCGAGCAATTCATCACTGATATGATCAACACTCGAGAGATGTACCTAATTCCGATGCTCAATGTCGATGGAAACAGGTACGACAGAGAGGTCTACTGCGGTCCGACAGCTTGGGAGAACTGCCCAACATCCGGATGGAGGAAGAATCTCAGGGATAACACGGTAACAGGCGTGACCCCCCTTCCCGACATAGACGAGGAGGTAGACCCGAGCTGTGACGGCGTTGACCTAAATCGTAACTTCCAGTACGAATGGGGGGCACCTCTAGGTGCCACAGGGCCTTTGTTCCCGGGCATGTGCTACTCTGATTCAGGTGCCAACAATGATGTTTACAATGGACCAGTCGACACCGTAGACCAAGACGAGGACCTCAGATTGAACGAGGATCACGTGGACGGTAAGGACGACGATGCCGACGGCCTCATCGATGAGGACTGGCTCGGGGGAAACAGCGAGCCGGAAACCAAGTTCATCCAAGACATGACCGAGATGAACGATGACAACAATGACGGGTTCTCGGAATTCAAAAGCACATTGAGCTGGCACTCGTTCTCAGAGCTAGTCCTCTGGCCATGGGGCCACTGCACTGGCTGCTATACGCCAGATGACGAGTTCCTGGTATACCACGGCGTCAAAATGGCGGAGATGACTGATTATGCTCCAATGCAGTCCTCGGATCTATATCCCACGACTGGGGACTTCTGCGACTGGCACTATGGGGTACACAACTCCTACTGCTACACCATGGAAATAGGGACGGCCTTCCACCAACACCCGGATGACATAGCCCATATCGCCGTTCGAAACCTCGGTGTACCTTTCTACATGGTCGAGATGGCGGACGATCCCAGGTACCGTGCAATCGTTGGGATAGAGAACACGACGACCAGGCAGTGGCTTCAGACGCCCGACACCGTAGAGTTGGTGAAGGGCGACCTCCCAATTTCGATATGCCTCGACCAGGCGTTCCCGTATTCGGTCGACATCAACATGACACACTTGATGTGGAGGCTAGTAGAGCCAACAAGGACACAGAACGACTTCGGACCCACCGAGTGGGTCGACGTCCCATGGAAAATGTCCGCCTTCGCAGCACCTGAAGAGTCGGAGTCCTGCATCCTCCTTGACGGGGCGAATGGAACCTCTCTGAGTTCCAGCATACCTCTGCCCGATACTTCAGTCGGCAAGATACAGTACAAGGCCATGCTTGGAACAGTGAACGGCGCCTTCCCATTCTCATACCCCACCACTGAGGAAGGGGGCAACTACTACGAACTAGCTATACCATACAGAGCGAGCTTTGGCTCCAGCATCTTGGCACTGATGATGTTCGCCGTGATTGCTAGCTTCGTCTGGGGGGGCCTAGGCCTTACACTGAGGGCTATGTTTGATGACGAGGGAGGGGTGATAGGACTCCCCGAGCACATGATCGCAGATACCGAGGAGGAGCGAGGATGAACCCGCAGACAGAGTCATCCTCGGACGAATTCAGCGGCAGGCTAGGCCTCATATTCGCAACCATAGGTGCTGCCATAGGAACGGGAAACATCTGGAGGTTCCCACGGATGGTCGGGGCCAATGGCGGAGGATCATTCCTCGTTCCTTGGCTGATATTCCTCTTCGTATGGTCGGTTCCACTGATCATCGCAGAGTTCGCCCTAGGCAAGAGGAGCAGGACAGGAACGGTCGGAACCTTCAGGATCTTCGCCGGCAACAACTTCGCTTGGATGGGCCTCTGGACGGCATGGATCTCGACAGCAATAGGATTCTACTACGCAGTGGTGACGGGGTGGTGCCTGAACTACTTCCAGTCTGCCGTAAGAGGGGGCCTCGGGAGCGAGGTCGACACAGTAGAGGTCTGGAACTCATTCCTCCAGTCGCCCAGTCAGGTGATTTTCTTCCAGCTCATAGCGGTCCTGATCACCATGGCCGCCATATGGAGGGGCGCCAAGGCGATTGAGAAGGTCAACGTCATCCTGATGGTTTCCCTGTTCATACTCCTATTCTCAGCCCTGTTCCTGGCCTTCGTGATGGACTTGGATGATGGAACCCTGGACGGCTTCGTCTACATGTTCAGCATCCAACCGGAGTACCTCATGCAGCCCGAGACATGGATCAACGGGCTATCCCAGTCAGCGTGGTCCTGCTCCGCAGGCATGGGGATGGCGATCACGTACTCGGTCTACATGAGGAAGGACGAGGATACGACCCTCAACGCTGCAACCATGTGCCTAGCAAACAACAGCATCAGCATCATCGCAGGCCTGACGGTGATGATGGCGGTCTTCGCAGTCGTGGACGACCCTCTCAGCGCCGTCGGTGCAGGTAGCTCGGCAATCACCTTCCTAGTCCTCCCAGAGGTCTTCGCGCAGGCTCCAGGAGGGGCAGCAGTGCAGCTGATCATGGTCACAGTCTTCTTCCTGGCACTATCCTTCGCAGCCCTGACTTCCATGATTTCGACAGTTGAGCTATGCGTCAGGAACTTCGTCGACCACGGGGTGGACCGCTCCCAGGCAGTGGGATTCACCACGGTGTCGATATTCTTCTTCGGACTTCCAAGTGCAGCTCTCTGGATACGCATGGACTCGGCGACGGGGGTCGCCTTCCCGCAGTTCCTAGAGGTGCAGGACCACATCTGGGGCTACGGCCTGATGTTCAGCGGCCTCTTCATCGCCTACAGCATCTGGAAGTACGGCTGGAGCAGGTACAGGGTCTGGCAGGAGGAGAACGACATCACCGGGTTCAGCATGAGGGACTACCTGGACAACGGCGTCTCCTCGTTCCGTGACGACTTCATCAATACGGGTGACAACGACTGGTGGATAGGGCGCTGGTGGGACTACATCATGTACCTAGGATTCCCACTGATGTTCTCCGTACTGATGATATCCTACTTCGTCGATCTGCTCGTCAACGTGCACGACCCCTGGAACCCCTCCAATCCACACGGGATATCCATCATCTTCCTTTTCTGGGGAATAACCGCGACCCTCTTCATCGGATTGAACAGGTACGTACTAGTCAACAGGATGGTCCCAACCGACAAGGAAAACCCCTCACCATGGCCCCTCTACGTGCTCTCGGGCGACTACGAGCTGGAGCCAAGGCCGCTTTACAGGAACGTACCGGAGGGCGCCGAGGCGCCCATCGACACTCTCCCAGGAGGGGATGACGACTTCATCGTCCAACTTGGGGACCCACTCCCTCCGACCTACACCGACGACAGGGGCAATAAGCACGCACATTCGCTGGGAACAGTTGAAGCCGAGATTGTCTAGTCGGGAACATGCTCGAGCAGGCCGCAGCGGCCGTCGCCATCCTCCTGATAATACCGGGATGGGCAATAGGTCTGCTGGCCATAGCCATCTACCTCTGGAGGAAGCTCAGCCCCTCCAGAAAGGAATGATGGGCGCTTCTCGAGCCGTAGGGCTTGAAGTGGTCCTGTTCGTGGCGGGACCGTGGCACAGGGCGTACGCGGAACACGGGACTTCTACCCCGAGGACATGCGATTGAGGAACTGGCTCTTCGACAGGTTCCGTTCCGCTGCTCGCGAGCACGGCTTCGAGGAGTACGACGCCCCAGTCCTCGAGCACGAGGACCTCTACACCCGGAAGCAGGGCGAGGAGATCACGCAGCAGCTGTACGGCTTCGAGGACAAGGGAGGGAGAAGGGTCGCCCTGAGGCCCGAGATGACGCCTTCCCTGGCTCGTATGGTCATGGCCAGGGCAGGAGCCCTGCCAACCCCGATCAAGTGGTTCTCGATCCCCCAGTGCTGGAGGTACGAGAGGACGCAGCGAGGCAGGGGCAGGGAGCACTACCAGTGGAACGTTGACATCTGGGGCGCTGACGGGGTCGAGGCTGACGCCGAGCTCCTGTCGGTGCTGGTGTCCTTCTTCCGCTCCGTCGGACTGACTTCCGATGACCTCGCGATAAGGGTCAGCAGCCGCAAGGTGCTGGAGGAGGTACTGGGCTCGATAGGTGTCACCGGTGAGGCATTCCCAGCCGTCTGCGTGATAGTCGACAAGATGGACAAGCTCCCACAGGACGCCATAGCGGCCCAGCTATCCGAGCAGGGCCTAGGTGATGATGACATAACCTCGATCACCTCGGTCCTGGGCCTCTCGGACATCTCACAGCTCTCCTCAGCGTTGGGAAGCGACAGTCCAGCGGTCTCCGAGCTGACCGAGCTCTTCCAGCTCGCGTCCGCGTACGGGATAGAAGAATGGCTCTCGTTCGATGCCTCGGTAGTCAGGGGGCTCGCTTACTACACGGGCCCGGTCTTCGAGGCCCACGACC
>DAJH01000066.1:0-1144 GCA_002498925.1 Euryarchaeota archaeon UBA173 | reverse complement strand
GGTGGCAAGGACATGCCCGCCACGGGGTTCGGCTTCGGTGACATGGTAATCATGGAGCTCCTCGCCGACAAGGGGCTGGTCCCGGACCTCCCAAGCGGGAACGAGGACGTGGTGATGTCGCTCGGCGAGGAACTGAGGCACGCGGCCATGTCGGTTGCCTCCAAGCTCAGGGATTCAGGCAGGTCGGTGGACCTGGTACTGGACGACAAGAGGATGAAGTGGGCGTTCAAGCACGCGGACAGGACCGGTGCCCAGAGGCTCGTCATGGTGATGCCGGACGAGTGGTCATCAGGAAATGTAAGGATCAAGGATCTCGATACCGGCGAGGAGTCCGACGTCGCCTTCGACGACCTGTGATCATTCTTCTCTAGATAATCTGCTAGCAGCGACGGCTGCCAAAGCGAGTGAGCCGACTCCAGCCATGAGTCCGAATCCAGGGAGTGAGTCTGAGACGCCTCCGATGAGGCCGCCTTCGTCGTCATCTTCGCCACCCTCTCCGGGCTGCGTCATGTTGACCACTGGGAAGTTCATCTCGGCCGACTCGTTGCTATCAGAGTAGTAGAACCTGAAGTACGACTCACAGAGAAAAACAATGCACTGTAAACCGGAATCCGCGTATCCAATCCATCTGAAGTTGATTATGGGCTCCTCTGCCGATCTGTTCCACCTAGTCATGTTCTGATCCACGTCTATTTGCCATATTCTGCTGTCGGGATCTCCCCCGTCAACGCCATTGAATTGCTCCTTGGCGACTACCTTTGTCCCCTGCATGATTGTGACGTTGAGCTCCTCGCAGTCGTTCTGGGCCCCAGTGGGGCAAGCTCCTGGGGCATACACCTCAACTGTGAACTCTAGTTGTATCGAGCCATTGCTGTCTAGGTACATGTCCTGCTTGAATGTGTCCTGCATCCTGCAGTCGAAGTCTACAGTGTGCCTGCCACTAGACACCGAGCTCTCTCCGTATCCCTCGTTAGCAGAGCCAGACGAGTCGTTACTATCGAAGTGGGTCCAGCAGTTGCTGAGATCGCTGGTACCCCAGAAATGCATGTGAGGGTTGTCAACCGATGGCTGCTTGGGGTCCTGAGCAGTTGCCTGAGCAGTTGCTGGAGCACCCACAGTTGACAATGCCATCAGCATCGCGAGC
>DAJH01000033.1:23906-24217 GCA_002498925.1 Euryarchaeota archaeon UBA173 | reverse complement strand
CGGCACTCTCCTCGTTAGAGGGCACCACCTCGGTAGAGGTGTCTCATGAGACAGGATTGGCGGTAGTCGAACATGAGGGTACGGATAGGGCATCAATGGTCAAGGCAATTCTCGATTCGGGGTATTCAGTCGATGGGGAGGAGGCTCCCTTCGATTGGAAGGATGGACCCGTCTGGAGGCAGTCTGCGCACAATACAAAATGGTGCCTGGTCGGCTGCAGCATTGGAGACTTCGGCACCATTGCTGCGTTCCAATTTATCCCTTATCTTGATGCTCTTGGCTGGTCAACAATGTCGATTATGCTGCTTGCG
>DAJH01000033.1:22720-23565 GCA_002498925.1 Euryarchaeota archaeon UBA173 | reverse complement strand
CTTGCGATGTTCAATGGAATCATGACCTCTATCGCTCTTGAGACATTTATCCTATCCGCACAGATGGCATTGAAGGAAGCGTTCAGAGTCGCTATTGGGATGTCTCTGATTTCGATGATTTCAATGGAAGCGGCGATGAATATTGTTGATGTTGTTCTGACCGGAGGGGCCAAGCTGACTTTGTGGGTAATCGTGCCAATGCTAGTGGCGGGTTTCCTGACCCCATGGCCGTACAATTACTGGAGACTCAAGAAGTACGGGGTAGCTTGTCATTAGGTGGTAATGATGGAGGATTGGAAGAAGCTCTCCGGACAGATCTCTGGTTGGATAATGGATTACGCAAGAAAAAACGACATCTCCACATTGGTGGTTGGCGTGTCGGGCGGGATAGATTCTGCAGTCACTTCTGCGCTTTGCGCCAACACTGGACTGAGGACCATAGTACTCAATATGCCGATTCACCAGGAGTCCTCCCAGTATGATCTCGCCAATCAGCACATAGAATGGCTATGCTCGAACTGGAAAAACGTGGAAAGCCACATAATTGACCTCACCGGGACCTTCGATTCAATTAGTATCGAACTGAAGGAGAAGGGAGTGGACGAACTAGCCTTGGCGAACACAAGGGCCAGACTTAGGATGGCAACTCTGTATTCTATTGCAGGATCCAATAACGGCATAGTGGTCGGCACCGGAAACAAGGTCGAGGATTTCGGCGTCGGCTTCTTCACCAAGTATGGTGACGGGGGGGTCGATATCTCTCCCATTGCCGATCTGTTCAAATCGGAAGTCTACTCTATGGCCGAGGTTCTCGGTATCATCCAAGAAATACAGGAGGCAGCGCC
>DAJH01000033.1:534-22326 GCA_002498925.1 Euryarchaeota archaeon UBA173 | reverse complement strand
GAGTGGGCAATGAGGGAGAAGGAGAGTCCATCGGGGGCCGAACTAACGGATAGGCAGAGCAAGGTCATGGATAGGTACCTCCATCTAAACAGCATCAATTCGCACAAGATGGGGCCAATTCCAGTATTCAGCAGGGATGACCACTGAATTAAATTACATCCTGCACCGCGGCTATTTCATGGATGAAGGGATCCAAGTGCAACCCAGCTACGCCGACAGTGGCAAAATTATGGACGTAGAGTTTGATAGGAAGATAATCATCTACTGGTGGATGACGGCAAATTTCGGCCTTCTGATGTCAGTAGTCGGAATCGTAGTGATGCTCTTTTGGGTTCCATTCGGCTGGCTTGTACACAAGAAGCAGTTTGAGCACATGAGTGGGGCCCTTACTGACCGCTCTATCAACATGCGAATGGGGTGGCTGTTCAAGAAGCAGCAGAACATCCCCCTGGACAAACTCACGGATGTGTCTATTCACGAGGGCCCTATTCTGAACGCTTTCGGGGTTGTCAGGATGCAGTTCGAGACTGCTGGTGCAGCACCTTTCATACTAACTGGGGTGAAAAACGCAGATGGGTTCCGTGACCTCGTCCTCCAGCAAAGGGACTCGCTCGTCTCAGCCCCGTCCGCCGCCCCATCATCCGAATCAAATGATGTTCTTGTGGAGATAAGGGACTTGTTGAAGAGCATAGACTCCAGACTCGAGTGATCCTCGGCCAATTCATCGCTTACGTGCCCTGAGGTGAGGGATCAGAGCGGGAGTCTCTGAACGATACCTTTGGTAGTCAGGATTATCCCCCCACCTTTCCAAACACCTCTCATCCAGTATCGGGACTCCGCTGATTTTCGTTAAGAGAAGGTACACGAATAGGGGGGAGATCCAGGCCACCATCTCCAATCCCTCGAAGCAGGGTATTCCAAAGCATGCGATCCCTGTCCACAGGAGAATCTCACCTAGGTAGTTGGGGTGTCGAGATCGTGCCCATAGCCCCTCGTCAATCCATCTCCCCTGATTTTCCGGTTTCGCATTGAAGGTGGCCTTCTGTGAGTCCGCCAAAACTTCGATCCCGAATCCTATAATCCATACTGTCAAGCCGATACCGTCCCATATAGAAAGATCAGGAGATGGGCCAGATTGGCTGTTTATTACCACTACCACGCTGAGAGTTATGAAGACCCAGAGTCCTTGTAGGCTCCATGGAATAATGAATCGTACCGGAGAGGTCTTCAAATTATCAAAACGCCCGTCCTTCCCTGTACGATGGATGCGCAAAAATAGGAAACTGGATAGGCGTATGGACCAGATTACCACAAGTATGCTGACTATCAATTCCCTATGGCCAGGGGGTTCTGATTGCGACCCCGCCCATAGGCTGAAAATGATAACAGCAATGTAAGTCAATCCGCCTACTAGATCGTAGAAACGCTCAGTTCTCTTTAGAGATGCGGGAATCCATGCCAACCATTGAATTCCGAGTGCAATCGCCGCACAGCATGCCACTCCCGAGACTCCTCTAATATCGACTGAATTAGCCCCGGTGGCGCCGGCGACCAAGCCCATGACTGACAGAGTAATGGCCACAACCATGGCCCCCCTCTGCAAATCTGTGGAAATCCCCATGACCTTCCGTACCGATACTAGTTCATAATCTGACTTTCTCCGTCATATGCAACTTCCGGAATTACCGGCAAACCTACTCAAATAGGAAATTAGTGTGTTACAATACGTCGGATTGAAGGAGTATCATCCCACGGCTTTCCTCATGGATGTCCCAGCCGAACTGCTTTCCATGCTCTCAGGGGAGCAGGGTCCGACCAGGCAGAAGGCGTCACGCCTGGTGGTTGACCTAGCGGCCACTGCCGGTGCCACGAAATTCGTCAGAGTCGAACACGCTCATGTGTCCGGAGTCAGCGTCATAACTGGGGGCCATGGGCTCAGACGCTTCCTGTCCGATCTCTCTGGCGACCCTGAGGGAAAGGTCTCAATCCCAACAACGCTGAACTCAGCGGGGTGCGATAATGAGAAAATGGATGAAATGGGGATTGACCATCCCAATTTCTTGGAGCAGCAGTTTGAGATTGTCCATTCTTATTCCGAGCTAGGAATAGAGGCGACACTCTCGTGCACCCCATATGACAGGGGCGTCGAATCCGAAGATGGAATCGGGTCATGGGCTGAGTCCAATGCAGTGTGTTTCTCCAATTCATACACTTCGCTGATCACTAATCGTGAGTCGGGTCTCTCTGCTCTCGCTACTGCCCTAACGGGATGGGCTCCACTATGGGGCCTACATATGTCCGAAAACAGAGTGCCAAACATACTAGTCAACGTTGAATGCGAAATGGACGACCCGACAGATTGGAGCATATTGGGTGACTGGATAGGGAAGAAAATAATGCCAGAATGGGAAATTCCATGGGGTCCAATGCCCAGGATAACTGGACTGCCTGCGGCCACATTTGAGATGCGCAAGGCGTTAACTGCATCTGCAGCAAATTATGGATGCCCAATGCTATGGGCAGACGGACTAACAAATGACGCGCCTGAGACTTCTTCCTACCAAGGCGTGTTGACATTCACTCAAGAGGAGCTGGACAGGAGATATCAGGAGCTTGCCCCTAGTGGCACGATCGATCTCGTAGTGATAGGATGTCCTCAGGCGAGTGTCGGAGAGGCCCGTTTGACTGCAGCAGCAGTCAGGGCAAGAATGGAACTAGGTGAAGCGATACCAGATCAACGGCTCTGGGTGTTCATGAGCTCCCATAATTACGACTCAATCGCCGCTGACGGCACTCTCGACATCCTAGAGGAAGCCGGGGCATTAGTCCTCAGGGACACCTGTCCGGAAGTCACCCCCTACAATCGATCGAGGTATAATCACCTACTTACTAACTCACTAAAGGCAGAGCACTATTTGACCAGCGGTCTGAATAGGATGCCTACTAGTGTGGCAAATATCCAGGAGTGTGTGTCCCATGCCTTCGATTCAGAATTAGTATCGGGAGACAGGCCAGTCTTAGACCCTGGAAAGGCAAAGCCAATGGCCACTTCGAAGTCACACAAGACAGGTGATATTACGGCTAGAGGAGTCGGAATACCCAGCCAATCTTCGTGGAAGGTTTCTGGCAAGGCCCTGGTTACGGACGTCCCAATCACCTACTTGGGATATGTTAACAGGGATACTGGGGTAATAGAGGAGCCCGGCCATCCATTAGATGGTGCATCAATTGAAGAAACTATTCTGATTTACCCGAAGGGTTCGGGGTCAACGGTAGCACCATTTGTGCTGATGGGCCTGATATATACAGGCAAAGGGCCCAAGGCAATTGTAAACAGGGATGTCTGCCCATTGACCCTGCCTGCCGCCTCTTTGCTGGATGTCCCTTACGCCCATGGATTTGATATCGATCCGACAATCGAGATCAATACAGGAGACCAGGTTGAGATGTCCTTAATCGACGGAAAGGTCTCCCTAAGCACCTTATCGCGTGCGAGCGAGGGTTGATGACGAAAACGTCCAGCGCAACCCATGGAAAAGCGTCCCGGCCCCGAGCCTTGCCGTCCTCAGGACCTAGGTCTATTCGAGGTCGTCAGCAGGGACGGAGCAGCTAGGATAGGGAAATTCCATACAGGCCACGGAATTTTAACGACCCCGATGTTGCTACCGGTAGTGAATCCGAATTTGAGAACAATCGAACCACGAGAGATGTGGGACAGGTATGGCGTCGACGCCCTGATCACTAACTCATACGTCATTTGGAAGCATGAGAAACTGAGGGTCCCAGCTTTATCGAACGGCATACACGAACTTCTGGACTTCCCAGGGATAGTTGTCACTGACTCAGGCACATTTCAGTCATACGTTTATGGGGATGTGGAGGTAGGCATTGAGGAGATCGTTTCATTCCAGAGGGAAATTGGAGTTGACATAGGCACAATGTTGGATGTGTTCGGTCGTCCAGATATGAGCAGAGAGGAATTGGAAGATGCAGTTTCTGAGACGGCCTCCAGGGCATTACCGTCATTGTCAGAGGCTGGAGAAAAACTCCTTTTGAATGGGCCAATTCAGGGTGGCTTGCACCACGACCTCCGTTCAGAATCCGGTGAACTAATGGGTTCACTAGAGGGCGATAGTAGGGGTTTCGCCATTCACCCCATAGGGGGGATAGTCCCACTAATGGAACAACAGCGATATCGAGAATTATTTGGAATCATTCTTGCCTCTAGATCAACTATTCCGCGTAATCGACCAATCCACATGTTTGGATGCGGCCATCCACTCCTATTCCCGCTATCGATAGCCCTCGGAGTAGATATTTTTGACAGTGCAGCCTACGCACTTTTCGCCAGAGACGATAGGCTACTCACCCCCGATGGGACCGTCAGGCTCGAAGGCCTGAAAGAATGGCCGATCAGCTCTTCAGCATTATTTGGAAAATCCCCGGAAGAAGTCAGAGGCATGGAAAAGGACGATCGAGCGGCCATCCTGGCACATCACAACCTGGAAATCACTCAATCAGAATTAGCCAGATGCCGCGAGGCAGTCAGGAATGGGAAAATCTGGGAACTCGCGGAAAAAAGAAGCCATTCATCCTCTAGACTTCGCGAGGCATTCCTCTGGGTAATCGAAGAACTAGAGCAACTCGAGGAAAGCGAGGTTGGAAATTCTCTTCTTGACATAATGGCTTCCACCAACCCTGTTAGGGGGGGCGGCGAACCAATTTCAGATGATATCGACTCAAGGCCTCATGTTCTACACATTATGGCATTACTGTCCCTAAGGTGGAGGATACCTGGGTCTTGGTGGGACGGTTCCGTGGGCCCCCCAGAGAGGGTGGTTGTGTTAGAGGGAACCTCCCCTCCCTGGAGGAGCACCTGCCTCCATACAGTCATTGAAGCCCTATTGGAGAATCCAAAGTCTGTGGTGGTGATATCCACGCCCCTGGGTGTAATTCCATTCTCCTTTGAAGACGTATCTCCCTTCTGCCACATAGATGGCCCTGAAGCAATTTGGCTCGAACCCACCGATAATGAGCAACTGGTCGAGGATTTGGAGACTCTCGGCCTAAACGATATTCCTCACGTCACCATCTACCCAGGCGAGGCTCCAGAAAATTTGCCTGCAGAGTATCCCGAAATCAGATCATGGATTGATAGGTGTTCAATCGTGGACAAACTTTCGGTCCTATGTGCCATGAAGCCCGGACTTCTATGTGGAATGACCAATGAAATGTCATCTAGGAAGTCAAAGACTGACAGGATGGTCAATGTAAGCGTAGATGGAGAGCACGTCTTTTCCCCTAGGCTGAAGGATGGGGGGATATCATTGGCCTTGGGCGGGGCCAGATTGTTGCATTCATTCAATCATGCCCCTCCGGCCAGATTTGGCTCCGAGACCGAAACCGAAGAGGAGGACCACCCTGGCATACCAAGAGTACTTCTTTCAGATGATGCAATACCATTCGTCGGCCAAGGCAGGAACGTCATGCATGGGTATATCGACGGCGCAGACCCCCATGTAACTCCGGGACAGCCATGCATCGTCGTCTCCTCATCAGGGGACTTAGTTGCACATGGTGTTGCGCAGTCTACCTCGATGGAGATGGCATGCTTCAAGAAAGGCATAGCGGTGAAGGTCAGAGATGGAGCCCTTAGGGAAAAATAAAACCGCATTCAGACTGCACAGGCAGACTATCCGGGGATTAGTTCAAGAGACGTACCATCAAGCGAGTAACGACTCCCTTTAGGGAGTCGGTGGCAATAATGGCTCCTGAATCGACACCTTTGCCCCTGATAGAGGCCAGAGCCCTGAGAAAGTTGTATGGCCCACACTTGGCACTAGAAGACATCAACCTTGCCATACCCCATGGGGCCACTGGACTGTTGGGCCCCAATGGGGCTGGAAAGTCCACGCTCTTCAAATGCATCCTAGGCCTCATCAAAGCAACTTCTGGAGACGGACACGTACTAGGTCACGACATGAGGACCGAAGGTCACCTAATACGCTCCAAAATTGGATATATGCCCGAGTATGACTCACTAGATCCCGGCTTGAACGCTATCGATCAGGTTAGGTATTCAGGGGAACTCCTTGGAATGAATAGCTCGGTAGCCACTCAGAGGGCCCATGAGGTACTGGAATATGTTGGCCTGAAGGATCAGAGATACAGGAAGATAGAGACTTTCAGTACGGGGATGAAGCAAGCCACTAAGCTTGCATGCGCCCTAATTCATGACCCTGAACTACTAATCTGCGACGAACCAACGAATGGCCTAGATCAAAGAGCTAGGGACTTCATGCTCCAGACCTTGAGGAGGACTGTTACAGAGGGGGGCAGGTCAGTCATCATGAGTAGCCATGTCATGGATGACGTGCAAGAAGTGTGCGATAGAATTGTAATGATACACAAGGGAAAGATCGTAGTCGAAGGAAAAATCGATGAATTAGTCAGCCAGGTAGAATCTGAAATCGAGATCTCCGTTTGGGGCGGTGCCTCTGAAATGGAATCCCAACTTGTATCAATGGGGATGCTGGTAAGGAGGCTCGGAAGGAATATGAGAATCTCCAAATCATCGGAAGAGACCTACTCTAAGATAATGGAGGCAGCATCATTATGCGGCGTTCAAGTAAGGAAAATGTCGGATTACGAACCAGACTTGGAGGACATCTTCCTACTGATTATGGATAAGCTCGGCGAGGAGGTCAAGGGGACTGATGAACTAATGACGGACGAACACAGGGGGCTTTCAGTATGAGCGATGAGTTAGACATTGCCGGGGGTGTCACGAGGATGGAGTCCGCGTTCGGCTCCGGCGACGGGGACCAAGACGCCCAAGCAACAGTCGCCCAGAAGGCAGAAATTAAGGGTGCAATTTTCGAACAGTCTTATCGTCCATGGAGGGGGAAACTTGGACCGAGATGGGTACGTAACTACTCGATATACAGGCACCATGTGTATGGATTATTTACTTCCAAGGGCCATAGGCACTACCCAATAATGGTCAGGCTCACCATTCTGGGTATCTTTCTTTTCTCACTATCCCCAGTTGCAATGCTATTTCTGGCGTCCATGGGGGGCAATGGCGATTTTGGAGAAATCCTGTCAAGGCTATGGGGGATCAATCGATACAACCTGTGGGGGCAAGTCCTCGGATTCTTTCCACGAAATATGTGTATGTGGCCACTTCTGACTGCATTGGTCGTGGGCGGCATGATTTCCGATGATAGGAGCAACGGCACAAGTGCAATTTATTTTTCTAGACCAGTGAACAGGATTGACTATACTGCTATGAAATTCCTCAGCTCTGCTGTAGTTCTAGGATTTGTTATCGTATTCTCATACATCCTGTACTACACTGGCGCAATAGTATTCAGAGGTGAGGGGTGGGCATTCCTGATCGATACATTCCCCATGTTCATAGGGGGGCTCATAGCTGGTATACTGCTGGTACTAACCTATACTTCGATAGGTCTAGCACTGTCCAGCATTAGCCAAAGCCGATTCTTTGCAGGCGTCGCATTCCTGGCCACAATTTATGGGACAAAAATGGTGGCTTTCTTGATAGAGTCCCAGTTCGACTCATCCATTCTATACATTTTCAGCCCCTATGACGTATTGGCCCATATTGGGCAGTGGTTGCTGGGCATAGAATCGAATTACGACCACTCTCTCGCATTTTCTGTAGTCTCACTATTGTTAATGAACGGTATTTCAATAGCACTACTCGCCAGTAGGGTCAGCTCACTGGAGGTGACTAGAGAATGAGCTCTGAAAGTCCAGCAGTTATCCTGGAATCGGTGTCTAAGTGGTATGGTGAGGTGATCGGGATAAATGACATATCTCTAGCCATAGACGGAGGCGTAACTGGAGTTCTCGGCCCCAATGGAGCAGGTAAGTCCACCATGTTCAAGCTCTTGCTAGGGAGACTGAAGCCGAATCAAGGATCAGTGCGGCTCTTCGGGACAGACCCGTGGGAGAGTACCGCCCCTTTCAGGAGGGTTGGCTATGTTAGTGAGACAGAACCACTGTATGAATGGATGACAGGACTAGACTTCGTCTCAACCATGGCCAGACTACATGGGATGACCCGGGAGGAGGCAATCGATCGTGCCGAGCATGTTCTCGATTTCGTCGGCCTCACGGACGTACGCCACAAGGAGGTTGGTAAGTACAGCAAGGGCATGCGTCAGAGAATCAAGATAGCACATGCGCTAGTCCATGATCCAGATTTGATAATTCTTGACGAGCCATTGCACGGATGCGACCCCTTGGCAAGGACTAGCATAATGAGCGTGATTAGGGAGCTCGGAAATCGAGGCAAAACCGTCATCGTCTCAAGCCATATCTTAGAGGAAATAGAGAGGATTACAGAACAGATAGTCATTCTGCACAATGGTAGACTATTGGCCTTAGGAAATTTGCATGCGATCAGGGGACTTCTTGACAAGCACCCACATAGGATTTTGATAGAGACTGAATCACCCAGGGAACTGGCAAAAGCCCTCATTTCTCGAGAACCGGTATACGGAGTTAGGTTCCCCGATCAAGGATATTTGGAAATCCAGACCAGTAACCTCTCTGCTGCCCACTCAATACTTCCCCAGGTAATTGTTGACTCTGGGGTCAAGGTTCGATCGGTTGAGAATCCTGACGACAATCTGGAGTCCCTTCTAGGGTACTTGGTAGGGGGTGGCTAAATGGACTCCCAAGGAAGAGGGCTAAGCGAGAGCGTCTGGACAAGCCTCGATAGAAAGGCAGGGGCAGTAATCGAACTAACTGTAAGGCAACTCAGGAATAAGATCTCGACTTGGGTAGTGATGGCCCTTGGTGCACTTCTGATGACCCTTCTTCTGGTATTCTACATCGATGCAATTAGGGACGGATTCGAGTCAATAGATAACGATGGGGACAGCTTCGATGAAGACAATGACGGATACCCAATGGGACAAGAAAGGAAGTATGGGACTAGTGATTGGGATGGCGAATCATTCCCGGGTTCGGGGAACTTCATCTTTGAAGGTCAAATTGACTGGAATGCCCCCGATAGGTCAATCAGCGGAAATAAGACATGGGAGGGATCCGCAATTCTGGAAGCCACATGGATAGACTACGATTACTCCGGAGGCAGGTGGAGCAATATCATTGACTGGGACGATGGCAATGTCGGGCAATGTCAAGATGGAGATCCATTTGATGATTGGTGGCCTGATTATGCTTCGGCGTGTATGCAGGAGGATGGCACATATGTCGTCAGTGGTAAACTCAAGGCTTCCGGTAATCTCTTTGTCCCTGAAGGGCAATACTTGTCTTGGGGATTCTTCACTCAAGAGTTCTTTGTTGAACCAGACCCCCCGGAAATGTACATCGATGAGGATGGAATAGATTGGGATGGCTCGGGAGGAAGTCAGGGAATCGACGATGATGGCGATTGTCTCAGAGTGGGTTGGCCCGCTCAAGCAGAGGGGGAGATGTGGTGGGAAGATCCGCACAATCCCGATTCAAACAGGAACGGAGTCTCCTGTGATGTTGTATGGATTATCAATCCAAACACCGGTGAGGTGGTTTCAATCAACGGTGATGATCTAGTCGATGAGGACCCTGTGGACGCGGATTATGCTGGAGAGTCATCACATCGTGCCTTTGTTATTGCATCTGGAAAGGTGGCATTTGTGTTGCTACTGGGCCTATTCCTACCTCTCTTCCTAGCTCTTGGACTAGTCAGGGACGAGACTGAAAGGGGAACTCTTCACTACCTCTTGTCCAAGCCAATTCACCGTGGTGAATTCATTACGTACAGGGTCCTGGGCTATCTGGCCGTAGTTTCGACCTACGTCATCGCCCTGTCATTGTTGATGGCGCTAATCACTTCACTCATTGGCCCTGGTGACGAATTAATCAGATTTGGCGACTTCCCCGTTTGGGTGGGTATAGCCACAGCAACAATACTAGTTCTCGCGGCATATGGCTCCCTGTTCAACACCATAGGCCTAGTGATGCCAAAGTATGGCGTATATCTGTGTATAATCATAGGAGTCTGGGAATTTGCAATGGGATTCACCAGCATCATCTCCCCCAACTCCCCTGTAACATTCCTGTCGATCTCTCATTGGGGACTCCAAATCATTGACGCAACTGTACTAGCTACTTGGCCTGACACACTGCAGTACTCGCAGATGTCAAGCGCATTCGGACTAGAAACAGGCCTAGAGTGGATTTGGAGGCCCCCTGTGCACACTCTTGGAACCGGAAATCCGTATCTCTCAATAGCAACTTCTGTTACTTTCCTATCTTTCGTCTCACTCATTCTGATATCCATTGGGAGCTCGATATTCCAAAGGAAGGAGATAATGTAGGCGAGGATATGAATTCACCAAAGCCCAATTTCAAAGGAGACTTCTCCTCTCTCTGGAGGTTAGATGTAATGCCGCCAATTAGAAGGCTTTCATGGTGGTGGTGGTGGGCTCTAATATTGGTCCCCGATCCTGAAAATCCCTCGAGGTCTAAGCAGTTGATGGTTTTGTGGTCAACCAAGGAAACGCCAGCTATCAGGGTCAGCGGCCATTGGTGGAAGCCAGGCAATAGGATGCACATTGATGAGGACGGGGGACACGTACTTCCCGGAATGGTTTGCGCATGGTGGTATGATGGTGAAGATATGCATGAGCCCCTGGTTATGAGGGAGTGCAGGATGGCGAGCATTCCGGACACTCACCCGCTGTGGCCGGGAGAGGGGGAAGGCAAGGGCTCGGGAGCAGTAGTGCCTCTAATCTCCGAAGACATGTCCATAGGCATGTCACCGGGAAATGAATCGTTCTGGATTAATTTAACCAGTGATCCTGAAGCACGCTCAAAGGGCGCCCCCAAGACATTCGAGGCAGAGTTAACCCCCTGGTGGGGACCGCCTAGTGAGCTCACTTACAGGAACAATGTTTACTTTCTGGGGATGGGCTATGATATTCTCAGACTTCAGGCAACCAAGTGCAAGCTGGTAGTTGATGGAGAGGAAATGGAAGGGACTGGATACTTCCAGAAGGTTACCGTGCAAGCTCCGTCTTTCCCATGGTTCTGGGGGATGCTACACTTCGACGATGGATCATACCTGGACTGGTTCATGCCGCATGTCTCTCCTATGTGGACTGTTACGGATGAAAAGCCTTGGAGGCTACGCGACGTATTCAGAACTCCAAACATAGGGACTGGAGTTTTCCATGACAGGAAGGGAGGCAAGACACATAGTTTCGATAATTGCGAGGTAAAACTTTCCATGCCAACGGAGAAAGACGCGCTTCTGGATGACGATGGAAACCCCCTCCCGCGATTCAATGTCAAGGTCTGGAATGATCAGTCAAGCGTGACTATCCAAGTCAGGGCAGCCAGTAGGGCCAAATGGGTATTCGATCAACCGACTAGGGCATCGTGGGTTAGCCATCTGACCTACAATGAGTATCCGTTAGAGGTTGAGTCAATACGCGTCGAAGATGGTTCTGAAGTGAGGACATTGGATGATTACCAGTGGATCCATGGAAATGCCGAGCATGCTTGGGGAGTATTACATTAAGGGTGAAATTATGAGTGATTTTGTGAATCGATACAGGCAGAAAGTGAATCCAGAGGAAGTACGTTCGAGATTTAGTGAGATTACCGATTCAGAGACTCCGATATGGTCTGGGAGACCCTCTCCAATGTCCATGGTAGGGAGGTACATCCTGGCTATTTTGGTTCTAATGATTCATTTGGTGTTTTTCTGGGCTGCCAAATTCGAGGATGTGGATGGAGAGGGAAATCTGAATCTGGTAGTGGGACTGGCTAAGGTAATTCTAGATATTTCTGGAGTCTTTGGCTTCGTCATTGTCATGATGGTGATAGCGAAAATTAATCACTACCTGAATGTCTCTACTTCAGGAGGTTGGACCACATCTTGGCTAGTTCTAAATGGATTAATCCCCTTCACCATTGTGTTATTGGATTGGAGCGGCAAGTTACTTGGTGGTATCTTTGAGAATATACCTGACACTCCCATGTGGCTGGATTGGTATTACCCCCTGTTGGGGGTCCTCTCCTCCTCTTTCGCCATAGCAATGACGACCCACTATCGTAATGCATTCCAATACGCGATTACCGATAAGAGGGTTCACATCAGGAAGAAGTTCCTCTATCTCGACACCAGTGCTGTCGGAATTCCGTTCGACAAGGTCGAGAATTTGAAAGTGGACCCCCCGATAATAGGCAAGATACTGGGTTTTGGCACTCTGCACATAATTACCGATGGGGGCGTACCAGATGACTCGCAGAGGAGTATCCAAGACTCACAAGGGGAAAACATCGGAGTTTTCAGAATGCTTACTGGATGGGTATTTGCCCAGAGGTCGAGGGGTGATTTTTCCGAGGACCCCAGCTCGTGCCTGTACTCAATTACCGAGCCAATGGAAGTCTACAGACTGATCAATGAGCTAATGGACGAAAGATAGCCTGCATCCGCACCGTTCATAACCCGAATACTTCCGATATGCCCCCAAGGGGATGACAATGACAGGCGAAGACACGGTTACTCAAGCGGCTCAGCTAATCACAAAAGGAGATTTCATGGGTGCAATGGCCATTTTTGAGGGCTACTCCAATGAAAATCCATCTGATCCAGCAGGATTCCATGGCTGGGCAGAAGCAGCTCTTTTCGAGATTCAGGCTAATGGGAATCTGGATGATAAAGGGAATGATAGGATAAACGAGGGCCAGATAGCGGCCTATTTCAGAAAGGCTTCTTCCATGGACTCGAAGAACCCCGACTATCTCGCCTCATATGCCAATGCTCTACTTGAGTTCGATAGAATTCCGATGGCAGTCCGTGAATTCAGGAAACTGAAATCACTAGGGGATGAGTTAGAGGACGTAGACGTTTCTTTCCACCTCTATGAGGCCGCAAAGGCGTTGATTGAATTGGTAGATATGAAGACAAATTATGACAGGAGTGACCCCAATGCCAGACAATTCATACCAATTGCACTAGAGTTCTCCATGCTCGGCTTGGGCTTCTCGTCAGTGGACGAAGCAATGGAGTACCTCCTTACTGAGGAGTGAGGCGATATTTTGGATAGCGACCGATTCATGGTCGCCATTGGGTATAGGGGCGACACCTTCCATGGTTCCCAGATTCAGCCAAATGTGAGGACAGTACAGGGGGCCATCGCTAATTCAATCAAGAAAATTGGCTGGTGGTCAGATGGATGCTTGGGAATGTCCAGTAGAACTGACGCAGGAGTGAGCGTCAGGATGAATTTAGCAAGACTAGATTTGTCCGATGCAGTTTCCAGTTCAGTTGACGAAAGAAGGGTCCTGAGGGCATTGAATGATCACCTTCCAGAGGACATTGTTGCATGGGGGGCCATAAGGGTGCCAGAGAGATACCCAAGTAGGCCAGTTATTTCCAGGAAGTATTACTATCGATCCGAGATTTCCAGACGTTGGCCCGCCGATATCGATATGGAGGATTTGGAGGACGTCTGTTCAATTTTTGAGGGGCACCACGATTTCTCCAATTTCTGCAGAGTGGAGGGGGGTAGAGACACGGAGAGGTCCATCGAGGAGTGCAAACCATGGGTCAATTCCGAGGGGCGCGCTATCGGAATTTCAGTTAGCGCCCAGTCGTTCCTTTGGAACCAGGTCAGGAGGATCTCATCGGCTGTAACAAGCGTCATTTCCGGAGAAATAGGGAAAGATGACCTGATTGATGCACTCGATAGCCCCGAGAGGCCAGTAGACTTTGGAATGGACCCTCCAGAGGGGCTGGTTTTATGGGAGATAGAACACGCATCTCTAGGGGGTTTAGGATTGGGTTCCAAGCCCGAAACAAGCCACTTCTCCAACGCACCAGTTGGACTCAGGGAACACTCAATTTGGTCGGGCCTATGTAAGCTGGAGATGTCTGCGATGATTCACTCTGAGTGGATCAGACAGTACGAGAAATTCTAATTCTCACTGTATCCCCGTCATCACACGGCAAGCTTTCCCTAAGGAACGAAGCAGAGATGACTTCAGCGGTCTCTGTGTGACGAGTCAAGTCAGGTATTAGGACCGCACATTCGATCCAATTATCTCCGTCTGCCGAGATTTCCGATTGGAATGCGGTGGCCCCTCCGAAAGACTGGCCATCTCTCTCAAAACCAAGCACCCTTATCGACTCTACAGCATTGTCTATTTCTCCGCTTTCAAGGCCTGAAGCAACTCTCAACTTTCTGTAATCAGGGATGCTTACCTCGCCCAAATTGACGTTCAGAGTGCCCGGCCATGCTCCACTTCCCAGTATACTCTTGAACTGTTCTTGATAATGTGTTTGCGCCATGAAAACATGCGCCCTTCCGAGCCCACTTGAGACTAATCCAGTCAGGAGCATGACACTTCCTCAAGCTTCCGGCTCATAAGGTTCAGTATCTAACCAAGGACGTAAACGTCACCGGGTTTACTAATTCTCCACCCCATCTTACTGACAATAGCAAACTCTTCGCTATTCTCATCATGGAGTGGATTGGTATGATTTAGATGGAAGAAAGAGATATCAGGATCCCCATTGGATCTTTCCCCTAGTAACTCCAGAGACTCACTAACTGTTGGATGCGGAATTTCGGTCATGTCCCTTCCGGGCAACTCAGAAGAACTCCAAAAAGTACCATCTATCAATGCACTATCGGCGCCCAGGGATGCAAGCCAGTCTCTAATCGTAGATTCTCCTATCGTCTCCGACCATGAATCCTGATCAGGCATGAATAGGAGACTTCCACTCGACCCACTGATCAATAGTGCGTGATTGTCAGACAGTTCCGCCCTATGCTTCACAGGAATGGGCGTTATTGTAAATCCACAACCGGGGCTGGGCTCGAAGGAAGTGAAACTCTCCCACTGCCGAGGGGAAATCACGCCCCCCTCCACCAAAATATTCCAAGTCGGAGTTTGATGTATTAGTGATAGCATTGATTCACTGCAGTGTAGTGTTATCCCCTCAGCTCCAATGACTTCCCTCCCAAGCAACCTCAAACCATCGGTATGACCTAGGTGTGCATGAGTTATGGATGCACTCTCCAAAGGCCATTCGAAGCCATCTAGGTCTTTCCAAATCTCAATTTGCTCACCTATTTTCCTTCCAACTTCAATGATGTGGCAAGTACCATTAGAACCGATAATTCCGAGGGATACCGGAGTTCTAGAAAACCCTCCATCCGATCGAGCTCTTTCACAGCAGGAACGCATGCAACCGGCTTGTGGGTATCCCCCATCCTGAGCAGTTCCAAGGACGACCGCCCTTACTTTGGTGCCATCCATGACTCTCCGAGTGCACGTCCGAACATGAAACACTCGCTCCGATGGAGCAATGAACCCCACCTCCACTTGAGGTGCATGGCCGCTGACCTCTCGTGGATGAGGCAACGGTTCGAAGAGCTACGTTCGCAGGGCCTTGATTGGAATCCGCCAATCCTGGAATCCGCTAGTGAACCCAGGTGTATAGTCGATGGAAAGGAGATGATAATGCTGTCAGCTAACAACTATCTGAATCTGACAACACACCCCAAGGTCGTCCAAGCCTCCATTGATGCCACGAGGAAATATGGTGCCGGCTCCGGCTCGGTTAGGGCTATTGCAGGCACCCTCGATATCCATATTCAGGCAGAGAAGGCCGCTGCTCGCTTCAAGGGTGTAGAGTCCGCGTTAATTTACTCAGCCGGATATACGGCAAATGTGGGTTTGATACCAACTCTAGTAAGGGGCAAGGATGACCTAATCATATCCGATGAATTGAATCATGGTTCAATCATAGATGGAGTCCGCCTCACCAAGGCATCGAGAGCCGTATATCAGCACAATGACGTCGGTGCCCTAGAGAGGGTCTTGCAGGAAAACAAGGACTCAGAGAGGAAACTGATTATCACGGACGGGGTATTCAGCATGGATGGGGACATAGCACCTCTGGATGAAATAACAAAGATAGCAGAGGAATACGACGCGATGGTATTCGTTGACGACTGCCACGGGGAAGGTGTTCTTGGAGGTGGAAAGGGCATAGTGGCACATTTCGGACTCCAAGGCAGAGTCGACTTCGAGATCGGATCATATTCCAAGGCGATGGGAGTCCAAGGAGGAATACTAGCTGGTTCCGAGGATGTAAGGACTCACGCCCTGAATCACAGCCGTTCATGGCTCCTTTCGGGAAGCCAACCACCTGGTGTCGCAGCGGCCCAGAAAGCAGCTGTGGAAGTACTGATGGAAGAGCCAGAGCACGTCAGGAGGCTTTGGGAAAATACCGACTACTTCAGGGAGCAGCTGAATTCCATAGGATTTGATACTGGAAATTCAGAGACCCCAATAATCCCTGTTATGTGTGGAGAGGGCAAGCTAGCTCAGGATTTATCCAATAGCCTCAGAAATAGCGGCGTCCTTGTGGGTGCCATCGTTTTCCCGATGGTTTCTAGGGATAAGGCCAGAGTCAGGACACAGATGTCTTCTGGCCTATCCAGGGACGATCTTGATACAGTCCTATCGGCCTTTGAAGAGAGTGGTCGAAAATTGAATCTAATCTAGGTGATAATTTTGGCGCAAGGAGACAATTCAGAATCTACCAAATGGGCGGTTTCTACAGAAATAACGGTAAATTGGGGTGATATGGACGCACTGGGACACGTCAATCATTCCAAGTTCGCCACATGGATGGAGACTGCTAGGATGTCATATTTCTCCGAGGTTGGTATGATGGAAATTTACGAGAACTCCAACATCGGGCCCATCTTGGCCAGGATAGAGGCTGACTACAAATTCCCAATAGTTTTCCCCGATGTAGTCAATGTCAGGACATCAGTTTCCAGAATTGGAAACTCCTCCTTTGATATGAAGTACCAGATTTCGAGCCTCAACAGAGGAGGGGAAGTTGCGGCCACGGGCAAGGTTGTAGGAGTACTCGTCGATTACAACACGGGAAAATCAATCCCAATTCCGGAAGAACTTAGGAAGTCAATTATCGATTTCGAAGGTAGTATGGATTAAACCGTCTAGACGGTGTCCAAAACCTCTTCCATTTCTGAGTCCGACTCTTCGACGTCGCCACCCTCAACTCCGTAGATTGTAATCCCCATTCCCTCAAACGGGTTGACATCCCTATCTAGACGATCTAGAATTCTCCATCTGGGGGCATAGGAAAGATGGACCCATAGGGGACCGGGGACTATCAGGAAAGCCCATCCCATCCACCTCACATTGTCGGGAACACCATCAAAAATAATTTCGAGAGAAATTGCAACAATGCCGATAAAGGGGAGCGGGAATATGAACTTCCTTCTATTCTCTAGCCTCACAGGGGGCCTCTTGATGACCGTAGAAACTACCAAAGAGAAACCTCCAAGGAATGACGTCATCGAGATCAAGACCAGAGTCTGAAATGCGCAATCCCTGATGACATCCGAAAACGTCTCATTTTCTATCATTAGCCCATCATATGCACATGGCAGCAAAATCGCCGCCCCTATTAGAACGCCATAGAAACCACTCACAAAAACGGGGTGCCCACTCGTCAGTGACCCTCTCAGAAAGAAGTTACTCAGAGTACCTCCAGAAAGCATATGCCGATGCCCAGTATCAAGGGATTCCACCCTCTCGCGCCAAGGAGTCACGGCATCCGCGCCCGATGGCCCCACTATGACCGTTGGGGTGCTGCGGAAATCGAATTAGAAGAGAATTTAGCAATTTTTTCGACTCTATTTCTAAATGCCCCCCTTCCAGTTAATTCGAAAACGGTCAAACGGAGGGGTTATGACACACACCCCTTTCCATTGAGCCCGGGTGATGTAATTGCCAGATGATGATACAATATTCAATGTCACAGAGTCCCACTTGGATACGGGACTTCGGGGTATTCCGGTGGGGACCTGCCAGACTTCCTACGTCGATCCCTTGGAAGGAGTTCACTATGTTGGTTACCCGGTTGCTGACCTCGTGGATTTAGAAGAGGAGGATGTAATTTACCTCTTACTGCACAAAGAACTGCCCACTCCCGAGCAATCGGAGAAGTTCAGGGCTGAGTTGATTCACAGGGCAGAGTCCCTGCCAACCGGTGCCCTCAGGGTCCTTGAGTCACTGACCCCTGGAAGCGGACACCCGATGGATTGGCTAGCAATCGGCATTATGGCATTGGGTACAGCAGAACCTACGGGAGACGTTAGGGCTGATTCTATGAATCTAATTGCTAGGATGCCAGAGCTCATGGCCAGAGTTTTCCTGCTACGTGGAGGTAAGAGCGAACAGTTGAAGCCACGAAACCCGGAACTAGGACTCGTAGAGAACTTCGTCCATATGCTAGGAATTGAAGGTGACGAGGCTAAGAGGATGGAGAGGGTACTGAGGTTCTTCTTCATCCTACACATGGATCACGGCGGAGGAAACCTCTCGACATTTACAGGTAAGGCTGTAGCTTCCGGGAGGGCATCGGTATATTCCGCTCTCTCCAGTGCAATGAATGCACTATCGGGGCCACTTCATGGGAGAGCCAACCAGTCCGTATTGGAATTCGTCCAGAGAATAGGCACTTCAGATCCAAAAGAGGTCACCGATTTCGTAAATGCGGAGATAGACTCACGTAGGCCAATATATGGATTCGGACATGGCGTGTTAAGGGCAGAAGATCCTAGGGCATCTCTGTTAATCGGACTGGGTGAGGAGATATGCCCGGATGACGATTTGTACAAGACAGTAAAGGTTCTAAGAGAAATAACGCCTGAGATACTGAAAGAGAGAATTCCAAAGATTAGCAATCCCTATCCAAACGTGGATTTGGGTAGTGGCACCCTGCTGCACTCCGTCGGATTTAGGAAGCCAGATTACTACACTACGTTTTTTGGTTGGGCAAGGGTTGCTGGGATATGCGCACAGATTCTGGATGAGAGGGATGCTAGAGAGGGGAGGGGGACCCCAATATACAGGCCCAAGTACATCCCAAAGAATCAACCCCACAGAAGACTGTGATTAGATCCCATGGGTCTTACCTGCACCCCTGTGGCCAATAATCCTGGGGCACCCCCAAGGGAGCCCACCTTCGGCATCCCTTCTCCATTTTTCCTCCGTTCCACTCCAATAGGACTCCTTACCCCTCTTCGTAACAATATCGCCCCTTTCCTTGGAACCTAGTTCACTCCAAGTGGGCAGAGACTCACTCGCCTCCATGAAGAGATCCCGGAACTCATCCACCGATGCGGAACTAAAAATGCCCCTCCATTCCTCATCAAGTGGCTGACTACCAGGCCTCGGCCATCTGATACTCCCGTCAGGCTTCGCTAGAATATCTGGATTCATATTGTCCGTAACTAGAGAAATTCCTGCTTGGACAAGCTCGTCCTCCAGCTCGAGGGGTGCAGGCCAAACAAACATCCCCATCCCCTTCAAAGATTCATGCAATTTACGAAGGCCGTTGCCCCTAGTTCCAACCACTGAACCGGGTGAAACAAACCTAGTCCATCCAACCAAGTAATCCAATGCCATTCCTATTGATTCCATCCCCTCTTCTCTGAAACTATTGGCAATGGAAGGAACCGAAGTAGTGGCAAAATGAGGCATCGCAACTATTCTCTTCAATCTCCAGTACCTCCCCCAAGAACGTATGTGGGGCATCAGTCGCGTAACCGGAATTGAAAATTCAGATGACTTAGCAACCGAGGAAATCCTAGGTGAGAAACTAGAAACTATTGTCGTTTTTTCAGGAAGGCAGAGTGGCTCAATCGCAGCCTCGATTCTTTCCATCATCGAACCAAGGTAATGATCGGTTCCGATGTTTGTGACTGGGTGCGGGATCTTGATTTCGATATCGACCGTCTTACCTGCATCATTCCACGTTTCGGTAAACTTGGGTTCAGAGAGCAGATCATCGAAAGTCACAATTCCCCTGGATTTCAGTTCACTAGTGGATAAATTCTCGATACAACGATTCGCAATCCCTCCTTTCCCTGAGACGAATTCATCATGGAAAACCACTAGCTCACCGTCACCATCCATTCTTAGATCGAACTCAACCCCATCAGAGAATTTAATCCCATGAACCAGGGCCTCTATGGAGTTCTCCTCCGGTTGCCTCCAATTCCCGCTGCCAACCACGTTTGTCCGAGATAATGCAGGCCCATAAGGGATTTACAGACAATTTCTGTCCGCGGCAAGAATAATTACCTCTCTGTACGTACGACGGATAGGTATTACCATGTCAGATGCAGTAGAACTAGACCGGGCTTCAGATCCAAAGGCAGTAAGGGGGTACGCATTCTATGACTGGGGCAAGTCAGCCTTTGAGACAAGTACGACCGTGGCAATACTGCCTGCGTGGTATGCTTACCTTTTCTTGGAAGCAAATGGCCTCACTACCACTATCGCAAACATCGACATGACTAGTGACGCTGTTTGGGCCTATGCAGTGGCTGCAGCCACATTGATGGTAGCTATCCTCGCTCCCGCCTTCGGTGTCATAGCGGACAGAAAGCCAATCAAGATGACGTGGCTGAGATATTTGACATATATCGGTGCGGGATCTACATTCCTGATAGGATTCGACTTCCTGTATTCCGGCTCGGAATGGGTCTGGATGATGGTTTTCTTCCTCCTAGCCAACATAGGGCTGAACGGGGCCGGCGTCTTCTACAACGCAATGCTACCTCATATGGGGACAGATGACGAGATGGATGACATCTCGAACCGCGCATTCGCTTACGGTTATCTGGGAGGGGGAATACTACTCCTGATTCACTTCATACTGGTTCTCGGGATTGGAGGTGACTTCGTCATCAGGCTGTGCCTAGCTTCCGCAGGAGTCTGGTGGTATGGCTTCGCCCTTCTTACTTTCAAGTACGTCCCCGAGCCTCCCATGGAGGCGGAGGAGGAATCAGTCGACCTCATGTCGGCTTACCGCCAGGTTATTCAGACTCTGAAGGAAGTCAGCAAGTTCCGAACCCTCTTCATCTACATGCTCGCGTATTTCTTCTTTATAGACGGGATAAACACCGTAACTGCATTGGGTGGCGTGTTCGGCACCGCTGTCCTGGGTGTAACAACTACTGAGCTAATGGTGACCATACTCGCGATACAGTTCGTAGCGTGGCCCAGTGCCCTATTTTTCACTACACTTTCCAATGGGGGTAGAGTTTTCCGACTGATTACAATTGATGGAATTGGAACCAAGAAGGCACTTTCAGTGTCCCTTGCAGGTTGGGTCGTGCTATGTTTCGCCGCCTGCTCTTTCGCCCCTCTAGCACTGGACTCACATGACCAACATGACGTTCTTTTCGAGTGGGACTCCGATGGTGATGGAATTGCAGACTCGTACGATGATGATGTGGATGGCGATTGGTTCGATAACGCCTACGAGATTGAGATGGGCACGGATCCTTTGGACTACATGGACAGCCCGTCCCCCCTCCCCCAGACTTGGCTACAGGAAAGACTCGCCACTTCCGGATCGTATGTGGCATACATGAATTGGAATTTCGATCACAGCATAGCCCAGAAAGCGGATTTCTCCGATGAAGAGTTCAATGAGCAGGAATGGGCTGAGACGTTCTCTGGAATTCTGCCCGTTGAAATCGGTGAGAAGAGTGGCATTTACGATTGGAAGTGGGGAAGCTCCGAAGATGCCCCTCACATGGTCAAGGTAAATGACCAGGCACAACTTCAGAATTTCCTGACCTCGATTGGCGATACAAGATTCAGTGCCAGTGTCTCTGGCGGTCCATTGGGCGAATCCAGCTCGGTCGGCATAGATCACCCGACCAACCTTGGAGATGG
>DAJH01000033.1:0-192 GCA_002498925.1 Euryarchaeota archaeon UBA173 | reverse complement strand
CCGATAGACGTAATCCCGGAAACTGTCAGGGACATCGTATGGGAGCCCCTCGGTCTTACCGTCGGCCTCCAGTTCTTGCTTCTGGGTTGTGGAATGGGGACGCTCCTCGGCGGCTCCCAGGGCCTGGCTAGGAGTATATTCGGGCAGATGGTGCCCGAGACCAGGAGCGCTGAGTTCTTCGGCTTCTTCGGC
>DAJH01000056.1 GCA_002498925.1 Euryarchaeota archaeon UBA173 | reverse complement strand
GACTGTTGAACTAGATGGAATAGGACCTGTGCCAAACGCTAGGATCCTCATCGAGCGAGACGCATTCAGCGGCGAAGAGACTGCCGATGAAAACGGACACGTAGTTGATAGGGATGGGAGGACATACTGGATCCCTATTGGGACTACTGATGCAGATGAGGAGGGGGCCTTCTCTTTCGTGGCGCCAGCAGGTAAGATCAGAGTGTCGGCCTTCTTCGGAGAGCCAGACCTAGATTCTGCTAGAGCCACCTTAATGTCCGGTAGCTATGGCATGACAGAAATCCTCTCAGAGTCCAATTCAAATCGCAATATCAACCCGATTTCAGGTATCCTAGGCAATGTCTCAGGTTCGACATGGTTAGCAGAGCACACAGTAAACATCTCGGGTTCCGATGGGCACTCTAACGGAGTCTCAAATATTGATGTCACGATCAACGTCGACCCCACTCATGCTACAGGGCAACTGGCTTGGTCCGGCGCACCAGAATTCGAGGATGAGCCAATCATCGGAGTCGACATGGAACTATCTCCCATGTGGGACGCAATACAGATGGATCCTTACACGGTAACGACATCGAATGGGACTGTAACTGGAACGGACCTAGTCTTCAACGGCATAGGGCAGGTCACCTTCACCGGCGAGGGCTCCGTTCTTTCAACATCCGTGGTCACAGTCTCAGATTTCACCGGTAATTTCTCTCAGGAGATAATGAACAACCATAGCCTGACTGGAGATGGTCGTTTCGACGGTCGTGGCACCCTAAGTGGGACCATTTCTGAGGACCTTGGAGGAGACCTCCAGATTCAGGTCTGCAGCGAGAATGGCACAATGCCTGAGAACCTCTCCTTCTGCGAACTCTCTTCCGGAGACTTCCTGATTGACGGGCAGGTCAACGCCTCGGGTAGATTCACATCCAACGGGTCAACAATTTTCACCCAGTACATGTATCACGCATCAATGGTTGCGTCTGGTAAATTCGATGTCGACACATCGGAGGAAATGGATACATACGGCACTATCAATGGTACTGGGACATTCTCCGGCGCAGGGTCATTCAGTGGTCCAATGGTCAAGCCAGGAACTTTCCACCTGATGGATGCAATCCCGGGCGAGTATGAAGTTACAGTGATCTTCGAGGATGGCTCAAGAGCTACTCTGGACGAGGCATTCATTGTTTCATCAAATCCCGGGTCCCAGGTATCCGAGGTCCAGATAATGGGCAGTACGATAGGAGGGAAACTCGTAGACGAAACCGATCAGGTAATCGAAGGAGGGGTGGCCCTGTATCAAGAGGGAGATGGCTTCTCAGATGCAGTAGATGACTGCGAGGTCGTGCACTTCGCTCCCTGTATGATTTTGCCCGAAGAAGACGGCAAACTAAACTTCGGCCCCGTTTTCCCTGGGAACTACACAGTGGAGATAGACATCGACAATGACGGCTTCCCCGAGTTCTTGGAAGACTATATTTTCGATGCGAATGAGGCAACTGATATACAGATCCCATTCCCAATTTCCCAGACCTTTGACGTATCTTTCGAACTCCTAGATGCTGACGAGAACGTCCCAGACTTGAATGTCTCATTCAAGGCGAACGACGGTTCGGACGGTATGGTCGACGCGATCTTCGATAATGCGACAGGCACATACTACGTCGAACTGGCACCAGGTGAGTGGCTGTTGGACTACACTCTGGGTGATACCAAGCAGATATGGGAGGTCATCGACGTAGACGCCGACTCCTTCGAGACATTCGAGTTCAGAACAAGCCTACTAGTTTCGGGGATAGTCTACTACGAGGAAAACGTATCAGCAGAGTTCAATCCAGATGATAACAAACTCATAGGCTCCGATGTTGCAGTTGAATTCCATTGGGATGGTTTCAGCACTTCGGCAGTAACCAATGAGTCGAGCGAATTCAGCATCTCCCTGCCAGAGGGCGCGGTTGTTGATGCTACTGTGGAGGGCATTGTGGCCTCCTTGGTCGCAGGAGACAGCTTCACTGTGTCAGAGGACATGGATGCCGTAGTAATGGTCGCCAGGCCAGGGATTTCAATTTCAGGCATGGTCAGTATTAACAGAGCCAATAACCTGTACTCACCTTCATTTGCCGGTTGGGAGCAGATTACTGTGACAGCTGACAGCGAAGAGCACGACGTAACATGGAGGGAGCAAATACCTGTCGACGGTCTATTCGACATGGTTCTTCCAGAGGGCAACTGGACCTTCGACATAGAGGGCCCGGAGTTCCTAGGAGCCACTCCAATTCAGAAGAATATCGATGACAAGAACACTTCTCTCGAAATGATACTTCATCCAAGTAATGGAACCCTATCTGTAACCATGTTCATAGATCACTCGAACGATGGAAACTCTTCGAATGGGACACTCGTATCATATGACTTCGAGATTGTTTCAATGATGGCGGCAGGAGCTGGCGAGAGCATTGCAGCGAATGGGACAGAGTGGGTCCAGGAGGGTATAGCAGAGATATCTCTGGAACCAGGGTCATATTCAGTAGTGAATCTCATTTCTGACCCAAATAATGGGGATCTATTCGGAACAAGAATCCTGAGTCCAGTCCAGTCCTTCGAGATAGGTCTTGATGGGGGGCTTGTAGAGAGGACCGTCTCATTCGATCCAGAGTGGAGGGTTAGCCTCTCATTGACCAATGAGAGTGGTGGCCCACTGGCCGACCAGATGTTCAGAATGATTAATTCGGATAATGGTTGGACATCGACATATTACACTGATTCTAACGGCACATGGGTCGAACACGTGGAGGAGGGAAGCTGGATTCTATGGGTGGAGCCATTCCCAAGTCCAGGAGGAGTTTCAGAGACTCTGAGGGAGGCAGTGAACGTATCATACGAGAATGCCGCAGAAGAACTCAGTTTCTCAACCACTGAGATAGCTACGGTATCTCTGAACCTAACCGAAGACCTTTCTGGTGAGCCACTAAGTGGGTTCACGATTGTACTGGAGTCAGTAGATGGACTGGGTTCCATCGAACTAGGGGAGACTGACTCAGATGGGCTTGTCACCGCTTTGATATCACCCGGAACATGGTCAGCAGAGATGGTCATGATGGAGGGTGGCGTGATGTGGGAACTAGACTCCACCGAATTGACGCTGTCTTCGGGCTCCAATCCCGAGATCTCACTCATTGCGAACAGATCATCGGAGCTCAGAGGAAACGTGTATTGGGACTTCAATGACGACGATGACTCAGATGTGGGCGAGGGAGTAGAGGGAGTAATAGTCACAATCAGGCAGTCCTGTGACGACGAAATTTCAGACTCTGAGCCGGACTCGAAGCTATTCACTGGAAACCTGACGACAGATCCAAATGGCGATTGGTCCGTATTCCAGCCCTCCGGAACCACATGGTGCATAACCACTCACATGGAAGGGTTCGGTCAAGAGGAAATCACAGTCTCGCTTGACACCTCATCCAACGATGTCGAGATCGAGCTCACAGCAGGATTAGTGGATGTAGGGGGAATCGTTTCTTACATAGACGAGATACAATTCTCGGAAATTTCCGACTCACTGATTCTCGAGCTATTCCCTGCCGAGGGCCTAGTGAGGGACCCCGTAACTCCAACAAAGAATCTGGAGGATGGCGTCTGGAAAGGAAACTGGTCAGCGCAAGTTGAGCCTGGTGAGTGGATCATACGTGCTAGCGTAGAGGAGGGCGGCCTAATCGCGATGGCCAATATAGAGGCCGACGTCATAGAGGGCGGTTTCGAGGACATGGGACTCATCTCCGGAGGATGGCTCATCCTTGAGACGCTGTGGCTGGACTACGACGGAGTTTCCAGAACACTTGCAGATGTGGATAGCCCCGAGTTGGTAATCAACATAGGTGCTGGTATCTCATGGGTCGCTCAATTGGACGATGACGGAGGCCTAAGGATGCTACTTCCCGGAGGAATGGCCGAGACTTCCAGCGAATTCGTGGTCAACCAAATGGATCGTAACATGACTTACTCGGGCGGGCGCACGGTAGGAATGCAGGCTGGACAGGAGACGCCGCCCACTGTGATTTCACACACTAGGGTTTCGAATCACGAAGTGACTCTGCGAGTAATCTCCAGCAGTGGAGGTGACCCTTCTCATGATGGGGGGGTTGCTGACCTATTGGCGCAGTTAGACGAGAACAATTCCGAATTCCAACCACTGGAGTTCGTCATGGGTGTAGATTATCTTGGACACGAACCATTCGATACGTTCTCCGCCCAGGCTTTGGTTCCTGGGACGGACGGTGGAGATTGGTTGGTCGAGTTCCACAACGGCTCAGGGGAATGGAACACCACGGTAAGCTTCGACGTAGGTCTTGAGAATACGCTAAACTTCACTGACCTCAACGTGAGGATCAGTCCTGCAAACAAGTCTGTGGCCCACTCTCTGTCCAATGGCCACTCAGTCAACATAGACGTCTTCACGACTGACGGTTATTACGCCGAAGAGACGGTCGTTGTCAGGATTCCACAGATACATGGTTTCTCAGTAGAGCCGATGGATGCAGTTTACGGAGTGTCATCGGGCGAAACGATCCAAATTGGAATTGACATCACCAACACAGGTAACGGCGATGAGAAATTCGAGTTCTCATTCGACGACTCAGAACTTCCCGAGGGATGGGAGAGGACTGGTGCCACAAGCCACACTCTCGGTGCCTTTGTCTCAACGACCCACTCAATTTCGGTGATTACACCCGAGAATGCGACTGGCGGACCTTACACCATTTACGCCTCTGTAACTGACAAGGTGGGTGGCACCTACCCCGATATAGAAATCAATGTGGAAGTATCGAATCCTGTCATCAGCATTACCGGACATCAGTCCTACACGGGCGGAGATCCCGTTGCATTCACGACGAATGGCTGGGCAGTAACCGTGTTCAATGGAGGATTAGTCGATGCACTTGGCGTTACCCTGAACGGTACAATATGTGGGGATAGCACCTGCAGCAGTGAGATAGCATTCGATATGGATACTCGTGACGTACCTTCAATGTCTGAAGTCACATTCGATATTTCGTTAGACCTTACTGATTACGGACCCGACTCATACTACCTTCGGTTTGTAGTGGTTGAGGAGACTGTCGACGGCGAGGTATTGCCTTATCTTAGTGAGCAGGGAGGTGTTTCGAACGTTGACGTCCGATCGCCCCCAGTCGAGGGTACGACAGACTGGATTGGTTGGATACTTGGAGCACTCATCGTACTGGCCATCGGGATGCTGACAAGGCCCCGCTCAAGAAGGCCTAATGCACCCTTCTGATACATTGGTATTTATGTCCGTTGAGTCGGGGATCGATTATGCCTGCAATCGAGCATCTTGAGTTGATGCCCGAGCCAGAGGAGCCTAGGCTATTGACTACAGTGGATCCTGCTGCTCCCGGCTATCCGGGGGAGGCATACGGACTCTCGGACGAAGAGGCCCGTAGACTCAGGTGGCCATTGGGCCCCATCAAGGAGGCACTTTGGCCGTGGGGGGCCGTCGTATTTTCATTAGGCACAATCCTCTTACTCCTGTCATGGCCATTCATCAATGCATACCTGACTCCCGTTCTACCGAACTCAGAGTGGGCATACGAAGACACTGGAATCAGACAATTGCAGAGTTCTGGACTCACAGGAGAGGGGGTTTCAGTATGTATCGTAGACACGGGAGTAGACGCCTCCCATCCAGATCTAACTGGAATGGGTTTGGTTGGATTCAGAGACTTCTATGAAGAAAACAACGACGAAGTAAGGGATGTAGGGGACGAGTATCACGGGACCATGATGGCAGGCCTTCTTGTGGCCAATGGGACGTTTCTTGGAGCGGCTCCGGGAGTTTCACTTTCAGTAGCTCTAGCATTGGGTCCAGAAGGCTCCTCGGGACAGCAAGATAGGGTCGCGTTGGCCATCAGGTGGTGTAGGATCACTCAGGAAGCGGACATCATCAGTCTAAGCCTGGGGTCGAATCCAGGGATGGGCATGGGAACAGAATCGGAGACTGTTTCTGCAGTCAATGAGGCGCTAGACTCGGGGATTTTCGTAGTCGCCGCTGCCGGTAACACCGGATTAGATGACTCAATATCCGATGTCTCTGTTCCTGCGAACATCCCGGGAGTGATAGCAGTGGGGGCCACATACAGGAG
>DAJH01000047.1 GCA_002498925.1 Euryarchaeota archaeon UBA173 | reverse complement strand
TTCTGAGTGTGCTGGTAATGGCCAGCGATGGTACTCCAGTGCCTGTTTTCATGTTCGCCTGACTCGAACACGTAGGTTCCGTTCACTTCTGTACTTCCGGCTCCTGAAACGGTTACGCTCGGGGGCATGGATGCCGTGATCCTGTACACTGCAGGCCCGCGCCAGCCCTCACCGACATCGTTCCACAATCCACTGTGATGGCCGTATAGTTGCATTCTGTTCTCGCTACCTCCGTGGTTGTTCGGCTCGCCACCGGCCCAGCTCGTGTATGTCCAAGGTCGTCCGTCACTCCAATACCAGTGGTCAGCACCAGGCCCATTGCCCTCGCCTTTCCTGATTCCACCTATCCATACAGATCTCTCGCCGGCGATTCGAGCGACCTGTTCGTTCTCCTCGGCGTTGGTGATCGAGGCGAGATGACCCCCCATCTTCATGGCACGATGGTTGTGCTCGTCCCATGTCATAGCCTCCGGAACGAACCTGTACTCACTGCTCATAAAATCCACTACATTTGACATTATACAGTACTTCCGATTGCAATTACAGCGTTAGCCAAAATAACTCACAACCTGGGCTGAAATCATTATTGCGGCCATTATCAAGAACATTGGTCGAAGCATGGAGTATCCATATCTCAGAACATACCCGGGAGCTAGGAAACCCCCAACCATATTTGCCAAAGCAAATGGTACTGCAACTTCATAGTTGACAGATGCGGCCATCGCAAAAACCGCGAAAGAGCCAATGTTGCCCCCGAAATTCAGGACCCTCCCCGTGGCAGCCGCCCTATCCATCCCAAAGCCCGCACCCTTGATGTAACCAGCCATCAGCATGCTACCAGTCCCTGGTCCGAGAAATCCCTCATAGAACCCCAGGCCAGCACCCATGCCCACAGTAACTGGAATTATCTTATCTTCCTCAATCTCTTCCTCCTTTCCAAACTGAGGATTGAACAAGACATAGAGGAACAACGCCGATAGAACAATGACCACAATTCCAAGAACTGCGTCAGCGCTAATCGAAAGCACGACACTTGCCCCGATTATAGAAAATAGAACCATCAATGAACATCCAATAAAGGCCGCCTTTCTAGGAACAATTCCACTTTGGAGATATTTCACACTCGCAATTGCTGCAGCTGCAGCCGATGCAAATTTGTTCGTCCCCAAGGCAACGTGCGGAGGTAAGCCCGCGCTCAGCATCGCAGGGAGGCGAAGCAGCCCGCCGCCCCCCACTGCGCTATCGACAAATCCTGCGAACACCCCAACCAGCATCAGCAGCAGGAATACTTCCGAATCCACGAATCTATCCGGGGTTCGCGGGATATCATACTTCTCGCCCGGTCGCAGCCATCAGCAGACCTAGGAATGGGGGACTGGGGCGGTAGGGGCGGGACTTGAACTCTGGATGGTACTGCGTCCCGACGAAGTACGGGTGCCCCTCGAGCTCCATTATCTCACAGCGCTGCCCGGTCTCGTCCTTGCCAACATACTTCAGCCCGGCATCCTCTATCTTCTCAATCAGCTCGGGATTCACCTCATATCGGTGCCTGTGCCGCTCGTCCACGTGCTCGGAACCCCCATACAAGCGCCTCATCTTGCAGTCCTCCACTAGGAAGGGGGTCGGCTTGGTCCCCAGGCGCATGGTGCCGCCCATGTGGGTCTTCGAGATCTCGGGCATGAAAACCACAGCTGGGTTCGGGGAGTCCTCGTCGAACTCGGTGGAGTTTGCGCCATCTAGGCCTAGCACATTGCGGCAGAACTCTATGGTCGCGATCTGCAACCCGAGGCAGACGCCGAGATATGGCACATTGTTCATCCGAGCGTAGTTCGCAGCTGCGATCTTGCCCTCGACCCCACGACTGCCGAACCCGCCGGGCACCAGTATGCCGTCAGCGGCGCGAAGGATATCCCATGCCTCAGCGTGATTCTCTGTGACGTCATTGGGATCAAGGTCAGTAGACTCGATCCAGTCTATGACGAGCTTGCGGTCCACCGCGAAGGCACTGTGCTGCAGTGCCTTGATGACCGATAGGTACGAGTCGGAAAGTCCTGTGTACTTCCCTACCATGGCGATGTTCACCTCCTCCTCAAGCTGGTCGACCTTGTCTGCCATTGCCCTCCAATCGTCCAGCAGAGGTAGGGAGTCGGGAACTTCGAACCCGAGATGGTTCGAGACTTTCATCAATACTGATTGCTGATAGAGTGAGATGGGAATCTGGTAGAGGTTAGAAACGTCGTGTGCCGAAACGACCGCATCTGTCCCGACGTGGCAGAATGCAGCCAGCTTCGCTCGAGTCTCATCCTCTAGGGGCTTCTCGGAGCGGCAAACAAGAATGTCGGGAATTATGCCCAATCCCCTCAATTCCTTTACGGTGTGCTGGGTAGGCTTTGTCTTTTGCTCCCCTACTGGACCCATAACTGGAACGAGGCTGACATGCACGAAGCAGACATTTTCCTGACCCACTCTGAACTGGAACTGTCTTAGGGCCTCGATGAACGGAGCACTCTCGATGTCACCAACCGTGCCTCCCAACTCGATGATGCATGCGTCTGGCGTATCATCAGAACCATCGGCCGGAACGTGAGCGACCCGCTCGATCCAGTCCTGTATCTCGTTTGTAATGTGAGGCACCACTTGGACCGTCTTACCGAGGTAATCGCCCCTACGCTCCTTCTCTATGACATTGGCATACACCTTGCCTGTAGTAATATTGTTATCTCGAGTCAGAGAAACATCGAGGAACCGCTCGTAGTTGCCGAGGTCGAGATCGACTTCCCCTCCGTCGTCTAGGACGAAAACCTCTCCGTGCTCGAAGGGAGACATTGTACCGGCATCACTGTTCAAGTATGGGTCAATCTTGACTGAAGTAAGCCTCAATCCAGCTGATTTTAGCAGAACGCCGATGCTTGAAGCAGTGATTCCCTTCCCTAGTCCAGAGAGGACTCCACCGGTGACAACGACATACTTCATCTAATCAACGGGGTCTGAAGCCATTGAGCCTCCCATATCAACATTGGCTAAGAAACCAGGATTTATCGAGTATCAATGACCAAGTATCGCCGGTCATTCGTTAGGGTATGAGCGGCCCTCCCGGCGAGCGTATTCTGGTAACGGGTGCCTCTGGTCAGATTGGGACCGATCTTGTAAGTGAGCTACGCAAGGTGCATGGCAGGGAGAATGTAGTCGCCTCTGATATTAGGGAACCAGATCATGAGTCCCCAATTTCGGACGGCCCCTTCACATTACTTAGCGTCCTCGATGGAGACTCCATGGAGTCGACAATTCATGATGAGGGAATTGGTACGATATACCACCTAGCTGCAATTCTTTCTGCTACTGGTGAGGCGAAGCCAGAACTATGCCACAGGGTCAACGTCGGCGGGACGGTTTGCGTCCTAGAGGCAGCTAGGGACTTCGAACTCAAAGTCTACGCTCCCTCGTCAATAGCGGTTTTCGGACCTGATGCGCCCAAGATAGCGCCCCAGAAAACCCCCTTGAATCCTACGACGATGTATGGTAAAACTAAGGTTACGGGAGAGATTCTAGCGATGAATTACTGGAAGCAGTATGGAGTAGACGTCAGGGGGATCAGGTATCCGGGGTTGATTTCTTGGAAGGCCCCCGCAGGAGGGGGGACAACGGATTACGCTGTTGACATTTTCCGAGCAGCTATCGAGCATGGTCACTACGAATGCTTCGTTCGTGAGGATACAAGGCTGCCTATGATGTACATGGACGATGCTATCAGGGGTACGATTTCACTGATGGATGCCCCCTCGGAGAACCTCGGATCTTCGAGGGCAGGCTACAATATCGGAGGGATGTCATTTACCGCAGGGGAGTTAGTCGACGCTATCTCTAGAAGAATTCCTGACTTCACGTGTGATTTCGTCCCAGACATACGTCAGAGCTATGCCGACTCGTGGCCTGACGATGTGGATGACTCAGTAGCTCGGGAGGACTGGGGGTGGAAGCCCAAGTTCGGTCTGGAAGAAATGGTGGATGAGATGATCAATAGGCTGAGGGAAGCTCAATCTTCCTGATCTTCCTCATCCTTCCAGTCTGGCGTCATCGGGTCCTGTTTTGCCCATAGGACGTCGTTGATTCGCAAGACGCTTATCGCAGCCTCAGTAGACCCAGATATCGAATTAGAAACTACGAACAGTGGGTCTAGGACCCCAAGTTTGTCCATCCTGGTCTTTTCACCAGTCCATGCATTCAGTCCAATCCAGCTACCGTTCTTAGAATCAGATGCCTGGGACGCAGAAAGCTCCAGAACCACGTCAATTGGACTTAGCCCGGCGTTTTCAGCCAGAGTCCTGGGCACCACCTCAAGCGCCGCTGCATATCCCTCGATCGCTATCTGCTCCCTGCCCTTGTTTTTCGGGGCGAAAACCCTCAGGTGCCTGGCTAGGTGAGTCTGAGCCCCCCCTCCGCCTGGAAGCATCCTCGAATCTCTGGTCAATCTGAAAGCGACACCTAAAGCATCGTCAAAAGCCCTCTCGCACTCCTCTCTAATCTGAGGTGAAGAACCTCTAATTAGAACGGTCATGGCACCACCCTCGTCGCCATCTATCCTGGTGTGCGTAACCCCTGCAGTTACCATCTCAGATCTCATGGTGTAAGAACCAACATCCCCCTCTTCCAGGCCTTTCACATCTCTGACAATCTGTGACCCAGTAATTCGAGAGGCCATCTCCAAGTCATTCCTATCGAGCCTCCTGTATGCCGTTATTCCTGCCTCTCTCAGCATCGACACTGCCTCATCCGCGATCCCATCTCGTACAATCAGTAAGTCGACACCAATGGATGACAGGTGTTCCACCTGCTTCTGTAGGTTTTCCAAGGTTCTCTTGTGGAATCCCTGAAGTACTCCGGAGGACCTAACCTCGATTTCGGCATCGATCTCTAGCTTAGGGTTCTCAAGGCCTCCATCGATCACGGCGACCCTACCTCCTTCGGATGAAGCCGGTGTAGCATTATCGAGTCTGGTTTTGGGCATTACTAGGCCATTAACCAACTCGCTGTCCGTTGATGAGCCACCGCTTACCGGGAGCCTCTTGACCCTGAGCCTCTCCAAGTCATCCCCCCCTGCCTCATCCGAAAGAACCTCGGCTGCCTCAATTGCTAGGCCAGTTAGATGTTCGGCGAGAGACTCCCCGATTTTTCCGGCTAGGGACGTTGAGACTACGGACTTCCCATCTTCAGGGGAAGAGGCCTCTTTGGATAGCGACTCGAGTTCGTCGAGACACTCTTTCTGAGCAATACTGTAGCCATTAATCACTATCGAAGGATGGATCCCACTCCTGACCATCTCAAGCGCATTCTGGAGGAGTTCCGCCGTAAGTATGACAGTCGTCGTCGTCCCATCCCTGGCCACCTTGTCCTGCGAGGCCGAAGCAGCGATTAGAAGGCGGGCTGTAGGATGCTCGATCTGAGCAGCCTCTAGTACGGTAACTCCATCATTTGTCACCAAGCTGGAACCATCTGGACCGACAAGCATCTTGTCTAGGCCTCTCGGTCCCAGCGTGGAACGGACTGCACCTGCTAGGGAAACGGCGGCCTTGACATTATTCACCAATGCCGCCCGACCCTGTAATCGATCGGTGTCATGTAGCGCGATGTCGTGTTCGGGCTGAACCATCGTAGCCTCGGACCCTAGTCTTCGCTTTGAATTGCTCCATGGAATAATCATGCATTTTCAACCACTAAACTCGGTTATGTCGAGCGTAGATTCATATATGACTCACTACTCCCACTATACAACCCCAAGTTGAGTAGTGGTAATATGAGTGAAATTGACCGTGATGAGTGGGAAGATCAGATGCTCGAGGAAATGGCCAAGATGTTCAGTCAGATGGGTATGCCAATCGACAAGTCTGATCTTGAGCAGATGATGTCAAAGATTAGGGAGCAATTCGAGAATATGGGAATTGACGCTGAGAAAATGGTGAGGAGTGACGTCAAGATGAATTTCCAAGGAGATCCAGAGGTACTGCGGAAGCAAATGGAGACAATGCTGAGTGGTTCCGAGGGAATCGCCGAGCTATTCAGGAACATGGGAATAAACGTCCAAGTAAACTCTGACCAGGAGGAGGCAAATGTGGAGATCGAAGAGACTGAGGAGACCGAGGAATTGGACATCCCGGTGGAGGACACATATGTAGACGGGGATTCGATGTACGTCACATTAGATGTCTCGAGTCTCACTGACCTAGAAGAGGGAAAGATCGAACTAAGCCTCACAGACGGCGGATCCGTCCTTCAACTAATGCGGACAACTCAGCCAAGACCGTTCAAGAGGATGAATTTGCCAAAGCCTGCAAATTCCGTCACAGAGTGGAACCTCAACAACGGCATATTAGACGTAACATTCGATTTGGCTTAGAGGCCAACTGAAGAAGGATTTGTGATAAAATGAGTGGACCAGTAATTGGAATTGATCTCGGAACGACGAACAGCTGCGTAGCCACACTTGAGGGGGGGAAACCAATAGTTATCCCGAACTCAGAGGGCTCTAGGACCACTCCAAGCGTGGTTGCCTTCACCAAGAGCGGTGAGAGGCTTGTTGGAGTTACCGCAAAGAGGCAGGCTGTCACAAACTCCCAACGGACAATAATGTCTGTTAAGAGGGAGATGGGTACCAAGTGGAAGAAGAAGATCGACGATGAGGAATACACCCCGCAGGAGATTTCCGCATTCGTTCTCCAGAAGCTCAAGGCTGACGCAGAGGACTATCTTGGAGTGGAGGTGAAGGAGGCTGTAATTACATGCCCGGCATATTTTACCGACGCTCAAAGGCAGGCTACCAAGGATGCTGGCAGAATAGCAGGTTTAGAGGTCCTTAGGATAATCAACGAGCCAACCGCTGCCGCTCTAGCTTATGGAGTCGACAAGGATGACGATCAGACAATCCTCGTTTACGACCTAGGAGGCGGAACCTTCGACGTCTCTGCTCTCGAGATATACCAAGTCGACGGGCAGCCCCAGATCGAGGTCAAGGCCACTAGTGGAGACAACAGGCTAGGGGGGGATGATTTCGATGAGGTCGTAATCGATTGGCTCGTTTCAGAGTTCAAGAAGTCATCTGGGATAGACCTCTCAGAGGACTCACAGGCGATGAGCAGGCTTCGTGAGGGTGCAGAGAAGGCAAAGATAGAACTCTCCGGGACGAACACCACCCAAGTCAACCTCCCATTCATCACAATGAACGAAGATAAACAACCCGAGCATCTCGATATTTCACTATCCAGGGCCAAGTTCGAGGAATTAATTTCCGATTTGATTGAGAGGACAATGGGCCCGACCAGGAGTGCCATGAAGGATGCTGGTGTGAAGAAGGGGGATGTCGACAAAGTCATTCTAGTCGGAGGCTCAACTAGAGTCCCCGCAGTACAGGCAGCAATTGAGAAAGAGGTAGGAAAGCCTCCATTCAAGGGAATAAACCCGGATGAGGCAGTGGCCGTAGGTGCCGTTCTCCAAGCTGGAATAATCACTGGAGATGAGGGAGTGACAGATGTACTCCTGCTTGACGTCACTCCGCTCACACTGGGGATTGAGACTCTTGGTGGGATAATGACTACGATGATCGAGAGGAATACGACAATCCCCTCGAGAAAATCAGAGACCTTCTCAACTGCCGCAGACAATCAACCAGCTGTAGAGGTCCATGTACTCCAGGGCGAAAGGGAGTTCTCGAAGGATAATGTTACACTAGGTAGGTTTCACTTGATGGGAATCCCACCTGCACCTCGGGGAATGCCCCAGGTAGAGGTCACGTTCGATATCGATGCCAACGGGATTGTTAACGTGTCAGCAAAGGACCTCGGAACCGGGACCGAGCAATCCATCAAAATCGAAAGCCAGACATCCCTTTCCGAGGACGAGATAAGCTCCAAGATCGCAGAGGCCGAGGAGTTCGCATCCGAGGACAAGCGAAGAAAGGCGGCAGTCACTCTAATCAATTCTGCAGATAGCATGGTCTACCAGGCCACGAGGATGCTGAAGGAGGCCGGCGAGAAAATCTCCGACCTAGACACAGCCCCAATTGACACCAAGCTAGAGGAGCTACGCTCTCTAATCACCAAAGACGATCAGACAATAGACATCGACGATCTGGACGAGGCAGCAGTACAGGCTAAGATGGCAGAAGTCGAGGAGGAGCTACATGGAGTCTCCAGTAAGTTGTACGAAGCAGCAGCAGCTGAAATGTCTGAGCAGGACTCAGATGCAGACGAAGAGGTAGTAGAAGCAGACTTCGAAGTAGTCGACTCAGATGAAGAGAATGAGTGATTCAACCCTCATTAATGAGGCGGTGAAGAGTCCTCACATGGACTCCCGATACCCCATACTGGAAAAGTGGGTTAACGCCCTCCGAGCGAGCCTTGGAACCAGGTCCCCAAGCAGAACCAGCGATATCGAGATGAACCCACGGGATCTTCTCACCATCTTTGTCGAATCCCCTGTTCGGGACGAAGAACTCGAGGAAGGCAGCAGCTGCGTTCGATGAACCGGCCCTGCCCCCTATTGAGCCGTTTCTTATGTCCGCGAAAGCCGAGTCCGTCATGTACTTGCGGAATTGGTCATTGAGCGGCATCCTCCAAACAGACTCCCCGCTTCTCTCTGCAGCTCCCTTGAGGCCCTTTGCCAGGCTCTCGTCATTTGACCACATGCCGGATATCTGATTCCCGAGTGCAACCACCACGGCTCCGGTCAGGGTGGCCAAGTCAACGATGTACTCAGGGTCAAACTCTCCTGCCTTCCATAGGCCGTCGGAAAGGACGTTCCTTCCCTCGGCATCTGTGCTGAAGACCTCCACCGTCTTCCCTGAATAAGTCTTGAAAACGTCTCCAGGCCTGTAAGCCCCGGATCCCGGCATATTCTCTGCAAGGCACGAGATTCCGTTCACTCTCCTGGAGTATCCGGTCGAATGCAGTGCCTCCATCAACCCAAAGACGGTGGCCGCCCCGCACATATCGTACTTCATGTCCCACATCCCGCTAGTCGGCTTTATCGAGATCCCACCGGTGTCGAATGTGATTCCCTTGCCAACGATGCATGGTCTGCGAACACCCTCATCGGCATCCGGATTAAGCGTAAATAGAACCATACAGGGCTTCCTGTCACTGCCCTTCCCTACATTGACCAGACCACCCATACCGAGCTCCTGCAACTTATCCCAGTCATAAACCTCGACCGAGACGTTGTCCTTGCCTTCTGCCCATTCCACAGCTCTTCTGGCATACTCCATTGGGTAGAGTACGTTAGCTGGCTCGTTCCCTAGGTCACGTGCTAGATGCACCCCCCCTACGACTGAGTGAACACTCTCGAGCCTCTCTGATAGCAACTCCTGGTACCTGGAGCTAGCTTGGAAGTCAACACTCCACTCCTCGTCTATATGGCCATCAGGAAGCTCCTGATGCTCGAGGAACTCATAGTCGCGAAGCATCATCCCTTCAGCGAAATCCAACATTCTCTCGCCCGTCCACCCCGAGGTTAACCTAACCGTCACACTGACCCCTTTCTTCTTCGACAGGGAAGCGATAACCTTCGCCCCAGTGTCGCGAGCGGTCCTGTGATCCAGACTGTCCTTGTCTCCCATCCCGACAAGTACGATGTTACATTCAGGGGTCCACAATGACATTCTCTTGCCTTTCTTCCCGTCGAAACCGCCTGAGCCCAATGCGTCTCTGACTAGTCCCCTCTGAACTCTCGACAGTCCTGTCAGAGAGTTGTTTGGCGGCTTTTCCACACCCTTAAAGACGGGTAAAATAAGCTGCTTTCCTAATTTGGTAAACTCGTTGTTGGTTATCTCCATAAATAGCCCTAACTTTCCGATTAGTGACTAGTTTACAAATAATTCTATCGCAAACTACCATTTTAAAGTCTGAATTAGCAGTTTCAAGATATAAACTAATCTTCAGATTTACCATTTCTCCCATTGATCGTCGCTAGAGCGAAGGCAAGGAAAACAAGCAGCATCGAAGGGGCTGGAAGCATGCTCGACTCGCCAGCCTTCAACTCTACTGCGCTCTCGTTGACCGCTTCTCCGACCCACATCGAGGAATCCACCGCCCGTTTCTGGTAGTACAGGACCCAAATTCCTTCGCCGCTGGAAATCGGAGCGCCTGTAAAATCGAGTGTTGTGACGGTGCTATTTGTGGCATTGACTGCGAAGCCGTATCCCGGGGTAGAGAAGTTGAAGTCTGACTCTATTTCCTGTATATCCATCGCCCCTGTTACTTCGGTCGGTTCATCCGACCCAGGGAGCCAAAATTCCAGAGAATCTTCGTCTTCGAAGTACAGAAGTGTGGCGTTTGACGTGCTTGCATGCCCAAAGTTCGAAACGCTCAGATGCACCTTTCCACCATCTATCTCCAGGGAATCGACAACAAGGCGGGCCCTCCAGTACCACACGTTCTCGATTAGGTAATTCATCACATCAAGCTCTTCACCAAGCCTTTCCGATAACGCCTCCACTGTCCCCAGTAGGAATTGCTCGTCATCGGTCTCGAAGGTGAATGTAGGGTACCCCATCACCCCGTAGCCGTAGTCTCGGCTGGTCCCACAGTTGGGGTAGAGGCCTTGGTTGGCGTTGCGAATAGGTATCTCCGAAATGTTTGAATTAACTTCATCTCTGATATGGTGATACATTTCCCAGTCAGAAGGCTGCTCAGGCCACTTGCCCCAGGGGTAGAGCATGATCCAGACTCCTGTATGCATGGTGATGTACAGGTCAGCATGAGGGACAACTTCGTTCATGTAAATCGAATTCGCGAGTGTCTCCGATTCACTGAATGCAGAACTTCCGGGCTGAGTCGTGGGACAGGTGTTCCAGTAGTGGTCGTAGTTTCTATTCAAGTCCACTTGGTTGACATTCCATCTCGTATCGAAGTCGTTGCCGTCCGCATTCAGCATTATTAGGACATGCAACTCAGTGGTCGCCAATACATCGAGTACCTCTTGATCCCCATTTGCCCATCCCTCTATGTGGTATTCTGCAACTAGGAATGCGAGTTCCGTGCCCAGGTGCTCATTCCCATGATGCCCCCCGTCGATGTAAACTACCTCTTTGGCAGCCCCATCAGGCTTGGTTTCCTGACTCCAATCCGAAATCTGCAACATCCACAGTTCCCTCCCCAATTCAGTCTGACCTATGGTGAACATATTGACGATTTCCGGATAGTCATCTGCCCATGCGTTCAGGTCTAAGGTCAGTGTTGCGTAGGAGTGATACCAGTGCTCCTGGATGATGTCCGGCTGACCGATCTGCGCTGTTGCTGCTGGAGCGGCCGATACGGCAAGCACCGAGGCAACCACCAATGCTGTAACCAATCGGCGCATAGCGCCGATGAAGGGGTCATACGCTACAATCATTCTCCCTTTTCGCTCAATAATCGGGCGATATGACACGTGATCATCTTGCTACCAATCAGTGCAGCGTTGAATTCAGTCAAAGGGCCCTCCTCCCCCGGGGCAATCTCATTCACATCTGCTCCGATCACCACGGATTTCGGTGCAGAGAAAACCCTCTCGATGATTTCCACTGCGGCCCAGTATGCAATTCCGCCCGGGACGGGGGTGCCAGTGGAAGGTACCAATGACCCATCCAAACCGTCTACATCGAAAGTAATCCATACCGGTCCTTCAATCGAATCAAGACTCTGAATAAGCCTTGACCATCCGGCCTCTCCCTCGCGGACACTCAGGAAGTCACGAGCGAACCACGTCTCCACTCTGGAATCTCCTTGAGAGAATGCGGCCTCCTCCCTTGAAATGGCTCTTGTCCCTATCTGAATGACCTTCCCCACTCCCAAATCTAGAGCCCTCCTTATGGCAGTGCCGTGCGAGAACCTCTCCCCGTTGAGCTCGTCCCTCAGATCCGCATGTGCGTCAATCTGAACCAATGTCAGATTCCCTAAATTCCCTTCCAATATGGGGTGCTCGGAAAGAGCTTCAATTATCGGCGGAAGTATCCCGTGCTCACCTCCGAGAACCAAGGGAAAAGATCCTCCGATCCATGGTTGGACGTATTCTCTGATTGATTCCAACTGCTCCTTCAAGGTGCCAGCATCAGAAGTCCACTCATCTGCCGTGTGGAAAGACAGGCCACAAGGCAAGTCACTGGGTAATATCGGATCGTACAATTCGACCTGAGAGCTAGCTTCGATACATGCAGCAGGTCCCCTCTCCGTGCCCTCCATCCAACTCGTCGTCATCTCATATGGAATTGGCAGAATCACGATATCCCAGGGGCCGACTTCGTCCTCCTCGAGGCCGAGGAAATTACCCTCCCCTGTTTCCGCCATGCTTCTCCGTACAATATCCTCAGAATAATCGCTTCGCAGTTCACTTTTGTCCAATTTTGACATCTATCGTGAGACCGTTGAAATACAGCGCCCCTCCATGAAGAGGCGTCCGGGGGACTATGCGATGGGTTTGACACTAGCACAATTGACTTCTGCCATCAGGAGCAAGGTCGATTCTGACATGGAAGTGGTGGTGGCCGAATCTATTGCCGAGCATGCACTCGGATTCTTCGGCTTCTCAAACAGAATAATCGATAATGCATTGGAGCCAACAGATAGGAATCTATTCTACCAGTTGCAGGATTATGATCTACTAACTACAGAGTCAGAAGAGACAACGCTCTGGGATGGAAGGGAATGGAGAATCCACTATTGGAAGTTCAAGGCCAATGCAGAGGAATTTGCTAAGGCGGCCGCTGCCGCTGCGCTTCTTCGTAGCAAGGAGAAAGACCCCTACTCAGATGTGTATGAAGACGTCCCGGTATCACTCTGGAAGGAACGCTCCGGGGAAGACGATGATTACGAAGAACCCCTGTTCTAGATTGCGACAGGTCGAGACGGGAATTGATTGATACGTCACTCCGGCATGGGTCACTACATGGGACGTTCGAGTAACGCCATTGCTCTGATTAGTGTGCTATTACTAAGCGCCCAGGCCTCAATGGTGGGCGGACAATCGGACAGCGACGTTTCGTGCGATATTCTGGTGGATTGGGACTATGAGCCCCAATTCTCGGAAGATTCGGGCCAGTATCTCGACTTCATACACAGATACAGGGTCACATTCGAACCTCCCTTCGAGAGCGGCGGGTCCCCAAGCGCTCTAACTATCGATGCGGTCCACAGGGACAGTGATGGAAACGACCTGCAGTCGAATTACAATTTCATAAGCGCAGGAGGGGAGGTGGATATCTTAATCGACGCCACTCCAGGCATAGGTGAAACAGTCTCTATTTCCCTTCAGAGTTCCGAGGCTTCATGTAGCAGAGAAACCACTGTGACAAACTGGAACCAACCGGTAGAAGATCATGAAATAACCCGCGAGACCACTTGGTCCATGGAGGGAATGGAGGACGAGTCTCAAGGAATCGAGTTTGAAGGAAGGGGCTGGCAGAAGAGGAGCGGGGACACTCTGGAATCAAACGAACTTGGAAACGGCTCCATGCGAATAAATACGATTAACGAAGACTCGAATGGACTCATGCTCGACCTCATCCTGGACAGGGTGTGGCTGAATGAAACCTATGAAGGGCAGCTCCTCACCATTCAGGAATTTGAAATGATGGGAAACGGCTCCATGCTACTCAGAGAAGGATACTCTAGCGAGGAAGGTCGTTCCGAGGGTCTCGGGATACATGTTAGCATAAGCCAAGCATCGATTCTGAGATCCTGGTCTGACGGGCAGCTGACCGAGAGACTCGTGATAGAGGGCAACGGTTGGCTGTCCTTTGATGAGGGCGATAATGAGAGCTCAGGAGGGGGCTTTGGAAGCATAGAGGTATTCTACTTCGAGACATGGGATGTCGACGGAAATAGAAGGCTCCAGGATCTCCAGCTAGAGGCAAACGCATCCATCCGTCTTATGGGTGCCAGCGACTACTTCACCTTCGACCTCAGTGAGTTTAAGATTAGGGAGAAATGGCAGGACGACACCAGAGTCGACCAATTCTTCAAGGCGGCTGGCTCAGGAGAGTTTGCCTTTGAGATTGAGGATGAGGACTTCCAAGTCGATGTCAATGGCACAGTTCCGATAGTTCATTTGGAATCAAGTGGCGGGGAGGTGACTCATGAAACGATCATTGTAGACGGTACATACGATGGAGATGTTGAGGGTAGCTTCGGATATGTCAGGCAGATAGTAGATTCGGGACCCCAAGAAAATTTCAATGGGACACTCTTCGAGGTGGATAAAATTCAGGATGAATTCTGGTTCAATGTCTCAGCAACCCCTTTCGGTCCGATAGATCAGGAGTTCGGTGCTGAGCACAATCTCACCTACGAATACGTAGTTCCGCAGGAAGAATGGTACAACAGGACCCTACGTTACCAGTACGTCGAGGACAACGGCACGGTCACAAATGAGTATCCTGAAGACTCTCCAGTAATTTCAGAGCCCGAGAGGCCTCAAGCAAATACGATATCGTCTCTACAAATATCCAGGGAGACTGGTTTCGCACCCGAGAACGTCGTGATTGGCGACGCCTTCGTCCTCTCCGGCAACCAGGAAGCGATACTCGAAGTAGAAATCATCGGATTCACCCAGAGGATGGTCGACGGACATGAAGTCGAAGTCGCCCAGTGGGTTGGAGAATATGGGACGGATAGCTATGCATCTGGATTTGTTATCAACGAAGGCCCGTTATCCGGACTGCTCAGCGAGGTGTTCCGATGGATAGAGATAGATTTCTCTGACAATCAGACCGGGGCTGGCACAATCTCATTGGTTGAGAACCAACTAGTGGACAGGATACTCTACCCATCCGTAATAACAGAAGACGAGAACACATTGCCAACCATAGAATCCGTTGGCTTCAGGGAGGGCATACTGTTGACAGAAGGGGGCAATGCCCATCTGGAAGTAACTGTGGTAGACGTCGACACAGACGTAATTTCAGTAGCCGTGGACTTGTCATTTATTGGAATGGGGATAGTCGCCCTTTCAGATAGTGGCTTGGATGGCGACATCACTATCCATGATGATATTTGGACGGTGGAAATCACTCACTCAGGCCTTGAATATGGCGAATTCAATACTTCGATAATCATCAATGACTATTGGGCACAAGTGTCGGAAAATCATAATTTGACAATAACTAATGCACCCCCAAGAGTCGACTCAGTGACATTCTC
>DAJH01000060.1 GCA_002498925.1 Euryarchaeota archaeon UBA173 | reverse complement strand
GGCATCACCATCTCACGCAGAGCGGCCTGTGTCGAGATGTCCACGCATGTGGCACTGTCCGGCTCGACGCCCTCTCTGCCCTCAAGAAGGCCATCTATCTCTCTGAATTGTCGACGAATCTCCACAATCATTGCTTCGGCAGCACGGCCGACAGACTTCATCGTCATTGCAGCCACTACGAATGGAAGGGCGCCACCAATTAGGAGACCAATCACTACATCCGGATTGGTCAGGGAGAGGGCAGCAGCGTCCAAGCCAGCGCTCGTCTTGTAGGCCGCAAACAGAGCCAGAGCTGTTAGAGCAGCGCTTCCTATAGCGAAACCCTTCCCTATGGCAGCAGTGGTGTTGCCAATCGAGTCAAGTCCGTCAGTAATATCTCGTACTTCTTTGCCCAACCCAGACATCTCTGCGATTCCTCCTGCGTTATCGGCCACTGGTCCGTATGCGTCCACAGTCATGGTCACGCCAACTGTTCCAAGCATCCCCATAGCAGCCATCGCGATTCCGTATAGGCCAGCATCGCCGCCGCCCATCACGTCATTGGCACCGTAAATTCCAGCAGCTATCAGAAGCACCGGTATCAGTACCGACTCCATTCCAACTGCAAGGCCAGCGATTGCATTGGTCGCGCTACCGGTCTTGGAGGCCTCCCCAATGTAGGGGATTGCCTTGACTTGGAATCCGAACACAGGCTCTATGCCAGTGTAGTACTCGGTAACTAGGCCAATCAGTATGCCAACGAGACTGCCAATAGCAACTGCCTGGACTACGGTCTGATCAAGACCCAACTCGCCTAGGGCGAAGTACCCTCCAGCGATGAATAGGCCCGCACCGATGAAAGTGGTATTCCTGAGGGCTGCACCAGCGTCCATGTTCTTCATTGCCGAGATCGAGAACACGCCGACAATGGATGCCACATATCCGACAATGGCCAGTGCGATTGGAATCATCAGGTAGTCAGATCCCAACTCAGAACTCGCCGCGGCGATTACCATGGCTGCGATGATTGAGCCGACGAACGACTCGAAGATGTCAGCGCCCATGCCGGCCACGTCACCGACGTTGTCACCGACGTTGTCAGCGATGACACCGGGGTTCCGAGGATCATCCTCAGGAATGCCAGCTTCGACCTTCCCTACTAGGTCGGCTCCCACATCAGCAGCCTTGGTGTAGATTCCACCACCCACACGGGCGAAGAGTGCGATGGAAGATGCACCCATTCCGAATCCTGCGATGTTGCTTACCGATAGGAACTCAGTTTCTGTGAAGTAGTACATCAGTGAGATTCCGAAAAGCCCCAGTCCTCCGACTGCTAGGCCCATAACGGCCCCACCGTTGTATGATGTGGTAAGTGCAGCAGCCTGACCTCCGCTAGCCGCGGCCTGTGCGGTTCGGCCGTTCGCGCTTGTTGCCGAGCGCATACCGCTGAATCCAGCAGCAGCACTGCAAAGTGCACCAATTACGAATGCAACCGTGGTCTCCAGCCCAAGGTCGTCATTGTAGTTTCCACCAACGAACAGCAGCGCGGCAACGACGGCTATGAATACGGATAGCATCCTGTACTCGGCCATCATGAAGGCCATAGCCCCATCCTGGATACGCTCAGTGATTTTTGCCACTGTCTTGTTCTCAATCTCGATTGAGTCTACCTTTCTATAGAGCATGAATGCGACGACAAGGCCGAAAAGACCTGCCATCATTCCATACATTCCTAGTTGTTCTCCGTCCATAATATCAACCTGTTTCGGCCCGCGGACAAAAGTCCCACTTATAATTCAAGTCATAGAAACCGCCCCTAAGGGGCGACCTACCTCCTGTGGCTCAAAACCACATTAGCAAAAGCTTCGAGGACCCCAGCGCCATCATGTTCTCTCTGAAATGCCAACATTTCATCCTCAGTAATGTGCCCCCAGCCGAATGACCTCTCTATCCTATGCTTGGCAGCCTCCGGGTGAAACTGCAGGCCCCATGCTGGCATCTTCTCACCATGGGCCCCAATAACCCTCACTGCAGTTACGGAGTTGTGCTCGGCAGACCCCAGTAATTCGCAGCATTCCGGAACGGTGACGACATGGTCCTGGTGGGAGTATAGTACTACGGGCCCTCCCTCCCTCTCTTCCCTGAGTCCAAATATCTCATCTCTAATGCCAGCCTCGTTGAGCGATAAGTCCCAAACACCGCTAGACATGTTTTCTGCTCTAATTACCTCAGATCCTAGAGATTTACATAGAAGTTGGTGCCCAAAGCAAATCCCCAGTGTCGGCATACCGGAGGTGGAAGCAACTCTCATCAGCGATGCTGCACTATCCATCCACCCCTCCCACATCGTTACATTCCTACGGGAGCCCGAGCAAACCACTGCATCCACATCGATTGATCCGAGCCAATCTTTCATTTCTCGATCGTTAATTTCCATAGGAAGTGCGATTCTAGTGAATCTTGCCGAGCCTCCACTCATTTCAACCTCGCAACTACTCCAGAAATCGTAGTCATGGTCCCAGTGCGGCACGTCCTTCTCAGAAAGTAACACCAACCCCTCTCCGGCCGCCTTTCTCCCTGAATCTATTGACTGCATCTGTGGCGTAACCAATAGAACTTCCACATCGCCATACCTAGTCATGGGGCTGACAACCTCCTGATTTCCACCATGTCCGAACTCAGATCTTTCTACAAGGAGGTCAAGAACGAGGACCCTCAATGCGCCATCCATGGCTGTCGGAAGGGGCGATTGTTTGAAAGCCCCCCGCATGCACAGGCACTCTGAGGCGACATCATGGTGGACAAGCAGGTCATCCTCGACTCGGTCGGCCCAGTGCAAGCAGTCTTGGATGCTCACGATGGAGTCGTCAACGTGATCGACACGACAGACGGCATCATTTCCATCTCCCTCGAGGGCGGATGCACCGGCTGTAGTGCAACGCCTATGACCGCTATGCAAATTTACTACTCTCTAATGAAACTGGAAGACGTGAACGATGTGTTATTCGTCAACGGCGAACTCCCTGCTTACATGAGGGCCTTCATCGATGACAAAATAGGCGGAGAGAACTCCCAATAGTCACTCTTCTTCACGGCGCATCATCCTTATTTGGTGGGGATTCGCCTCTCCCTGCACATCCTTGCCTTTCAGGTTGAGTGTCGCCGAAATCGCAACTATGACTGCCACTAGTGCCATCGGTAGAGCCATTGATCCAGACCCCCAGAGCTCCCCTCCAAGGGCATTGAGTGCGATCAGCATCATCGCAGAAGTCACGCAGAGAGATGCTATTGTCCGCTGCGCCAAAACTTCACCTTTCTCCATCCTGGCAAAAGTCCCTATAGACATCCACAGGAGAGTTGCCACCCCGCAGAAGCCAACGGACAGCGTCTCCAGAAGTTCCACGAGTTCTGTGGCCATGCATGTTCCAAGGGGTACTTACTTGAGAGGATTGGGTTGGATTCCCTAATTTCTGTTCTGCCGTCTTCCGACGAACCTTCATCTGTTAGTTCAATCAGCGAACGTCATGGGATTTGTGCGCGGACTCATCCTAGCTGCCATCGCGCTCCTTCCAGGGCTGTTCCTCGGTCTACTGGCATACATCATTATGGGAGGCAACACAAACTCCACCGAATCATCCGATTTCATGTTCTTACCATGCTACGGAGTTCCATTGCTTTTCACTGGGGCAGCTTTCATACTAGGGATGAGGGACGATCCGGAGGTTGAGTGATGAAACGGTCCGAAAAGGCCACTAAAATCGGGGAACTTCTTGATGAAATGTACCCAGAAACCCCTATACCACTAGATCACATAGATCCTTACACTCTTCTCGTAGCCGTGATGCTTTCCGCTCAGACCACGGACAAGAAGGTGAATGAGGTAACTCCGGATCTTTTCTCCGCCGCAAGTACACCAAAAGAAATGATGAAACTGGAGGTCGAGGAGATACAGCACCTCATCCGGCAGATAGGACTCGCTCCCACAAAGGCGAGGAATCTGAAAAGAATGGCCCAGCAGATAGACGAGGCAGGGGGCGAGATCGGCCCAGATTGGGATTTCTTGGAATCACTCGCAGGAGTGGGTCACAAAACTGCCAGTGTAGTAATGTCTCAGGCTTTCGGAGTACCTGCATTCCCAGTTGATACGCATATACATCGACTAGCATCCAGGTGGGGGCTTTCGGATGGAAGGAGCGTGGAAAAGACGGAAAGGGACCTGAAGAAGGTATTCCCAAAGGACACCTGGAACAGTAGGCACCTCCAGATAATCTACTTCGGTAGGGAGCACTGTCCAGCTAGGAGGCACGACATGGAGCTGTGCCCAATTTGCTCATGGGCATCAACAAAGAAGAGGATGAGGGAGGAGAGAAAGAAATGGTGAGGGAGGTATTCAGAGGGAGAATATTCTCTTCGTCCTTTGAAAGGGGCGATCGCGTTGTAATCGGCGCATGGGATGATTCTCCATTGGGGGGATTCACGAACATTATGTGGGCGGACCCTAATGGCAATAGGACACTACTTTCCCCTTCCGAGAAACATGCTGAATACGTCTCGTCCCTCTATTCCTTCGAAGAGATAAGGATCGTACCCGTTGACGTAAAGATTGACGGCAAATCGATTTCAGTGAAGGCCGATGACTTCAGCGTCTACATGTCATGGGGCTTTAGATTCCCCCTGCCATTCCCTCGGCCGCTTTGGTTCATTTCATCAGTAGAGAACTTCTTTGCTAAGACACTGTTCGGTACAAGGACTCATGGAATAGCAAATAACGGAAGTGAGGAGTGGTACTCCATACGTTCCATTTCGTGGCTCAAAGGGGCATCTGCAATAGTATCAGGTGACAATCTGGGAGCAATGTCTAGCCGTACAGAATCGTCGTGTTTCGGATTCAGTGAGCCGCCAATAAGGCCCGCGGCAGTTTCTCTGTCCTCGATAATAGAGAAGTAAAGGTCATCATCATGCCCCCTCTCGGATGAACATGGCAGAACCTGTAACACTCTCTTCTGGAGACAAAGCGCCCGACTTCAAGGCGGTCCTAACTGATGGCTCGACAATTACGCTATCGGACATGCTGGATTCCGGAAGGGGCGTGATTCTGTATTTCTATCCTAGAGACAACACCCCTGGTTGCACTGTTCAGGCATGCGATTTCAGGGACAATATTGGGAGATTGGAAAATAATAAGTGGACGGTACTAGGTGTCTCTACCGACTCTGCGAAGTCGCATGAGAAATTCATTTCCAAACATGAACTCCCATTCGAATTAGTCGTCGATGAAGAGGCTGAACTCCATCTGGCCTACGGGACATGGAGAGAGAAAAAAATGTATGGAAAAACCTACATGGGGACTCTGAGATCGACATTCGCCATTGGCGTCGATGGCAATCTTAAGTGGGTCGGCTACAAGGTTGGAACTAAGGGGCATGTCGACAATTTAATCGAAGAATTAGAGATGGTGTGAGAAATGAGTCAGGACTCGAGACGAGAAATTGTGGAGAGATTTCTCAGGCGTTGTGTGAAGTATGCGGACGAGTCAATCCGTAGGAAGCGAAAGAGGGGAGATAGTGAAGAAGAGATTTCCAAGTGGGTAGCATATCGAGACTTCACCGAGCACGCCATTGAGGAAGTCGCCTCAGGTGACCTGGACTCTTGGCTTGAAGACGGCCCCGTTTCTTACGAACCTGAAACTTAGGCCTCAGTGAGATGGTCCTTTCGACCTATTCCCAACTCATGCTTATTTGTGTCCACTCTCATTCCCGCCCCTGCTACCATTAGGAGCGTATCATCATCGTTGATGGCGAATACTGGAAGGCCAAGGCGTGCTGCCATCTCCTGTACCCTTCTCCTACAAACATCTCTTTGACTGGGCATATGGACCAGTGAACTCAGGTCGACGAGAATCATATTGCCACCAGAGAGAACATCGGACATCCCTTCGGTATGGAGCCTATGGAGGGTATCCGGTTTGAGGTATACCACCTGCCTCCGGGCCTCCGGCTTCATCCTCCTGGTCCTATCTGACCAGCCCTGCTCATCTAGGTAGTGGAATATGTCCTCTGCCTGAGGTTCCGGATCAACTGTGACTCCCCTCTTCGAGATACCAGCCCCGCTGACCTTGGTTGGGTCGGGCAATCCGAGTAGTCGGAATAGGTTGGCCATGATGGCGCCGACGACTAATCATCAAAGAGTGCTTCGATGTCTTCGTCGTCCAGAGCCTCTTCTACGGACACTGCCACCTCCTCCGGGGAAGATTCGTCAACTTCCTCTTCGACCGTCCCGCCAGTAAGCTCCTCGAAAGCCTCTGTCACTCCTTCTCCAGAGAATCTGTCAACTTCGGATTCGACGCTTTCATGGGCTCCCTCAGACTCTGCATCAGCTTCTCGGGCCTGAGAATCAAGGCTTTCGTCCTCCTTGGCGAAGGGATCATATTGGGGATTGTCAAATGCATCGTCCATTGATATTCTCTTCCTGCCGGGTGACGAATCAGACCTAGCCCTATGCTCAGGAACCCCTCTCTTTTGTAGAACCACAGCAGCGCCAATTACAACAATCAGGATGAAGGCTATAATTATCCCATAGTCGGAGACAAATTCTCCCATGCTGAAAGGGGCCTCAAGAATAACCACAGTAAGCGTCACCGAAGCTCCATCTCCCTCGTCCAGAGCAGTCATTTTTACCGTTCTCGAACCATAACCGTTGAATGTCCACTCAATCCACTGCCCCTGAATGTCGATATCATTCTCCGGATCGCCGTCACCATCGCTATCTACAGTTGTGTCCATGTCCCAGTTGTACAGCATATTTGCCATATCGTGTACTGAGTCCGTTGTCCCATTAGCCGTGAAGAACAACACGTCTCCCTCTTGTACGTCTAAAAATTCACTGGAATCGGCCTTGGGAACTGGTTTGACGTTCCTAATGTCCAGAGGAATCTCTACGGATGCCGTTGCGCCATCGTCATCGGTGACGTGGAAAATTATCATCTCTGGTGCAGTAGTGGCATCGGGCCAAGACCTAGAGATGTGGTCCGTCTCTAAGTCACAGTCATCCGTCGAAGTCCCCTCTCCATCACTGTTCGAAAGTGGATCGAGGTCGAAGCATCTGGTAAGTGTGAGCATGTCGCCACTTGTATCGGTCACCTGGATGAGGATGTCGATCAACGAGTCTTCTGCAGCTGGTAAGGGCGGAGAGATTGGTGAAATGTAAGGCTCAATGTTCATCACTTCTATTGGGACAATAAGTGCCTCTGTGCTTTCTCCGTCGTCATCGACAACCTGTAATGTCGCGAGATGCATCCCAGAGGTGTGATAGATATATTCCATAGTACTCTTCCTGCCTGTTGACTCCATTACGATGTCCGGATTATTCTCGGCATCAGGTGACCAAATATGCACTAAGGCGTCCATGTCATTTTCCGAATCATCGGCCCATCCTTCGAACCTCAGTGAATCTCCCTCATTTACGATGAAAACCCCTCTGCTATCGGGAATCATTCGATTATCGCCAAGCCAAATTTCCGATCTAGGATTTGTGGGGGCTATGTTTCTTACTTCTATGGTCTTAGTCCCAGAAACGATTGCCCCATCGTCATCCATGACTTCGACTTCAGCAGTGTATTCTCCCTCTGAAGTTGGCGTCACGGTGCAATAGAATCCTACTTGCCCCTCCTCACAGGGCTGCTTCCATAGTATGTCGACAGGTGCCGAGGGATTTTGCGTATCCATGTCGCCGACATCCTCTACATTGAATTCGATTGGAGAAAGTACAGGCGTCCACTCATACTCAGATTTGACAGTTACATATGGGTCACGATTCAGGATAGTCACAACTGACTCGTCAGAATTCTGGTCATTTTCATCATCTGTAATAATCAGTCTTACAACGAAGACGCCATCATCGTCCCAAGTGTGTTCGTGGATGCAGTCATCTTCTATAGCCGAATATTCCCCCTCTAGGGTCTGTACCGTAAATTCGCAAGACAGTTCACCTCCATCTGGGTCATACGAGGAAAGTCCATTGAAGCTGACCTGATCAAGAGTCAGAGACTCGGCCTGTATGCTGAGACCAGCTATTGGGGTCCTGCCGATAAACAATGAGAATGAACCCTGATTGTTGCTTCTGTTTCCATCATTGGAAACCTCCTCGTTTGGATCCACAGTGAATGATAGAGAGACATCGCCTATGGGCTGAGACTGGGGGACTACCCAGTCGACCTCAACTCTCGATTGACCAAGACTGGAAAGAGAGGGAACAGAAACATCCTCCGAAGTTCCGTCAGGGGCATAAACCGATAATGTGGTGGGGGGTGAACTCACTATCCCCCTGTTCTGTACAGGGATACTGAATGTCAGAATATCTCCTGGAATTGCGTTGAACCCCACTACACTATCAAGAGTGATAGTCTGATTATCCCTGACCCTCTGTACTGTTACTCCCTCTGACCTAGCAATTAGGTCAACTGCGTACGTATTCGGATCTATCGTTATTGTAGACGCGCCCACAATCTTCTGATTGGGTATCCAAACGATCACCCCATGGCTCCCAGTATCGGGACCGCCAATGGAATCATCAGGCTCGCTCCCCGAGTTGAATGTAATTTCTGCCGAGCCACCCGAGCCAGTTGTGAACGTCCTTACGTCTTCCTCAATCCCATACCTGAACTCAACGGACTGTCCGGAAACATCCTGGTTATTCTGAGTCACATTTGCGAATACAGACTGTTCCATATCAACTGGCGAAAGGGGAAACTCCAGTTCCACCGAGATTTGCTTCGTCCTAGGTGCCGCTTGATACATCACTAATTCGTGATTAGCCAAGAAGCCGACACTTTGAGTGAATGACGAGTAAACATCCCCTCTCACAGAGGGGCAAAACCACCTGTATCCAACAGGATCCCCATTGGAATCATAGTTTGTGATATTGTATGATTGCTGACAAGAAGCATAGCTGACGCCCGGTGCCCCCCTGCTAACGACTTCCCAGCTAGACGACTCGTGGGACGACTCATCGGCAGGGATGTCCACATAATCGCTCTGACCCGAGTAATCTGTTTCCTGATAGTAGTCTGTATGCCATTCGTCTCCTACGTTAAGGGGGAAGTCATATCCCTCTGTGGGCGGCGAGAACGTCTGTGAGATTACCAAATCTGCCACATCTATGTTAATTGTCCACCAAAGGATTTGGTACTGGAAGTCTATGTCTATGGTCGCCTCTTGACTGATGGTGGCAAGGTCCGAGACCCTGGCTATCTCCGTAGTGTCGATTTCTACAACCAGATCTCCATTATTTCCATCGAGATCAATGTCCTCGGCCTCATATGTCCCTTCCGACCGCGCCTCATACACCAGGGTAGATCTGTTATCTACTGTCATTACGTAGATGTCATCTATGTTCTTGACCAGGGAACCTTCCAGAAAGTCAACATTAGTGCTAACACCCGAGGTCGCGATAAAGTCCCTGACGTCCAACTCGCCGTTGTATGTCCACCTGTCATTTATTCTCCATGTGGGCAGATCAACAATCCCCGTATTCTTGGATGTGAAGTATTGATCTTCTTCTTCCTTCAGGATGTCCTGCTCACCATCTATCATTAGTACACAGTACTGCGAAGATAGGAGAATCGCTAGTCCAACTGCTATCGCCCGTGCGTCGCGCATAACGGCCCCTGGATGACACGCACAAATCAATGTGTCTAAGCTCACATTGCTCTGTAGTCGGGTAAGTCGGCAAGTTCGTCCTGAATAAACTGGACCGCCTCAAGAATCTCGTCCTTATGCCTGGCTCCTGTGATGACCATCTTTCCACTTCCGAAAATCAGGCAGACAACCTTGGGGTAATCGAGTCTGTATATCAGGCCAGGAAACTGCTCTGGCTCATACTCAACCTTGTCAAAGGGCAAGTGGAAGGTCAGGTTGTTCAGATTGAGCCTTCTGGGCAGGGCTGCTAGCGGCTCTCCCTGCTTAATGCCCCTGATCCTCTCATCTTCTTCCTCAACCTCTTCATCAGTAGCGGCTCTAATTCCTCCACCTTCAGCATCGATGACCTTTGTATTGATATCATCCATCTTAGCGACGCCATCGTAGTCCTCTGGGAAGAATAGTGAGTATGTAGCCACCATGTTCTGCACCTCTATCTCTACATCTTTCAGGTCCCAAGTGGTTATTCCAGCAGCCCTAAGGTCACCTATCATTCTCTCTATCCCTGTCTCAATGTTTGCTTGGTTCTTACCACCGGTACAGACCGCACGGCCAGACCTAAACATGAGTATCGCAAGCTTTGGGTCGACCACTCTGTAGACCACACCAGGAAACTGTTCTGGCTCATACTCGCAATTAAGCTGGATTGCAATATCTGGCAGGTCCAACTCCTCGGCAACTCTTGTCGATGCTACGACATTCACAACTGTAAGACGCTCTTCGTCACTAAGCATAGGCCGCGCAGTATATTCTACTTATAAAAGATAGTTGTGCCACCGAACTTCCGGTTGTCCCATTATACGACTTTATGAGAGGATTCTCACGCCTTCTGCACCTAGTTTGGAAATGAGAGGTTTGCCGCCAGCAATCTCAATGGCTTCGGCGACTCTTCGAGGGTCTCTAGTCAGAGCAACCATGCACCCCCCTCCACCTGCACCAGTTAGCTTGACTCCAAGGGAGTGTGGCCTGGCTGCATTGATTAGATGCTCTAGTTCAGGGCTGCTTACTTGTAGTGACTTAAGCTTCTCATGGCATGTATCCATAGCAATACCGACCCCCTCGAGATTTCCGGCAGAAAGCGCCGCCAATCCAGCATGAGTGATTTTCCCAATAGCTTCCATTTCCTTTTCTTTCGAGGGATCCGCATCTAGAAGGCTCGCAACACCCGCCACCATTCTTCCGGTAGGTGATCCTATGCCAGTGAAACCCAAGACTATCCAGGCGTCCAATCCATCGGGAATTGTGGTTTTGCTAATGGACCAAGACCTCTCTCCCTCAGGGGTATCAAGTGTGGCATCGAAAATATGCTTAGTCCCGTCAACTAATTCCCCGGACACTACTACGCACCCCCCTAGAGCGCTGGTAGCTGTATCAGTCGGACTCGCCCTGCCTTTCTGCGCATTAGCTTCAGCAGAGTGCCCCATCCTAGCAAGTCCTATCCTGTCGATAGCCAGGTCGGGTTCAATATGAAATTGCAACGCCGCTCCCATTGCATTCGAAATCGCAGCAGATGAGCCAAGTCCAGCAGCAGAGAACAAACCACTCTTGACATCAATTTCCAGCGGCGCCCCGTCGTAATTGAAAGCGTCCCTGAGGATGTGTGTGATGTGAGGGTGACGGATGGGGTCGAAATCCATGCCTTCTATTGTCCATTTGGTCGACTCCTTGATGGAAACCTCCACTCCAGCGTCTATGGCTACTGCAACAGCTGGGTGCCCATAGACTACTGCATGTTCCCCAAAGAGAATACATTTTCCCGGAGCGAACGCACGCGCCATGCCCCATGCTACGGCTTTCGGGAAATGAGGGTTGGGTTCTCAAAACAATCAGTTACAATTAACTCGGTGTAGTAATTATTACCTGTTGCTTTAATTATTGCACCTGCTTCAAGAACATGCCGCCACTCCATAGGCTGAGATAGAACGGTGCGAGGTTTTCAGATGGAACACCCCCTTCTACAATCATACGGCCCCTTCGAGGGCTGGCAAATTCTAGCGATTCTCGGTACTATTTCCATTGGTTTCTTCACATATCAAGTTCAGAAAGCCGTGCGACTGGTGATGATAGGATCTCCGGATGACAGATTCGACTCATGGGGCACCAGAATAGGGGTATTCCTCTCAGGTTGGCTAGGTCAGAAGAAAGTCCTGAGGGACAGAGTTGCTGGCACCATGCACGTCCTGATGTTCTGGGGCTTCTTGATGCTGGCATCTGATATGTTCGATCTCGCAACAGCAAATGCATTTTCAGAGCATGTCCTACCAAGTGCCCTAAATGGGCCCTGGAATGGAATGGTGGAACTCGGCTACACCATGGCCCTAATCGGTTGTTCCGCTGCACTTATCCGGAGGGTAGTATTCACTCCAGAGAAGTTGAAGGGAAAGTCCCAACTTGAGGGGAACATAATCCTCTTGCTAATACTGACAATTACCACTACATCTTTCGTAGTCGAGTCCTATGAAGGGCCTTCGCCATTCTGGGAGCCATTCGGTCACATGTTCGCCGAAATGAATCTATCCGAGGGGACTGTAGTCGCTGCCTATTGGGCCCACATGGTCGCCATTTCCGTGTTCCTCTTCCTAATTCCAGTCTCCAAACACATGCACTTGGTAATGGCAGTCCCAAACGTCTTCTTCCACGATATCGAGCCCCCTGGAAAGATGAGGCCTCTAGCCATCGGTGAAGATGGCAAGGCAGTCCCCTTGGAAGATCTGGACATAGACTCATTCGGCGTCAGCTCCTACAGTCAGTACACATGGAGACAACTCATAGATGGCTGGTCATGTACCTCCTGCGCTAGATGCCAGGACGTATGTCCAGCATACGCCTCAGGAAAGTCTCTGAACCCCATGCAAGTTATTCATGATGTCAGGGACTATGCAAACGAGCACGCTCCAATACTTCTCTCGGGTGGGGAGCCATCGGAGACGATGATGACCAGGATTTCTGAAGACGCAGTATGGGCATGCACAACATGCAATGCATGTGTCGACGTTTGTCCACTATACATTGAGCACGTCCCAAAACTAACAGATCTGAGAAGGAACGCCATGATGGAGACCATGGAATATCCAGAGGTCCTGAATACTGCAATGGGGAATATAGAGTCTGCATCCAATCCATATGGATTCGGAGCCCACGAGAGGGCAGATTGGGCATCAGATCTAGACGTCAAGGTCGGTGAGCCCGCTGAGTACATCTACTTCGTGGGATGTGCAGGAAGCTTTGATGAAAGGAACCAGAAAGTCGCAAGGTCCACAATTTCACTTCTGAAGGAGGCCGGATTGGATGTCGGTATCCTGGGCATGCAAGAAGGATGCTCTGGCGACCCTGCCCGCAGAGCCGGAAATGAATATCTGTTCCAAATGCTCGCCGAGACCAATATGATGACATTCCAAGAGCTAGGGGTCAAGAGGATAGTCGCTTCATGCCCACATTGCTTCCACACTCTCGGAAAGGAGTATGGAGACTTTGGAGGTGATGAACTAGAAGTATTCCATCATTCTGAAATCCTCGCTAAGCTCCAAGAAGAGGGAAAACTTCCGGACGCCGAGAAGAATGGGCGAAGTGTAACCTTCCACGATCCTTGCTATCTAGGTAGGATGGGCGGCGTTGTCGATGAGCCAAGATCAGTAATTGGAGGGGTCGATGCCGAGCCCGAGAGGCATGGCAAGTCCTCATTCTGCTGCGGTGCAGGTGGCGCCCAGATGTGGATGGAGGAAGACGCAGACAAGAGGGTGAATGAGATCAGGGCCGCAGAGTTAGCAGAAACCGGTTGTGATACCGTTGCCGTCGGATGCCCCTTCTGCTCTGTCATGGTAAAGGATGGCTTGGACGCCGTTGGCGCCGAAATGGAGGTCCTCGATGTTGCAGAATTGCTATGGGAACAAATAGTTGCTAGGGATCAAGAAATTCATGAGACAGCTAGTGCTGATTCGACGGCCTAGGATAGTGACTGTCATAAGTAGTAACATCTAGCCAAGGGTATGGAAGACACGTTTACTTTCTCTGGCTTGACAATACCCAATCTGGCTAAGGTCGCCGGTGGAATCTTGGTTATCTGGGGCTTAGTCGCTTACTTCATGCAGAGCGCCGATCCACCCTCAATTACCGCTATGATACCCGCATTTATGGGCGCCCCCCTACTCATTCTGGGGATTTTATCCGAGAGAAATGAGGCAAATCGACATCATTACATGCACGCGGCGATGATCTTCGCTCTGCTCATGGTCATCGGCGGCGCACAAGGGCTGATTGATATTGGAGGAAAGTCCAATCTAGCAATAGGGTCCCATCTAATTCTGGTAGTGCTGGGGTCCATCTTCATGACCGCAGGAATCATGTCATTCAGACACGCTAGGAAACTCAGGGAATCGTCAGGTGTTTGAGTGCGTCCAGTAATTGGTATCACTTGCTTCATGCGTGATACACAGTATGGGAACTGGCAGAGGCACGCGGCAATATTGCCATCGGCATACGTTTCAATGATAGATGAGGCAGGGGGAATTCCACTGATCATCCCTCCTGCAGGTGATATGACAAGCCTCCTGAAAAGTATCGATGGACTAATCATATCTGGAGGGCCGGACGTTTCCCCTTCCAAGTATGGGCAGACTCCCGGGCCAATGACCAAGGAGTTCTATCCCGAACAGGATGAAACTGAGATTAGCCTAATTGATTCCGCTTTGGAAATGGACATCCCTCTCCTCGGAGTTTGCAGGGGCATGCAAATACTTAGCATAGCTCACGGCGGCTCACTACACCAGCATCTCGATGACACACCCGGCCATGAGGGCCATGGTGGCTATGATGGGCAATCGACGGATCATGGAGTCATCGTGGAGAAAGACTCGATACTAGCTGAGCTAATGGGAACTTCATTCACCGTGAACTCGACGCACCATCAGGGAGTCTCTGACCCCGGATCCCTCAAAGTTTCAGCCGTTGCCGAACATGATGGATTAATCGAAGCAGTTGAGAGAAAGGATAAGAAATTCTGCATAGGAGTTCAGTGGCACCCTGAACGCAAGGGACACGACTTACTGTTCGCTGCCTTGGTTAAAGCAGCGAGAGGTTGATGACGGGTAAGCCTAGCAGAGAGGTCGATGGCGCTAAGGGTATACGACACTCGTTCACGTACCAAGCGCGAACTCATTCCCCTGGT
>DAJH01000053.1 GCA_002498925.1 Euryarchaeota archaeon UBA173 | reverse complement strand
GGGCTGAAGGAAGTCGTTCCAAAGGCTCCATGCCTGCTCCTGAATTTTTTCCATCATCCCAGGGAAGTCGTTATCCGAAACACCGGGCAAGTGATCGCCATCTAAGTCAAAAATTAGATCTGCTCCTAGCCACCCCTTATCTGACATCTTCCTTTCACTTGGGTCTTCATAGTAGGCAGTGCTGTGGAAGCAAGAGTGGGGCCCCCTAGTTTGCAGATATGATAGAAGATCCCCCTTTGTCGGCAGGGCCCTGTGCCTATCCGGAGGCTTACTACCCCATGGAATGAACATCCATTCTCTTGATCTCAATCGGGGAGGGGTCCAGATATCAGATACCCCAAGTGACTGATAGTATTCGCTAAATCTCAGAGCGAACCTACTCCATCCGGATGCCATGAGCCATTGGATGGAGGCTAGCACATGAACATGCTCATCTATTCTAGGACTAGACTAGTAGGTACTTCCCTAGAATCTGTAGCTGATTCGGTACCTGTCATTTCTAAGTATGCCTCGTAGCAAACGAATTGATCATCGACGACGATAGCTTCTGAGAAGGTCAATGCCCTGCCAGTGACTGAACATATAGGTCCAAGTTGGCCAGTGGCCGTTGAAAGCTTGGTAGGGTCAGGCATAAATCTGGGAGTCAGCGATGGCTATTCACTGTTACCATGCACAATTGAGCAAGCAAGGAATTTTCTATACGTTGTTTGTCGAAGGGGCATGAGTGACGACGCGAAGGCATACAGAGTTGGACATTCCCCGGACCCAGATGATGCATTCATGTTTCATGCAATGACGACAGGAGCAATTGATACTGGTGGCAGAGGGTATGAGCACGTTCTTCTAGATATTGAGACGCTCAACAAACATGCCCTTGATGGGGAATACGAAGTATCAGCTGTAAGCATACATTCATTTCCAGAAATATCCGAAAAGTACCATCTCATGAATTGTGGGGCTTCTATGGGCGAAGGATATGGCCCAATGCTGATTACAAAGAAGATCATGACAGTTGATGAAGCCAAGAAGTCGAAGATAGCGATACCGGGTCTCGGTACCAGCGCATACTTGGCATTGAGGCTAGCATGGGGTGACGTCGAGGTCGAGGTCGTGCCCTTCGATGAGATTCTACCAGCGGTATACAATGGAGAATACGATGTGGGATTGATTATTCACGAAGGCCAGCTAACATGGGAGTCCGAAGGAGTGGAGCTGCTCTTAGACCTTGGAGTCTGGTGGAATGAGAAAACCGGACTGCCTCTTCCACTGGGCGGAAATATTGTGAGGAAAGATCTAGGCATGGAATTGTGCGAATCACTAACAAAGGACGTTCGAAACAGTATAGAACATTCTCTGGCCAACCCGTCTGCAGCACTTGAGTTTGCTAAACAATGGGGAAGGGGAATAGACGATGACACAAATAGGGAATTTGTGGGAATGTACGTTAACGAAAGGACTCTAGACTACGGAGAAGACGGTAGGGATGCGATACGCCTATTCCTTAAGGAGGGGCAAAGGATAGGGATGGTTAGGGAAACACTAGATGTGGACTCGATTAAATTCATTGGATCAGGTGATTAGATGGTGGACGAAAAACCGGAAATGAGTGAGTTTGATTCTGTAGATCCCGCCCCTCCAAGTAAGGATTCCGACGTCAGCAACCTAAGAAAGACAATTTGCAACGAAGATGAAAAGATGTTCCAAAGGATGAGGGCACTATTCGCATTGAGGAATATAGGTGGTGATGACTCAGTAGATGCCCTGGCAGCAGCATTTTCTTCGGATTCCGCACTACTGAAGCATGAGATTGCCTATGTGATGGGCCAAATGCAAGATTCCCATGCAATTCCATACCTGACTGAGAGGCTGAGAGACATGGATGAAGATGTGATGGTAAGGCACGAGGCAGCCGAGGCATTGGGCGCGATAGGCGATAGAACTGCACTGGGCGTTCTTGAAGAATTCAAAGATGATAGGGACATAGTCGTGGCAGAGTCTTGCGAAGTAGCATTAGATTTGCTAGAGTGGGTGGCGAGTAAGAGGCTCAACTATTCCGAGTGAAACGCCCACTCAGGTCCCTTGTCTATCTCACAAGCAACCTTCAGGAAGGTCGTCAATCCTTCGACGTCCCTGTCCGTCATCCTATTCCTGACCTCGCGTTGGAAATAGTCTTCCATCCTATCATAGGGAAATCCTAGTTTCTCTGATGACCTAGAAATTACCTCTTTCCTCCATCTCCCATTTGACTCGAATTTTGTTAGCTGTGTCATCATATCCCTGTACGCTCTCTTCAGATGTTTCTCTGGAGCGTCCCTTCTAGCAGCAAAAACACCGAAAACCATGGGTAAACCAGTGGTGTCATTCCATTCTCTACCGAGATCCAGTTTTACCAGGTCGGGATATTTTCTTGACGCCATGAGAGACCTATCGCCAATTAGGAGGGCACCATCGCATTTCTCCAGCATTGTATCGATATCGGGTCCAGAATCAACGAATTTAGGGTCTAGACCTCTATTCTTGAGTGCCCATCTTAGCAGCACCTTTGATGTGGAAGAGTCCGAGGGCAGAGCGATGTCCCTCATACTTTCAAGTGGTCTTGAGCCAAAAAGTAGCACGGACCCAACATCTCCACTACTGACAATACCCAAATCAGGAAGTAAGAAGAGTTCGTCATGGTGCAAAGCATAGTCGGCAGCTGGGATTGGGGCTGTCAGGCAGTCCTTCCTGAGAACGTGCCCTGTGAGCCATGCAGGAGGTGCTGGTAGGACCGACCATTCCTGATCAATGCCATCGAAAATAGGATCGCAGTTTGAGAATGAAACTCTACCTAAGACATCCATCCAGCTCATCATTACACCGACCTATGTCATGCCTATCTGAGGCAGGACCCTGGAGTAAGAAGGATTGCTAGTCGTATATTTCTCAAATACGGAATAGTTAGAGTTCCTTTTCACGGGAATTGATCCACTCGACTTTACAAGTGCTGCAAGCTGATCTGTGCTAGTGTCTAGTCTAGTGGAGCTTCCGGCGACGTGCATTATCTCTTCATGGCCGACTGTTCCATCAATATCATCGGCACCGCATGTGAGGGCGAGTGAAGACAGTTTATCTCCAATATTCATCCTGTAGGCTTTGATATGTGGGATATTATCCAGTAAAATCCTCGAAATCGAAATCACCCTGATTATCTCACTTCCAGTTGCTAGTTGTGCTTCGGGAAGTCTGGTTTTATCGGGGAGAAATGGGTATGGGACAAAACACTGGAATCCTTTACTGGCATCCTGCTGTTCCCTAAGCCGAATCAGATGAGTAACCCTGTCTTCAATAGATTCGACAGTGCCAAATAACATGGTGCAATTAGTGGACATTCCAATTTTATGTGCTATTGAGTGTATATCCAAATATTCCTGTGAAGACTCCTTGCCCATACAAATTCTGTCTCTGACGTGATCCACCAGTATCTCCGCTCCACCCCCCGGCAGCGAATCAAGTCCAGCTTCTGAGAGCTTGGATAGTGTTTCCTCGACGGATAGCGAAGAGGTTTTCGATAGGTGCTTGATCTCTACAGCAGTAAGGGCCTTGATGTGGATATTGGGAAATTCTTCCTTGGTTGCCGAGAAAAGAGTGCAATAATCATTGACATCCCACTTGGGGTGAAGTCCTCCAACTGTATGCACCTCATCGATGGATTCTGAGAGTGGTCGTATTCTGTCTAGATATTCATCAATATCCAAGGAATACGCTTCGGGATGTCTAGGTCCCTTTCTGAATGCACAGAAACGACATGCCAGGACGCAAACATTGGTCGTATTGACATGGAGATTCTCATTGAAAAATACATTATTGCCATATCTTGACTTCTTTACCATGTCTGCTAAGGATGAGACTGAGGAAAGGGACGGATTTTCGAATAGACTAATGCCCTGTTCACGGGAAACTCTGCCTTCTTCGATTAGAGATTTCAGGCACGCCATGGATAAGGGATCTGAGGAAACCGCTAGTGGGACAGGGAGTTTTGCAAGCTTACTGCGCCATTCTTCATTCCCAGAAAGCGGCACGGGTTGGGCCGCCATGTGTAGTGACACTGAGCAGCATGTGATAAGAATTTGTTCTGTGTCCGGAAATCATCATTAGTTAGATTTTGTAGGAGCGTCATGGAAGGGCGAGCCGAGGGGATGGATATGTCAATCCCTGAGCTAGAGGAACTAGCGAATGTCTGTAGGAAGCACATAGTGAAAATGATTCACAAGGCTGGTGCAGGACACCCGGGAGGATCACTGTCAGCGATTGACATTATTGCTGGCCTATATGGGACTCGACTAAGGTTCAACGTCGACGACCCAGACTGGGAAGACAGGGATCGATTTGTAATGAGTAAGGGCCATGCTAGTCCCGCGGTATACTCGATCCTTCGTGAGATGGGTTTCCTAAATGATGACGACCTGTCGACATTCAGAGCGCTAGGTTCAGTTTGTCAGGGGCATGTTGACATGAAATGGACGGATGGCGTGGATTTCTCTGCAGGTAGCTTGGGCATGGGGCTATCATTCGGCCTGGGTTGCGCGTTGGCAGCCAGGATGGACTCGAGCGAAAGGGAAACATGGGTCATGGTAGGAGATGGTGAAGTTCAGGAAGGGCAGATTTGGGAGGCCCTGATGGCAGCTGACTTCCATGATGTTTCAGGATTGAAGCTGATAGTTGATAGGAATAGAATCCAAAATGATGACTTCGTTAATGTGCAGATGGAGGTGGGAGATGTGGCATCCAAAATTGAGTCCTTCGGATGGAATGTCAAAGAGATTAATGGGCATGACATGGAGGAAATTGTCGGGGCTCTGGAATGGGCTTCATCGGCTGGTTCGGGCCCCTCGGCCATTATTGCACATACAGTGAAGGGAAAGGGTGTTTCGTTTATGGAGGACAATCCGTCGTTCCATGGTAAAGCCCCCAATGACGAAGAGTTGGCATTGGCTTTGGAGGAGTTGTCATGAGTGCACCATCCGCCGGCGGCGCATCGAGAGACGGCTATGGAAAGGCGTTACTGAGACTATCTGAAGACCCTAGAGTAGTTGTTCTTGAAGCCGATCTAGGTAAATCTACCAAATCTTGCCTTTTCAGGGCTGAGTTCCCGGAGAGAACGGTTTCACTCGGGATTGCGGAGCAGAACATGATGCTGGTTGCTGCTGGCATGGCTTCTTCGGGCAAGGTACCGTTCGCTAGCACGTTTGCTATTTTCACTGAACGTGCATTCGAGCAAGTTAGAAACGGCATTTCAAGGCCCGGCCTAGCGGTTCACATATGTGGCAGTCATGGTGGAATTCATACGGGAACTGATGGTAGTAGTGCCCAATCGATAGAAGACTTGGCAATCTACAGAACCATACCCGGTCTGACTGTGATTACCCCCTGTGATGATCTGTCGGCCGAAGAGTTGACCGTGCAACTCCTAGATCACGGGAATGCATCATACACCCGAACTGCTCGAAACAAGACTCCCAGAATGTATGATTCTGAAACTGTGAATAATCTAAAAATTGGGAAGGGGTCCGTACTAAGAGAAGGTAGCGATGTAGCGATAGTGGCATGTGGAGTAATGGTTTCCGAGGCTATTGAGGCTGCTAAAATGCTTGAAGGCGAGGGAGTCAGTGCTAGCGTTATTGATATGCATACAATAAAGCCCCTGGATACCAACCTACTCGATGACATCAGAGCAGAATGTGATGGTATTGTCACTGCTGAGGATCACTCCATAATAGGGGGCCTAGGTAGTGCCGTGGCAGAATATCTTTCAACAACTGGAGGCTATCCTATTCAGATGGTTGGAGTGAAAGATAGATTCGGTGAGAGTGGGGAGAGCTCTGATCTCATGCACCACATGGGGCTTACTAGGAATGAGATTGCTGCAAAGGCTCGGAATATTGTCAACAGTGTCTGAACAGGCTAGTTTTAGGTCATCCTAGCGTTTGATTGATGAAGTATGCATAGTGGAGCACTCAATATGAGCGACTCGGATAGGCTCAAGGGACTCCTTGATGGCTCAATCGAACCATCTGAAATTGAGGAAAATCCCGAGCTCTATTCTATGGCCGAGAGGATATATGGGAGGGATGCGCTGGAGGAAATGGGAGTAAGTAGGCCAGCTAAACCAAAGGTGCATGGAATATCAGTTTCAAATGGCAATGGAGGAGTGGAGCTACCTGAAGTAGAAGATACCGCAGAAGACTCTTCAGATGCTGTAATCAATCCAAGGAGACCTGTGTTCTCGATTGTAATTAGCCTACTGTGCCTCTCAATTGTAGTATCGAACGTAGCTATAGGAATCGGTAGCTACGTCCCACTGTGTGAAGATGAAGTTGTGCCCAAGGAATTGACATACTCCTCATCGGCTACGGTCGATGAGGGTAGCCTTCTGATTTCATGGACAGTTACTGGAATGAATATATCATCAAACTATAGCATCTCATGGGTTGTTTCAGAAAACGGTTCAAATGAAATTGTGGACCAAGGCGGTTCTAGCTGGATGGCAGGAGAGACTGTAAGGATCCAGACCGAAAATTGGATGGTTACCACACCTCCCTATACCTATCTCTCGGTTCTGAGTCTAGAGGGCGTGGCCATTGCATACAGCAATGGAACAGTTGGGGATATTTCTGTAATGTCGGATGTCGAAGACCCGGCAGAAGGTTGTGATGAAAATACAAGACTACTATGGTCGGAATTACCAGAGTACAATGATCTTAGCTCTTGGGGCGAAGCCGGCACTGGCGGGATTATTGATGGTGCTCTAATGACTGTTTTCGGACTGTTGACATTACGCCTGATGTTGAGGAAGAGATAGGTCAGTACATTCTAGCAAGGTGCTGCTTCCTTGTAGTGGGCCTTCCAGTTACCACACAAGGAGTCGGCTCTGGATATGGTTCGTCGCAATCTCCCAGTATTGCTAGACCCGTAAGTTTCTCGAGAATCTCTGCGTCGGAATCGTTTCCGTCAAAGGCAATCTCATAGATTACGTCGTCATCGATTTCAGCAGCAAGTTCCCATTTATCCCCGATGGACACGACTCCCGGGAACGGGCGGACTAGTGATTCTAGGTGAACGGATGATCTAGCCCGCAATTCTTCTGAAATGGAATGGAGTTTCTTCCCTATTGTTTCGGATATCCCTTCGATTGGCACTTCTTCTTTTCCGCCCGTGCGAATTGAGAGTATACAGCTTCCTGATTCGAGATCCCTAGGGCCGAGCTCAAGCCTTATTGGGACTCCCTTGATTTCCCAATCATAATGCTTGACCCCTGGCCTAACTTCCCTATCATCCAGTTTGACTCTGAATCCGGAATCCCTTAATGACTGGGCTAGGTCTTTTATGGCTGGTATAACATTCTCATTCACATGTGCCGCCACGGGGAATAGGACCACCTGGAAAGGTGCGATTGCGGGTGGCATAATCAGCCCCTGGTCATCGCCATGCATACCGACGACCGATCCTAGTAATCTCTCCGACATGCCAAATGTTGTCTGGTGGCAAAGCTGAGTTTTCCCATCCGGATCTTCGTATGAAAGGTCGAAAGCTCCTGCCCACTGGTCCCTATAATGGTGATATGTCGCAACTTGGAGTGTTCTACCGTTAGGCATTACAACATCCGCTGCCATAGTGTACCATGCACCGGGAAATGTATCCCAGACTGGCCTCTTGGATACTATGCTGGGAAGGCATAGGTCGTGCAGGATACTCTGAACCATCTGTGCATCTTCATCGATTTGGGCTGTAGCATCTTGCTCGGTGGCGTGTACGGTGTGCGCCTCAAAGAAATGTATCTCCCTGACTCTGATGAAAGAACGGGTCTGTTTTGTTTCATACCTGAATGTGTTTACGATCTGGAAGGTTTTCAAGGGTAGGTCTGCATGACTCCTGACCCAAAGAGAGAACATTGTATACATCGGAGTCTCGGATGTAGGCCTCAGAAACATTGGTACTTCGAGCTCGTTTTCCCCGCCATGTGTTACCCAGTAGACCTCCTTCTTGAAGCCGGAGTCTTCCTCATCGATTCTGAGTTCTGATGGATCAACGCCCGCTGCTCTTGCAGCTTTGAGTCTCGAAACGAGCTTGTTCTCCCTCTCCAAAAGGTCTTCTGGAACGAGCAATGGGAATCTGTATTCGGAGTGCCCAGTATTAGTCATCTGTTGCCTTGCAAGGCTGTCTATCAAAGACATTGCAGAAAGGCCATATGGCTTCCAGACATCCATTCCCTTGATTGGGTACCTCTTGTCTACTAAGTCAGCAATCTCAACAATTGATGGGTACCAGGAATTGAAGTCTGACTTGGCGGGGATGCCTCTCTTGGCCTTGCCACGCCCTGTCATGATGAGGACCCAGAATAACCGTGGCTTGAATTATTCGCATCTATCTTAGCTCATGTAGCGATACTAGGGACTCTATAGATTCGCACATGGACATCTGATCTCTGATTACAGAGGATGAGCCGTCTGGCAATACAATCCGGCAGCGGGGCCCGTTGTCATTTGCCAGATCTTCGAGATTATTTGCCACCACTGCATCAATTCCATATCTCGATATCTGTTCCAAAGAACGGCTGACAAGATCTTCATGGGATGAGTTTATCTCGAGTTTGAAGCCTATTCTGAAGGATCCCTCGACCAGGTCTGAGAGCTCGGAAATATGTTTGGGGCCTTCATTGAGAACCAGGGTCCAGTCACCATCGCCACTGAGCTTCTTGCCCTGAATTGGTTTCTGGAAATAATCAAGGACAGCGGCAGCATGTATCCAGACTTCTGGTCTGGGCTTACCAGAAGCGACAGACTTCGCTATTGACAGCATGCCTTGCGGGGTTCCATCGAATTGTACATTTGGCATAGTGAAGCTAGACCTAACCGAAGTTTTTCCAGCAATACATATCACAGTATGGCCCATTCTGTGGAGGTGCTCGGCAATAGCCCACCCCGTTCTTCCCGAGGATGCGTTTTGTATTGCCCTTACAGAGTCTATTGGGGCCCTATTGGCTCCCAGAGTTATGGCCACAACACGTCTTGAAGGTAGAGATGAGTTGCAAATATGACATAATTCGGCCACTATCGAAACTGGATCAGGTTGCTTTCTCCTGCCCTCCTCCTCATCATCGATTAGAATGTGAGCACCAGAATCCAAGACCGAGGAAAGAAGACCATCAGTGACGGGGTCATCGAACAAATCATTATGCATCGATGGAACGAACAATACTGGTGTATTATTGCCTCGGGAAGCTGCTAATGCCATCATGATTGGTGAGTCCATAATCCCATGTATGTGCTTCGCGATGGTGTTTCTTGTGGCTGGTGCTACCAGTATGGCGTCAAAACCGTCTAACTGGGACATTGATGGTTCCCAGTTGGTCATAACATCGACTCCTGACCCCCATGACAGTGCGAGTGGAGAAATCACCCTAGTTGCGTCTTTGGACATCATTGGAGAAACAGATGCTCCATGCCTTCTCAACTCCCTAGCCAATTTTACAGATTCCACAGCTGCAATGCCCCCTGTAACGGCCAGAAGTATTCGCTTACCCTCAAGGCATCGACTTGCCATGGTAACTCCCGTGTCTCTGCTCACATGTACCGCATAGCCGTGTGATTCATGAGTGCGTCGCCTGCATGGGAAACCGGGGAAGGTGAAGGCCATGGATAGACTACTCAGGAATTTAGTGATTTTTATCTCAGTAATGACGATACTAATTCTACTTCTGGCTATTTCATTGCTTCAATACGGTCCATCACTGGGAATAATGGGTTCAATTGCGATTTCCCTATTGGCAATTCCAATTGGCATAGCAGCGGCATTCTCACTCAGATCAAGAGGTTCACCAGGGCCATGGCTGGGTTCAATATTCCTTTTGATGTGTGGATTCTCCCTGATCGTATCAGGGATGGCGATGTTCTCAGAAGGTCAGACATTACAGGGTGCACTATACTTCTTACTTGGAATAAGCACATTCCGGAGGTTTCCAACTCTAAGGAGCGAGGCATTTTTGCGATGGTATTCTGGTTCAGTTAACATCCCCAATACAGGAGGGATGCTGAATGAAGGAGAAGTTCTAGCATCATGTCCCGAGTGTCACAGCATACTTGCAGTGATGCCTAGGGAACTGAATATTGGTGACAGGTGCCCCAACTGCAGCGGATTTCTGGTCAAGGGGCCTCTATAGCAATAGCGATTCCCATTCCCCCACCTATGCACATGGTGGCAACTGCGCGCTTGGAATTAGTTCTTTGAAGAAGGGAGGCGGCCTTTCCTGTAATCCGGGCTCCTGAGGCCCCAAGTGGGTGCCCTAAAGCCAGCGCTCCTCCGTCTATGTTGACTCTGTCCTCATCTATTCCCAGCTCCCTAATTACCGCTATACATTGTGATGCGAATGCCTCATTGATCTCGAAGATGTCTACTGAATCTATGTCCCAGTTGGCCCTCGAGAGGGCGAGTCTGGTGGCTTCGACAGGGCCAATCCCCATCAAGGCGGGGTCACACCCGGTTACAGCACCGGAAACAATGCGGGCGAGCGGTTGGAGATTGTTGGATTTTGCAAAATCCTCGCTGCATACAAGCAATGAAACTGCTCCGTCTGTGAGCGGTGATGAAGTAGCTGCTGTTACAGTGCCGTCGTCACTGAAGGCCGGTTTTAGTTTGGACATAGATTCCTTGTTCGCATCGGGCCTAATACAACCATCAGATTGAATCTGGATATAGGCGGAGTCGTTCTCATGGGGGTCCCAGACAGATCCCAATTCATCGACAAAAAAGCCCGATTGGACTGCTTGACTGGCCTTAATATGCGAATTCAAGGCGAATAGTTCCTGCTCATCTCTGGATATCTGCCACTTTTCAGCGACGTTCTCAGCAGTAGTTCCCATATTCACATATGCATCAGAATACTTCTCCAATTCAGGATCAGGGCTCCAATTGAAGCCTCTTCTTTGTACCCTGCTCATTGACTCCACGCCTGAGCAAAGGATGCATTCCCCCCATCCGACTTCTATGTGTGCTGCTGCAGTAAGAATAGCTTGCATTGAAGAGCCGCACAGCCTATTGAACGTCGCACCTGGGATGGTTTCAGCATGATCGAATCCGGTGTTTTGTGACAATATCCTGCCTATGTTGTAGCCCTGCTCTCCTTCTGGGTACGCACATCCAACTAGAACGTCGTCAATGAATGGGCTTCCATCCGATTTGTATATCGGTATCCCACCCGGCTTACTAGCCCTGGAAAGTAATTGCCGGGTGATTTGCCCTAGCATCCTATCAGGTCTGACGTTGGATAGGTCTCCTTTGTGGGCACGGTGGAACGGAGTCCTCATCCAGTCAACGATTACGGCCTTCACAGTATCGCGTACAATATCAGGGACATAACCGTTGAGTAGGTTGAATTTAGAGAATTATGACCGAGGGGTTCATGAAATAACTGCTTCTCGATGGATTGATACTATGATTAGAGAGTGCAGCACACACGGATATTTCTCAGACGACGACCTATGCCCTGCATGTAATTCTGAAGGCAAATTCATAATGAGAGGGAATGAAAGAGACACCATAGCAAGGAGGCTGGCCTTAGTTCTCAGACATGCTCCTGAGAAGTTCGATCTAGAGATGGACATCAATGGATGGATTGATGTGAAGGACATAGTCTTCCAATTCAAGAAGTCCAACGAGAGAAGGTTTCACTGGTTGAGGCCCCATCATTTCAGGGCAATTTCTGAGACTGACCCCAAGGGCAGATACGAAGTGAGGGGGAACATGATGAGGGCCACATATGGGCATAGTCTTGAGATCGAATTGGACTTGCCGACAGAGAATATTCCTCCTCTCCTCTATTACCCATGCTCCCCTGACGAAGCGGAAAATCTGATTGAGGTCGGGATAACTCCGAGTGGGCGTTCACACGTTCACCTTTCTGCTACCATAAGGGCGGCGGCTGAGGCGGGGCATGTGCATCATGCTAGTCCAACGCTATTGGAAGTTGATACTGCTAGGATGGTGGCCTCTGGCGATACAATCTGGCATGCTGGTGTAACAGTTTATCTTGCAGATTCGGTCCCTGGTGAGTTCCTGAACGTATTACCGGATAATGATCCTGAGTTCGAAGCTGCAAGGGCACGCTGGGAAGAGGAGTGACTAGCTCCTTTCCCCACAAATCGTACAGAAGCCAAGATCCTGTTCTAGGTCCGAGTCACAATTCGGACATATTGAGTTACTAGACTCTGAATTATTTTCTATCGGTTCAGAGATACTCCTTACCGACGACTCGGAATTAACGAAGGGAGGAGATACTTGCAACTCCTCAAGAATTCTCAATGACTCCCTAAATGCAATGGCCTCTCTAATTGCAGACTCTATCTGCAATCTTCTTCTTTCCCTCTCAACTGGGTCTTCGATAGATGAGGTCATCGAAAGTTGGGTTTGCAACCATCTTTGGAAATTTTCCATCTCACTAGGTTCTGCCATATGGGTCCGAGAGGACTTACCGAAATGAACCCTATGTGCTTGAGACGAGTAGGAGAACCCAAATCATTTGGCCGACTCGGACATGTGAGAGAATGCGTAAAACGGTAGTCATCAAGATGGGAGGTGGACTCATTACGGACAAATCCAAACACAAAACAGTGAAGCCTGAAGTGATAGATTCTCTGACATCCATGGTATCTAAATTAGTAGATGGGGGGTTCTCTGTCATATTGGTTCACGGAGCTGGATCGTTCGGACACCTCACTGCTAAGAAATGGCGACTCTCGGATGGTGTGGACAGTACAATTTCAGATGGGCAGAGGCGGGCGGTGTCTCAGGTTCGTAAGGACATGATTGAGTTGAGTGGATATGTTACGAGTAGCCTAGAAAGTAAAGGCATTTCATGCACGTCTTTACCTCCATCGAATTGGGTTACTGGAACTGGGCCGGACTTTCTTGGTAGTTTGGGACCGTTTGCCGGTTCACCCCCCAATGAAGTCATGGTGACATTCGGTGACGTAGTAGGTAAGGATGACTCCAGCGAGTTTGGCATACTATCTGGTGACGATCTCATGGTGAGGCTGTCTGTCGAGATTCCAAATGTCGAATATTCAGTTTTCCTGCTTGGTGACTCGCCGGGCATGATGGATAGGCCACCGAGTAGAGAAGGTGCAAAATTACTTGATGCTTGGTCGCCGGAAACAGTGGCTGAGACTTCCCATAACACAGAGGAGGATGTTACTGGCGGCATAGATCTCAAAGCTCGTAGAGCAGCCCAAATAGCGCAATATGTTCCGAATGTTTGGTTTATAGATGGTAGGAATCCAAGCAGAGTGATTGACTTGGTCATTGGTGGATTATTACCCATAGGAACAAGGATATTGCCATAAAAGTGGATTTCGATTATATGTTGCCGATTCCTCCGGGAATTATGGCGAGTCATGATGGGGCACTTAGCGGACAGGATAGCTCGCAAGCAGATATGATGCAGGAGCGATGTATTCTTGTTGATTCTTCAGACAATGTAATCGGTTCTGAAACTAAACTCAAGTGCCACTATGGAGATGGGCTTCTTCATCGCGCATTCAGTGTATTATTGTTCAAAGGTATTGACCTATTGGTACAGAAGAGATCTGGCGACAAGATTACTTTTCCTTCAGTCTGGGCAAATACCTGCTGTAGT
>DAJH01000015.1:43048-50197 GCA_002498925.1 Euryarchaeota archaeon UBA173 | reverse complement strand
GATTTCGGAGTTGCTGGTTCTCTAGACGGGAAGACAGTGATCTTTCCAACGCCCACCCACCTCCTAGTCCCGGTGGGCAATCCCCCTGAGCCAGGGACACGTGTCCATCCTCCCCTGTACCAGTCATTCCTGCCGTCTTGTTCTCTGTCATCCAAGCTCCATGATGGGGCCCCTCCGGAGCCAGCGTTGTAGTAGTAAAGGATCGCTCCGTCCCCATTTCTAAACGAGGGTTTGCCATTAATCTCGTCTTGCGGGGAGTAAAGTCCGTTATAGAGGGGGTTTGGATGGTCTCTAATGACGATCTCGGAGCCTGCAGAGTATTGCTGATTTGACGTATCTGAATCGACTAATGAGATTATTTCGGGAAGGCTCAACGAGCCATCGCCATCTGAATCGAGTACCCCTATAATCGCCCTCACAATTGCCTCAGGGGCCGTCTGCCCTGTGATAGAAGAGAGTGCGGACGAGAACTCCTCATAACTCAAGAAGCCATTTCCATCGATATCATACTTAGAAAATAGTGATTCTGCGGACAGTCCTTTGGAAATTAAAAGGGTCTGTAGATTCTTTATTGCTATGGCTTCTATTCCACCGCTCATGCTGACGCCTCGGACTAGGACGGAGGGCATTCAGCAATGAGGTTTGTCGCGGCGGGATGCGAATTTTGCACCCTGATGCTATCTGGGATTGAATGGTGGCCTAACTATCTCTGCCCTGACCCTGCGCCTACGACTGGCTTGAATCCATACCTCATCGCCAACGGCCGATCCGTCGATATATGCCATGGCAATTCCCGTTCCGCCCAGTGATGGTGCCGGTGCCCCGCTAGTCACGTAACCGATTAACCGAGCATCTTCTCCGGGCCCGTCTAGGACCATGTGCCCCGGCCTAGGAGAAGGCCCCCTTTCCTGACACAGCAGTGCGTGCCATCTTTCTTCGCTTTCTAGGGAAGAAACTAATCTATCTCGACCTATGAAATCATGATCCATGCTCAAACCAAAGGGGACTGCAGTTTCGACTGTGTCCCTGGCGAGGAAAGTATCTGGAAGGGCGGGGTCAGGGGATTCTCCGAGACCCGGCCACAGGAAGTCCTGCCCTGAGAGGAGATAACCCATCTCCAGCCTCAGAGTATCACGGGCACCCAGTCCAACAGGGACGATTCCGTTTTCAGAACCAATTTCTAGCAGGGCCGACCAAAGTTTTGGGGCGTGTTCGTTGGTAACGAAAATCTCCACTCCCGGCTCCCCGGTGTACCCAGTTCCCTGAATCCAACCTGTAACTCCTAAATCATTAGCTGCTATTTCCTGACAGCGGAACCTTCCCACGGAGTTTGCAGGCCCGAGGGTTTCGGAAACAATCTGCGATGACTCAGGCCCCTGTAATGCAAGGATGCTGGTCTTGCTAGACAAATCCTCCAATGAAACGGAACCGTCTGATGGCAAATGGGATGAGAGCCATTCGAACATGGTGTCTACCATCGATGCATTCGGAACTCCGAATACCTCATCTTCCGTATTGACTGCGAAAATCATATCATCGATGATATTGCCATCTAAATCTAGGAAATGCGTGTAGCCGCACCTGCCACTTGCGAAGTTCATAAACTCCTGAGTACCGATGGACTGTAGCCATGATAATACATCACTACCCTGAAAGCGGAAGAAGCCCATGTGTGAGACATCGAAAAGGCCGGCATGGCTCCGAGTTGCGAGGTGCTCCTCCTGGATCGAAGTGTACCAAATTGGAAGTTCGAAACCATGGAAGTCGACAATATTCGCCCCTGACTCAATGTGCTGCTCAAAAAGGGCGGTTCGTACAGGGGGCTTACTTCCCATGACGTTAGCAAGGAGAGGAGAGGCAATAAGTTTCGGGAAGTGCATAATCAGATTGGGCACATACTGGAAATTGCCAATTGGCACCATTCATAGTAGAGTAAACATATGATAGTAAACTTTAAATAATACGGTATAGACTATACAACTGCGAGTTGAGAAGATGGAAAAGGAGACTGCGAGGCAGACCGGAGTGAATAAGAGTACCTCTAGGAAGACTACTAGTGGACGCTCCATAGTTCCGGCCCAAAGGCCTTCCAGGAGCAGGGGTACGGAGTCGGTGACAGGGCCTTGCAAGATTTGTGGCTCCAACTCGTGGGACAATGATGACATTCGAGGAGAGACGTCCTGTTCGGACTGCGGCTACGTTGCTGCGGAGAATATGATCGACCCGGGTGCCGAGTGGACTAACCATTCAGGTGGGGACGATAGGAGTAGGGTTGGTGCGCCAACTACGCTCACACTTTCCGATAAGGGCCTATCGACCGAGATTAGGCGTTCTGATCTAACCTCAGGCTCGGCCAAGAGGCATGGAATGTCGGGGAAGGCACTTCGAGACTGGAGGAGGAGGCAGCGTATCGACCAGAGAAGTAAAACTCGGGACAGTCGAAGTCGGAATCTCTCGAAGGCTATGCAGTTCATCAGGGACAGGGGGGACCTACCTCCACAAATTGAACAACAAGCTGCGGGGCTATACAGGCATGCCGTAGACAGGGGCTTGGTGACCGGGAGGAGTATTCGAGGAGTTTCAGCTGCATGCGTATATGTTGCAGCTAGAGAGGCTGAGATTCCCAGGAAGATAGAAGAGATATCTGAGGCATTTGATATGACCAAGGAGGTTGAAGTCAAGGAGCTCAAGAGGACCATCAGGCTCGTGGCAAGGACGCTTGGAGCGCACCACATCACAGGCCCAGAAGAGTACTTTGAGAAGTTCCACTCGGATCTTGGCTTGCACCCCTCCGTACTTGGAAAGGTCAGAGAAACTTGGGAATTGGTGAAGGACGACCTTTCTTGGCAGGGGAAGAAGCCCTCGGGAATTGCAGGAGTCATCCTGTACAAGTCATCGCAAGATAGCAGCTCACCAAGGACTCAGAGCGATGTCTGCAAAGTGGCTGGAATTAGCGAAGTGACGCTCAGAGGGCTACTGAAAATACTGAATCAGATGCTAGAGTCCAGAGGGAACCGATAGACCTAGGTGAACAGATAATGGTGGACGCTGGGGGATTTGAACCCCCGGCCGCCTGGTTGCAAACCAGGCGCTCTTCCAAGCTGAGCTAAGCGCCCCTGAGCCTTCCGGGAGGTCATGAGTTCTTGAGGGCACCCATTGCGTAGAAGGGGATTACACTAATCCTCTGAGAGGAGTCTTGGCAATATCGCGACTATCCCGATGAGTGAGAGGAGGAGCACCGCCTTCAGAGTGGTTTCGGCTGAGTCATCTTCAATTTCCTGCTCTATTCCATTATTGGGAGCGGGTTGGGTGGCATGTTCATCATTAGAGAATGACACGAAGAAGGATGAGTCATCAGTTGACCCATTGTACGATACTTGGTGCATCATCGAGATGTTTCCCGGGAGTAGCCCATTGGAGGGGTCTAGGAGTACTAATTCTGTCACCTGACAGTCGGGATCGGTTCTTTGGCCAGCCTCATTTAGTTCGCAAGATGGGTGTAGCCATGCAGTCGAAATATCATCTGAACCATTGAAAATTCCATCGGAATCGGCGTCGATTAGTATTCTGTGGGACGCATTCTCTCTTTTATCGACGTTGTAGAAGAACAGGTAGTCGGTAGAAACTAGAATTCCATCTCGCACACCATTTGGAGTCACTCCCTCTTCCTTTAGCAGCATTGTGTATTCCTTCGGCTCATGGGCCGCTGTAGGAGTTGCAAATAGTAGGACGATAAGTACGGCGAGCACGGACTCGGATACCCTCATGGCCTCCCGTAGGGGTGCGATGGCTTCAACATGACCGCCAGTGTCCCGTGAGACATGGAGCAGGGGAAAGTAGCTCTGGCACTGGCCTTTGGAGTGTGTGTTTTGGGCGCCCTTGTAGCGTCAGTAATGCTGATTGAGGAATCGGGGGAGAGTGCAACTATTGTTGAAGGCATAGTCGATCCCCTGATACAAGTCGAGGGGCACGACCATAGGAATGCTAGTCAGCACGTCCTTTACACGGACAACATAATGCCTGTTAGCTATAATCCCCTAACTGCCCCCGGGAATGCAGAGGTACAGGTTGCAGATTCTCCTGACGGGAACACGTATGCGTACATTGCAGGGTGGTCTGAAATGCATATTGTCGATGTGACTAATCCGGCAAATACTACTGTGACGGGGGTTTACTATGACCCAAATACGCAGGTCCTAGATGTGAAATATCTCCAATATAATGCCAGAGAGTATGTGATAGTGCAGAATCAACTAGTCGACCCGGGTGCGGCGGATCCTAATGTTGGATCTTGGGAGGATCCGGCGCAGGTAACTGTGACACTAGTAGACGTCACAGACAAGACAAATCCGAGCTGGGTGGATTCTTGGTATGATGTTGATCACCCCAGCGGCCCTCACAATCTATACACCCACATGATAGACAACGAATGGTACATTTTTGTTGCAAATCCGGACTATGAATCGTGTGATGTCGGACAAGGCGATGCATGTGGCGGGATTACCATTGCACACCTGAATTTCGCAGCCTATGGAGATCTTCCCAGAATTGTGAAGCTTGGAGAGGCAGAAGTCTCATGGGAATCCACCCTTGGAGGGTGGATCTACATTCATGACATGACCGTGCAAACTTGGCCGGGAGAGGATTCTAATGATCCACGTTTTGGTAGGACATATGTTTACGGGGCTTATTGGGAAGCGGGACTCAGGATTTTCGATACATCAGATGTCCCTCATCCCGGCAAGGATCTTGCGGAATACCTCTGGCATGGCTCTCTATGCAGGGTCTCTGGCGGATCTCAGGCTGGTTGCCTTTGGAGGGCCCCTGAGGTCGGGCAGTGGATGGAGTTCGAAGACTTCGACGGAGACGGAGAGATAGACTGTGGATGCACCAGCAATGAGAACGGGGGCAGAGCCTCCTACATACACTACGCTGAGCCGATCGACGATATGGTGGATGCTAGTCACCTCGGGTACCCTGTTGGCAAGCGTCACCTCACCATTATCGCCACAGAAGTGCTGAGCACAAGCGTGGGTACTGGGATGGGTTACCTACTAGATACGACCGGGTATGAAATGGTCAACGGGAACATTAGATTCATGCCCCAATTGATTCATGGGTGGGAGATTCCATTCGCCTGGGATCACCATATTCCAGATGGCGAGGAGTGGTTGCTCTTCAGTCCACATAATGCGGACACCCAGATATTCCAAACCGGCCTACCTGGACTTCCCGATAACAGTCACGGGGGTGCTTGGGACGGTAGGATATACCTATCCAGCTACCACGCTGGATTATGGATAATTGACATTGAGACACTTATGCTGGCTGGCCTCTCAGATGGAAACAAAACCGCCGTCCATTTGGACTCGACGGTGGGCTTCCACCTGCCGCATGGCGCCGATGGAACACCACTGGACAGCGCGTTCTATGATTTCGGTTGGACGCCTTTCCTTTGGGCTGCAGAATATCACGAAGGGTACACTTACTTGTCCTGCATAACAAGTGGACTATACATCGTACAGTTGGATATTGACAGGCCATATGGGCAGGCTACTGGATTCTGACGACCCTATCGGGTCGAGCCCTGCCAATGGCGAATTTGATAGGCGTTAGACGCGCGCGTCGGTGCATGCGGGTTAGTCCGTGCTTGGTAATGGTTGGATTGATGGTGTTAGCTCCGCTTTCAGGATGCTTGTCGATTATGGGCGATTCGGAGGGCGACGGAGGGGGCAGTTCTGGCTGGATAGACCCAGTTACTGAGATCGAGGACGGGAATCACTCACACAGCGACCTCTTCTCCCATCGGCTATGGACAGATAATGCTGTTCTTATCGACTACCACAACCTGAATTGCGATGGCAACGTCAAGCCCCCTGCGGAGCTCGATGATACCGCTGGTAGGCCCTGTAGTGAGGAATTCAAGAATGTCGGACCGACCCCAGGGGATAACTCCGAGATAGCTATCGAAGGAAACTTCCACGAGGACTGCGAGATATATGGCGATGGAACTGGTGGCTGCTTTGCATATGTTTCCAGCTACAACCAATTCGAGATCCTCGACATAAGCAACCCCAATAATATCATTCTACTGTCTACCTACTATGCCGAGGTAGCTAGGATGATTGACATCAAGGTCACTGAGGACAATAACTGGGTCCTTGTTAACCACGAGTTGACGAACAGCGAATTGGATCCGATACCCAACGACGATGATGCTAACAGCGGGACCAACAGACTCGACGTTATCGACGTAAGTGACAAGACTCGACCTGTGAAGGTTGCCGAGTGGAACAACCCCCCAGCTGGCTTCCACAACCAGGATCTATCGGTTTATTGTGGCTGGGATGGTGCTTTTGATCCATATGAGGAATGCAGCCTGTTCCTTTTCGGGGCCGATCCATATCCAGAAATGGTTGAAGGGAGCAGTGGAACGTTCTACAAAGGAACTCAGATATTCTATGTTCCAAACGGATTTGACTCTTGGATCACTGGTGATAACTCCAGTAGGGAAATACTCAGATGGGGCGGATACACCCCCGAGCCTTACACCACTTGCGGTGGTTCGATATTCAATCACGATCACGTTTACTTCGTTCATCCGATTACCAAGCAGAGGTTGCTTGTCGCCTCTTATTGGGGAGCAGGTCTTCGAATTGTTGACGTGAGTGACCCCCCATCTGTAGCGGACCCACTTGGAGTTGCATGGCCGCCAGAAGTTGGTAGATGGCTGGGGTGCCCTACTGATGATTCGGGATGGTATGGCCCCGAGGGAGGAGGCCATGCCAATATGACTCCCGAGGAATGGCTAGATGCCGAGCAGGGTAACGACAACATCCACTATGCAGTTCCATACGACCATCTGGTCTGCAATGGGATTAGCGAATACGTCCCTCAGTCCGAATGGCCTTCAGAGTGTGGAACTGGTCCAGAAGACACGACCTATGGCGAGAATTGGCGACACTACACCATAATCGCTCCCGAGTATGGTAGCAACGCAGGCCATACTGGATTCCTTTGGACAATCGACACCACTGACCCCACTATGCCATTCCTGGTGTCCAAATGGAGGCTGCCTGGAGAGGGGACCTTAGCCAATGGCTCGAAACATCCACAGCACTACATACCGGGAGGATACATCTTCAGCCC